>JAZSHK010000059.1:0-4395 GCA_045533185.1 Acutalibacteraceae bacterium | reverse complement strand
TCTATGAACCTCATTCTGTTAGGCGCCCCCGGCGCCGGTAAGGGCACGCAGGCGGAGATCCTCTGCGAAAGCCTTAACATTCCTACCATTTCCACGGGCAATATGATCCGTGAAGCGCTGAAAAGCGGCACTGAGATGGGGCTGAAGGCGAAAGCCTACATCGAGGCGGGCCAGCTGGTCCCCGACGAGGTGGTCATCGGCATCGTCGATGAGCGTCTGCGTCAGGACGACTGCAAGAACGGCTTTATCCTCGACGGCTTTCCCCGCACCATTCCTCAGGCCGAGGCACTTGACCGTATGGGCGTGACCATCGACCGTGTGGTGGACATCAACGTCCCCGACGAGGTCATCGCCCGACGTGTATCGGGTCGCCGTGTATGCCTCGACTGCGGCAACACCTACCACATCGAGACCAAGAAGCCTCGTGTGGACGGCGTGTGCGACCGTTGCGGCAGCACCCTTGTTCAGCGCAAGGACGACCAACCCGAGACCGTGCAGGAGCGTCTGAGTGTGTATCACGCGCAGACCGAGCCGCTCAGAGATTATTATGCCGCCGCCGGCAAGCTGCTGGTGATGGATGGCCAAATGGGCATCCAAGAGATCGCGGAAAAGACGCTCGAGCAGCTAAAGGCCTAAGCGTATGATCAGCATTAAGAGCAGCCGAGACCTCGCCCTTATGCGAGAGGCGTGTGTCATCTCGGCAAGAGCATTGAAGCTCGGCGGCGAGGCGGTACAGCCCGGTGTCACCACCGGCGAGATCGACCGCATCATCCGTCAGTACATCGAGAGTATGGGAGCCAAGCCCAACTTCCTCGGCTACGGCGGATTTCCCGCGAGCGCCTGCATATCGGTCAACGCGACCGTCATCCACGGCATACCCGGCCGCTACGTCATCAAAGAGGGCGATATCGTCAGCATTGATTGCGGCGCGGCAATAAACGGCTTCAACGGCGACAACGCCGCCACCTTTGCGGCGGGCAAGGTGTCGCGGGAAGCACAGGCGTTGATGGACGCCACGCGCGAGAGTCTGTACGAGGGCATCAAGGCCGCTCAGGCAGGCAACCGCGTCGGGGACATCGGCGCCGCGGTACAGCGGTATGTCGAGATGCGTGGTTACTCGGTGGTACGGCAGTTCGTCGGCCACGGAGTAGGCACGGATCTACACGAAGACCCCAGCGTACCCAATTTCGGTACACCCGGACGCGGCCAGAAGCTGCTGCCCGGGATGACCTTAGCCATTGAGCCTATGGTCAACGCCGGCACCCACGAGGTGAGCATACTCGGGGACGGCTGGACAACGGTGACGAAGGACGGCCGTTTGTCCGCGCACTTCGAGCATACGGTAGCGATCACGCCGAACGGGCCCGTCATTATGACCGACCCCGAAGGCAAGCTGCGGTAACAAACGACCGTGGCTGCAAGATATGGCAGCCGCAAGTGCCACGCACATTGAGGGAGGTTAATAACTATGTCGAAAGACGATGTGATCGAATTGGAAGGTGTCGTTGTTGAGGCGCTGCCCAACGCGACCTTTCAGGTAGAGCTGGCCAACGGCCACAAGATCCTCGCGCACATCTCCGGTAAGCTGCGTATGAACTACATCCGCATCCTGCCCGGTGACAAGGTCACCGTCGAGATGAGCCCCTACGATCTGACCAAGGGCCGTATCACTTGGCGTACAAAGTAAGAAGCGGGGTCACAACCCCCAAGTCCAAATGAACCGCGTAATCACGCGGAAGGAGGTATTCTTTATGAAAGTCAGACCTTCTGTGAAGAAAATCTGCGAAAAATGCAAGGTCATCAAGCGCAAGGGTCGCGTGATGGTCAACTGCGAAAAACCGAAGCACAAGCAGCGTCAGGGCTAATGCCGACGCAACGGAAAGGAAGGATTAACTATGGCACGTATTGCTGGTGTCGACCTGCCCCGCGACAAGCGTGTGGAGATCGGCTTGACCTACATCTTCGGTATCGGCCGTAAGACTGCCACGGATATTCTGGCAGCCACCGGCATCAACCCCGACACCCGTGTGCGGGATCTGACCGAGGACGAAGTTTCCAAACTGCGCGAGTATATCGACCACAACTGCACGGTGGAGGGCGACCTGCGCCGTAACGTTGCGTTTGACATCAAGCGCCTCATCGAGATCGGTAGCTACCGCGGTCTTCGTCACCGCAAGGGTCTGCCGGTGCGCGGTCAGCGCTCCAAGACCAATGCGCGTACCCGTAAGGGCCCGAAGAAGACCATCGCCAACAAGAAGAAGTAAGCAGGAGGGATTGTAAATGGCTGCTGCCAAAACAACTGCGCGCAAGGGTGCTCCCCGTCGCCGCAAAGAACGCAAGAACATTGAGCGTGGCGCCGCGCATATCCAGTCCACGTTCAACAACACCATTGTCACCGTCACCGATCTGCAGGGCAACGCTCTGTCCTGGGCTTCTGCGGGTGAGCTGGGCTTCCGCGGTTCCCGCAAGTCCACTCCCTTCGCTGCTCAGACTGCTGCCGAGACCGCTGCAAAGGCCGCTATGGAGCATGGCCTGAAGACCGTTGAGGTATATGTTAAGGGCCCCGGCGCCGGCCGTGAAGCCGCGATCCGCGCCCTGCAGGCCGCCGGACTGGAAGTCACGATGATCAAAGACGTGACCCCCGTCCCCCACAACGGATGCCGTCCTCCCAAGAGAAGACGCGTCTAATCCAACTGGAGGTGTAACCAAATGGCTAGATATACTGGTGCGGTGTGCAAACTTTGCCGCCGTGAAGGACAGAAACTGTTTTTGAAGGGCGAACGCTGCTATACCGGCAAGTGCGCCATCGACCGCCGTTCCTATGCCCCCGGCCAGCACGGTCAGGCGCGCAACAAGAAGGCGTCCGAGTACGGCAAACAGCTGCGTACCAAGCAGTTCGCTAAGCGCTACTACGGTGTGCTGGAGGGTCAGTTCCGCCACTACTTCGCTCTCGCGGAGAAGATGGCCGGCCCGACCGGTGAAAACCTGCTCACCCTGCTCGAATCCCGTCTGGACAACGTTGTCTATCGTATGGGCCTCGCGAGCTCCCGTGCGGAAGCCCGTCAGCTTGTCGGTCACAAGCATTTCGCTGTCAACGGTCGTACCGTGAACATCCCCTCCTTCCTCGTGAAGCCGGGTATGGTCATCACCCTGCGTGAGGGCCGCGCCGCTCTTGACAAGTTCAAGGCGATCGTGGAGACCAACGGCTCCCGCCCTGTTCCGCAGTGGCTGGAGGTCAACAAGGAGAAGACCGAAGCCAAGGTCGTCGCCCTGGCGAAGAGAGAGGATATCGACCTGCCGATCGAAGAGACGCTCATCGTCGAGTTGTACTCCCGTTAATCGGGTCGCACACATCCTGTCTGACCGAATGATTGATACGGCAAGGGCAGCGCTCGCGTATCGGCGACGCGCCCTATGCCAGTTACAAAGGAGGGTTTTTGCATGATCGAAATCGAGAAGCCCCGCATTGAAGCGCTGGATCTGGCGTCCAACGGCATCTACGGCAAGTTCGTGGTAGAGCCGCTGGAGCGGGGATACGGAACCACCATCGGCAACAGCCTGCGTCGTGTACTGCTGTCTTCCCTTCCGGGTGTGGCAGTCACCTCTATCAAGATCGACGGCATCCTCCACGAGTTTTCGACCATTGAAGGCGTCAAGGAAGATGTCACCGAGATCGTCCTCAACGTAAAGGGCCTCATCGCCAAGATCAACGGCGAGGGTCCGAAGGTCGTGTACATCGAAGCGGAGGGTCCCTGTGAGGTGACCGCCGGCTCGATCAAGTGCGACAGCGAGGTGGAGATTCTGGTGCCCGATATGCACATCGCCACGCTGGGCGAGGGTGCGCGTCTGTTTATGGAGCTGACCTTGGATAAGGGTCGCGGCTATGTGCCCGCCGACCGCAACAAGCAGCTGATGAACCCCGTCATCGGTGTGATTCCGGTGGATTCCATCTACACGCCCGTGATGAAGGTCAACTACACCGTGGAGAACACCCGTGTGGGCCAGATCACCGACTACGACAAGCTGACGCTTGAGGTCTGGACCAACGGCGTCATCAGCGCGCAGGAGGCGGTGTCTCTGGGCGCGAAGGTGCTCACCGAGCACCTCAACCTGTTTGTCGATCTGTCGGGCGACACCTACGCCGACGGCTCCATTATGGTGGAGAAGGACGATCAGAAGCAGCAGACAGTACTGAGCATGACGATCGAGGAGCTTGACTTCTCCGTCCGCTCGTTCAACTGCTTGAAGAGAGCCGGCATCAACACCGTCGAGGATCTTATCAGCAAGACCGAAGACGATATGATGAAAGTACGTAATCTGGGCAGAAAGTCCCTTGAGGAAGTTGTGGCCAAGCTTGCAACGCTGGGCTACGCTCTGCGCAAGGAAGACGACTGA
>JAZSHK010000107.1:0-6751 GCA_045533185.1 Acutalibacteraceae bacterium | reverse complement strand
GTCGTGCTGATGCACAGCCGCCTGACCGATGTCGCCGCGGCGATTCGCCTGAGCCGTGCCACCATCCGCAACATCCGCGAGAATCTGTTCTGGGCGTTTATCTATAACGTCATCGGCATCCCGTTGGCGGCGGGCGTGTTTATCACCGCGCTCGGTTGGGAGCTCAACCCGATGTTCGGGGCGGCGGCGATGAGCCTGTCGAGCGTTTGCGTTGTCACCAATGCGCTGAGGCTGAATTTTTTCCGCTTTGAGCGAAAGAGCCGCGGCGAAACCATAGAAACGGAGGAAAAAACGATGGAGATCACACTGAAAATCGAGGGAATGATGTGCCCGCACTGCTCGGGACGCGTAAAGACCGCACTGGAGGCGCTCGACGGCGTCGCGGCGGCAGATGTCAGCCACGAGAGCGGCACGGCGGTCGTCACGCTGACAACAGACGTGCCTGTGGACACCCTGAAAGTCGCTGTGGAACAGCAGGGCTATAAGGTGCTGTAAGAAACCTGCCCGACCGACGAGAATTTTCGTCGGTCGGGCTGCTTTATTATGCTTTCCCTTGCAATAACAAGCAAAAAGTGTTACTATACTACCAAACCACAGGAGGCGATGGCATTATGTTAGAGGTAGCACATCTCACTAAGAAATACGGCAAGGTTTTTGCGAATAACGACGTGTCGTTCACGCTCGCTCCCGGCTCGATCGCCGTGATGCTCGGACCGAACGGCGCAGGCAAAAGCACGGCACTCAAATCCATTATGGGCTTTCTTAAATACGAGGGTGCGGTGTACGTCGATGACCTTTCCAATAAAAGCGTTGAGGCGAAACGCCTGCTCGGGTACGTGCCCGAGATGCCCGCGCTGTACCCGAACCTGACGGTCGCGGAGCATCTGGAGTTTATCGCGCGCGCGTATAAGCTCAAGGACTATAAGGACTATGCAAGCGAACTGCTCGATCGGATGGAGCTGACGGATAAGAAGAAGAAATTCGGCGACGAGCTGTCCAAGGGTATGCAGCAGAAGCTGAGCATTTGCTGCGCGCTGCTGCCCCGCCCGAAATACGTGCTGTTTGACGAGCCGATGATCGGGCTGGATCCCCACGCGATCAAGGAACTCAAGGCGATGTTTACCGAGATGCGCGCGGCGGGCTGCTCGCTGCTCATCAGTACGCACATTATTGACAGCGTTGACGATCTGTGGGATCGGGCGATCATTATGCAGAACGGACGCGCGCTCGCCACGGTGGATGCGGGCGAGCTCGCGGCACAGGGGCGCACGCTGGAGCAGCTCTTTTTCGCGCTGACCGAGCAGGAGGGCGACTGATATGCGTCTGCTTGGCTATTATATGCTCCACACGATCAAGAACGGCATCAAGAAGCTGTTTCGCACTTGGGTAGCGGTGGTGTTTGCCATCGCGTTGATGTTCGGCTTGATCGGTGGGTTAGTCGGCGGCACGGTCGGCTCGCTGATCGGAGAGGACGACAGCGTCGTCGAGGAGGAGATCATTGAGGAGGAGATGACCCCCGAGGACACGGCGATGATGCTCGCGGTGCTGGAGACGATCGCGGGCGGAGTGATTCTGCTCATTCTGCTCGCCAACATCTACGGCGGGGATAAGAACGGTAGCAACATCTTTTTGATGCCGGATGTCAATTTTCTGTTTACCGCGCCGATGAGGCCGCAGTCGGTGCTGCTGTTCCGTATGATTTTGCAGATGGGCAAGGAGTTTGTCGCCTCGCTGTATCTGCTGTTTCAGATACCGAATTTGGTGCTCAATCTCGGTCTCAGCGTGGGGATGGCCTTGGCGATCTTTGCTTGCTGGGTGCTGACGCTGTTTCTCGGCAAGCTGCTCGGCGTGCTGACCTATACGCTTACAGCGACCCATCCGCGTGTGCGCAGTGCTATTCGTCCTGCCGTGCTTGGTTTGGCGGGGCTCTTGTTGGTCGTCACCTATGCGGCGAGCGTTGTAAAGGGAATAACCTTGCCGGATGCCGCTTTGTGGCTTTACGGCGGCGAGGGCAGTCGCTATGTCCCGCTGTGGGGCTGGCTCAAAGGCGTGATCGGTTACGCCATTGAGGGCAATGTGCTTGCCGTCGCGCTGTGTGCCATCGGCGCCATCGCGTGCGGTGCGCTCATCGTGTGGCTCGCGTGGCGTGTGAAGGCAGACTTCTACGAGGATGCACTCAGCCACGCCGCCGAGGTGCAGGCAACACTCAACGCCGCAAACGACGGCGGGATGGTCAAGCGCAAGAAGGATCGTGCGAAACGCCTGCGGCGGGATATTTTCCGTCGCGGTGAGGGGGCGGCAATGTTCCTGTATAAGGGCGTGTACAACCGCCACCGCTTTGCCAAGCTGTGGGTGTTTTCCAATACGTGTATGACCTATTTCGGCGTTTTCCTGCTTGCGGCGGTAGCGATCTTGTGGTTGACGCAGGGTGGCGACACCCGTCCCGAGGCGTTGCTGGTCGTGCCGTCGGCGATCGTAGCGGTGATGGCGTTCTTCCGCAATCTCGGTAATCCGCTGGAAGCCGATATGAGCAGTCACTATTTGTTTATGGTGCCCGAAAGCGCTTTCAAGAAACTGCTGTACGCGTTGCTTGCGGGCAGCTACGATACGCTGATGGACGTGCTTCCGGGACTGCTGATTGCGACCGTGGTGTTGCGTGCCTCGGCACTCGAGGCGCTCGGTTGGCTTGTGCTGATCGTCACGCTGGACTTTTTGCTATCCAATATCGGGCTGTTTTTGCAGATGATTCTACCGTCGGCACTGCCGCAGCAGATCTCAGCGATGCTGATGCTGCTGTTGCGGATGCTGCTGGTGATGTTGCCGCTGATCGTTTTGCTCGTGCTGGGTTTGACCGTCGGCTTGGCAGTCGCCTTGCCTGTGACCGCCGCCATCAACGCCGTACTCGGCGTGTTGCTGTTCCTGCCGTCGCAGGCATTATTGCATAAGGGGAAGAATTGACCTTGAATAATAAGACGAAGGATAAGTATCGCCGTGTGATCCGCGGCATAATGATCGCGCTCGCGGTGGTGTTGCTGGTGATGGGCTTGGCTGTGCCGATCGCGAACAACGCGATCGCGATGGGCGTCGCGCGGGAGATGGAAGCGCTCGAATTGCCCGTGAATACAGTGATCGTGGATAAGACCTCGCTGTCGGGTCGTTTGACAACCGATGTCGGCCGTGTGCAGTATTTTGCCGCCCTGCTCATCAAAAGCGACCGCCCGATCGAGGAATTGCGGGCGCATTATGCCCAATACAGCACCGATCTGATCGAGAGCTACCGAGTTGAACCGCAACACGGGCAGGAGATCACGGTCTTGGACGATGTCGACCTCGCCTTCCGTGAAGACGTGGGGGAAGAGGGGTATTACATCGTCTATATCGTTCGCACGGGCGGCAACGCCGCTCAGTGGTGGCTGGATATGGATGTGCGCGGGTGATGTAAAGCAGGTGACCTTTACTGTAAGCATTCCGATTCGGCGGCGTTACCGTTCCGAACGGTACAGTAAACTTAATGTTTTGAAATGAGCAAACCGTTTTGTTTTGTCCTTGTCAGAGGCGGCATATCCGCTATAATAAGGACGAGGGAGAAGGGGTTTTTATGAAATTGCTATCCATTGGCAACAGCTTTTCCGTTGACGCGCAGCGCTGGTTGTATGTGCTTGCGCAGGAGAACGGGATCGAGCTGCAGCTCGGCAATCTGTATATCGGCGGCTGCAGCTTGCAGCGCCACTGGAAGAATATCGAGACGGATGCGGAAGATTATACCTATTATATCAACGGCGCGTTTGAAGGCTGTCCGATGTCCATCGCCGCGGCGCTCGCGCTGGATACGTGGGATGTTATCACGCTGCAGCAGGCGAGCCACGTCAGCGGCGAGCCGCAGTCCTACATACCCTATCTGACCGACATCGCTGCTTATGTGCGCGCCGCACAGCCGCAGGCGAAGCTCTACTTCCATCAGACGTGGGCGTATGAGGTGGATTCCGCCCATCCGTGCTTTAAGACCTACAATAACGATCAGGCGGAGATGTACCGTCGCCTGCGGGATGCGTCGATGATGGCGACAAAGCTCATCGACGCCGAGTTGTTGCCGGTCGGTACGGTCATTCAGACCTTGCGTCGGGAATTGCCTGAGTTTGATTACCCGAACGGCGGTATGTCGCTCAACCGCGACGGCTTCCATCTGTCGGCGGATTACGGGCGCTTTGCCGCCGCGGCGACGTGGCTGTATACGCTGTTCGGCCAGCCCATCGCGGTTGACGGAATGGAGCAGTATGGCTTTGACACAGCGCTGCTCGATAGGATTCTGGAGACCGTAAAACAGACGGTGGACCATTAGGAAAGAAGAATATATATGAAAATACTCTCTATTGGTAATAGTTTTTCGGTTAATGCACACCGTGGCTTGTATCCTCTTGCAGTTGAAAACGGCGTTGATCTCCATCTTGGCAATCTTTTTATCGGTGGTTGCAGCTTGCAAACACATTGGAAGAATTATACGGAAAATGCTGACGCTTACCGATATTATGTTAACGGCGAAAAAGAATGGATTCCAATGTCAATTACCGAGGCGCTTGCGCTGGATACGTGGGATGTGGTCACGTTACAGCAGGCGAGCCGTTTCAGCGGTGTGCCGCAATCGTATATTCCGTATTTGACGGATCTTGCCGAGGTTGTGCGCACTGCACAGCCGCAGGCGAAGCTGTATTTCCATCAGACGTGGGCGTACGAGGTGGATTTCAACACCAGATATGAACTGGATTGGTTTAAGGCTTATAATAATAATCAGATGGAGATGTTTCGCCGCATTAAGGATGCGTCGGAGATGGCTTCGAAGCTTATCGGCGCAGAGATGTTTCCGGTTGGTACGGTTATTCAGACGCTTCGACAGGAGATGCCGGAGTTTGATTACCCGAACGGCGGGATGTCGCTTACGTCCGATAAGCTCCACCTGTCGTCGACTTACGGGGAATTTGCCGCCGGCGCTACATGGCTGTACAAGCTGTTCGGTCGGCCGATCGCGGTAGAGGGAATGGCAAAGTGTGATATGGACACCGCCCTGCTTGAGCGGATCGTCGAGGTTGTCAAACGCACCGTCGACGGAGAATAAGTCGCTCAAAGTTGCCACGGTCGGTATACTCTCCGATTTTGACCGATATTGCGTGAAAATTGGCCGATGTAGGACTTGATGCCCTGCGGCGGCTGTGTCATAGTGAATACAAGAATGACAAGAAAAAGGAGCTGACATTATGCGCAAGATCTCCGCGATCCTGTTAGCGTTGTTGCTGCTGCTCAGCATCACCGCTTGCGGCGGCAACGAGCCTGCGGACAGTAGCGCTCCGCTCTCGAGCGCGGTTGACTCATCGTCTGAGAGCAGCCTGTCCGAGGAGAGCACGACCACCTCGATGAGCACCTCGACGACATCCGCGTCGATCACGACCTCGTCCCGCACCCGCTCGACCACGAGCTCGCGTGTCGTCATAACCGCCACGACAACACCGAAGAGGGTATGGTACACTAAGGGGAAGATGACCATCACCAAGGCGGAGGTCGATGCCATTATGGCGCAGACCTATACGAAGCCGAAGAACGTGATCGTGATGATCGCCGACGGTATGGGTCCGAACGACATCACCATCACCGAAAAGTACAGCGATGAGTGCTTTGAGTTCGGCTTGCTGCTCAATCAGTTTAAGAATCACGGCGAGGCAACGACCCGCTCCGCCGATGCCGAGGTGACCGACTCTGCCGCATCGGCAACTGCGTTAGCGACGGGTACGAAGACCAACAACGGTATGGTGGGTATGCTCCCCGATAAGACGCATCTGAAGAATATCTCCGAGATCGCCCGCGAGCAGGGCAAGAAGATCGGTATCGTCACCAATGATCTGGTGACCGGCGCAACCCCCTCGGGCTATACCGTGCACGCGGTCTCTCGTGAAGCGACAGCGGTGTTGGCAAAGGGCTTTGTCGATTTTGCACCCGATGTGCTCATCGGCCAAGGGTATTCGAATTTTGTTTCCGCGCTGACGGACGAGTATAAGACAAAACTGATAAAGGATTTTTTGGTCGCTTCAACGTTCGATATGATGCCGATCGCGCTCAACGGCGACACGACGGGCAAGAAGCCGCTCATCGGCTTCCACAGCGAGAATCTTCTCGGCGACTCGAACAATTATCTTGCTTATTGCACCGAGCTTGCACTCAACCGATTGGATGGGGGCAAGGGCTTCTTCCTGCTGGTGGAGGGTGCCGGCACGGACAAGGCGGGACACAGCAACGTGATGAGCGCGAAGATCAACAATGTCATCACCTTTGAGCGGGCGATCGCGGTCGTGCTCAAATATATGAAGAGCCATCCCGATACGCTGCTGGTGATCACCTCCGATCACGAGACCGGCGGTGTGCAACTGCCCGCCGACGGCGAGCGGCCGACGGATAAGCTGTTCACGACGACAAACCACACGGGGAAGAACGTAAGGGTGTTTGCGCTCGGCTACGGCGCCCAGCGTTTCCGCGGGCGTGTGGTGGATAACACCGATATTGCCAAGTTTACCATCTCCGCTGTTAAAGGCGAGTTGGAATAGAATTGACCGCCCTTGCCGATTGGCAGGGGCGGTTTTCGATTACAAGAAAATGCGGCACACCGCAGAAGCGGTATGCCGCATTTTTGGTGGACCCGAAGGGGATCTGAACCCCTGAGTTCGGCTTGCGCCGACCTCATTGATATTTGCCATCAGGCAAATATGGA
>JAZSHK010000102.1:0-9332 GCA_045533185.1 Acutalibacteraceae bacterium | reverse complement strand
GGTCATCCTGCTGCTCAACGTGGTCACCAAGCCCCGCAAGAAGTAAGCAGCTATCCCCCATACACAAGATAACAATCCGAAAGGAACTGTTCTTTTATGACTGACAACAAAAAGCTCCTTGAGGATATTACCTCAATGGAGGAAGACTTCGCCAAATGGTATACCGATATCGTTAAAAAAGCCGAGCTGATCGAATACACCAGCGTCAAGGGCTGCATGGTTATTCGCCCCTACGGCTATGCGATCTGGGAAAATATTCAGCGTATCCTCGACGGGATGTTCAAGGAGACGGGACACGAAAACGTCAATATGCCGTTGTTCATCCCCGAGAGCCTGCTGCAGAAGGAGAAGGATCACGTCGAGGGCTTTGCGCCCGAGGTGGCGTGGGTGACCTACGGCGGCAGTGAGAAGCTGGAGGAGCGTCTGTGCGTGCGCCCGACGTCGGAGACGCTGTTCTGCGAGCATTTCGCGAACATCGTGCACTCCTACCGCGACCTGCCGAAGCTGTATAACCAGTGGGTGAGCGTGGTGCGTTGGGAGAAGACCACCCGCCCCTTCCTGCGCTCGCGTGAGTTTTTGTGGCAGGAGGGTCACACCGTCCACGCCACCGCCGAGGAGGCGATCGCTGAGACCGAGCAGATGCTCAACGTCTACACCCGCTTCTGCGAGGAGTCGCTCGCGATGCCCGTTGTGCAGGGCCGCAAGACCGACAGCGATAAGTTCGCGGGTGCCGAGGCGACCTACTGCATCGAGGCGCTGATGCACGACGGTAAGGCACTGCAGGCGGGCACGTCACACTATTTCGGCGACGGCTTTGCCAGAGCGTTTGATATCCAGTTCACCGATAAGAATAATCAGCTCCAATACGTCCACGAGACCTCGTGGGGCGTGACTACCCGTCTCATCGGCGCGATCATTATGACCCACGGCGACGACAACGGTCTGGTGCTGCCGCCCGCGGTTGCCCCGATCCAGCTTGTCATTCTGCCGATCGCGCAGCACAAGCCCGGCGTGCTCGACAAGGCCGCCGAGCTGAGGGCGCGCCTTTCCAAGGTCGCGCGCGTGAAGCTCGACGACAGCGACAACAGCCCCGGCTGGAAGTTCGCGGAATACGAGATGAAGGGTGTGCCGTTACGTTTGGAGATCGGCCCGCGCGACATCGAGCAGAACCAGTGCGTGATCGTGCGCCGAGACAACCGCGAGAAGATCGTCGTGTCGCTCGACGAGCTTGAGGAGCGCATCCCCGAGCTGCTGAAGGCGGTGCACGACGGCATCTACGCGAAGGCGCTCGCCAACCGCGAGGCGCGTACCTACGCCTGCACGGCGATGGACGAGATTCCCGCCGTGCTGGAGGAGAAGGGCGACGGCTTCATCAAGGCGATGTGGTGCGGCGACGAGGCATGCGAGGATACGGTCAAGGAAGTCACCGGCGTCGGCTCGCGCTGCATCCCGTTTGCGCAGGAGCACCTCGCGGACACCTGCGTTTGCTGCGGCAAGCCCGCCAAGCATATGGTGTACTGGGGCAAAGCCTACTAAGCGTTTCGTAGGGCGGGGGCTTGCTCCCGCCGCAAACGGGTGGATATGGAATCCGCCTTTACGATAAAACCACAACTAGGATTGTCGGGGGCGGCGCCCTCGTCGCCCCGAAACCTCTCACGAAAGGATGTAACATATGAACCAGTTAAATAGACCCGCGGCGAATGAAACCACCGCCGTGATGCATACCAATATGGGCGACATCGCGATCCGCCTGTTCCCCGACTACGCGCCCAAGGCGGTGGAGAATTTCGTCACCCACGCCAAGAACGGCTACTATGACGGCATCGTGTTCCACCGCGTGATCAAGGATTTTATGATCCAGGGCGGCGATCCGACCGCGACGGGTTGCGGCGGCGAGAGCATCTGGGGACACAATTTTAAGGACGAATTCACCCCCGAGCTGCACAACCTGCGCGGTGCGCTTTCGATGGCGAACGCGGGCCCCGGCACCAACGGCAGCCAGTTCTTCATCGTGCAGGCGAACAGCGTGCACCCGAATTTTATCTCCCAGATGAAAGAACTGCCCGACTATTTCCCCGCCGAGGCGGTGGAGGCTTATGCGCAGGTCGGCGGCACGCCCCACCTCGACTATCACCACACGGTGTTTGGTCAGGTGTACGAGGGGATGGATGTCGTTGACGCGATCGCCTCGGTCGCGACCAACCACAGCGACAAGCCGCTCGAGGATGTCACCATCCTCGGCATCGACGTGACCAATGGCTGATGTCATACGTGAGGCCCTCGCGCTGCTCGAGGACGTCACCCCGCTTGACACCGACTGCGGTCAGGTGTGCGACGGGCGGTGCTGTCGCCCGTCGGCAGACAGCGTCGGGATGCTGTTGCTCCCGGGCGAGGAAAAGCTGCTCGCAGACGAGGATTTTACGCTCACCCCCGCTGACGGCGGAACGCTGCTCACCTGCGACGGCCATTGCCGCCGCGAGAAGCGCCCCTTCGCCTGCCGCGTGTTCCCGTTGTTCCCCTATGTCGGGGAGGATGGGCGCGTGCGCGCGGTGTACGACCCGCGTAGCTTTCGGCTGTGTCCGCTGACGCGCAATTGTGCCCGCGTACCGCTCAGACGCGATTTTGTCCGCGCGGTGCGCCGCGCGGGGCGCATCCTGATGCGGGATGCGGACTGCGCCGCTTTCTTGCGGGCGCAGAGCCGCGAGATCGACGAGCTCGGGCGCCTGTTACCGCTCGGCGACGAACGCCCGCCGATCGCGAGAAGAAAATTACGATAAAGGATGGATACGATAATGAATCGTAAACTGCTTGCGGTATTGCTTGCCGCGTTAATGCTCGCTTTATGCCTTATCGGCTGCGGCGAGGAGGAAAAGGAGCCCGACAACACCCCGAGCGGCAACACCGTCTCTACCGTGTACACCGACAAGGAGGTCGGCTTTCAGCTCGACAAGCCCGCGGCGGGGGATACCGTCGCCGTGATGCACACGAGTATGGGGGATATTTGCCTCCGCTTTTTCCCCGAGGCCGCGCCTAAGGCGGTGGAGAACTTCACCACCCACGCGAAGAACGGCTACTATAACGGGCTGACCTTCCACCGCGTGATGGAGGATTGTATGATTCAGGGCGGCGACCCGAAGGGCGACGGCACCGGCGGTAAGAGCATCTGGGGTGCGGCGTTTGAGGATGAGTTTGATCAGAAGCTGCTCAACCTGCGCGGCTCGCTCGTGATGGCGAACTCGGGCCCCAACACCAACGGCAGTCAGTTCTTTATTAATCAGGCTGGCCCGAGCGGGACGGCCGCACAGTTAAAGCAGAGCTACGACTACTCGTCGATGGCCAACCAGTTGACACTGCAGTATCAGCAGTACGCGGCGTACTACGGCGAATATTTCACGGCACAGTATCCGACGGTGGAGGGCTTCGTCAACACCAATCTTTCGCCCGACTCCCGTTTGGTGCCCGACGCGGTGTGGGAGCTGTATGCGCAGCACGGCGGCAGCATCCACCTCGACGGCGCGTGGCGCCACAGCGGCGGCCACACGGTGTTCGGCCAGGTGTATGACGGGATGGACGTCGTCGACGCCATCGCCAAGGTGGATACCGACACAAAGGATAAGCCTACCACCGCCGTGACCATTAAGAGTATCGACATCACGACCTATACCGAGGCAAACTAAACTAACCGAGAGGAGGAACAGCCTATGACCGTCGAGGTTTTGGGACGCACGGTGTCCTATATCGACTCCGACCCCGCGAATGAGGCGAAAAAGCCCGTCGTGCTGTTTCTCCACGGCTGGGGCGCGCCCGCCGCGACGTATAAGCTGTTGCTCGATCACCTCGCGGGATATTGCCGCGTGGTGGCGCCCGACCTGCCGGGCTTCGGCGGCAGTGAGGAGCCGCCGTGCGCGTGGTGCGTCGATGACTACGTCGACTGGACGGCGGCGTTCGCCGCCGCGCTCGGGCTTTCCGAGGTCATTTTGATGAATCACTCCTTCGGCGGGCGTATCAGCATTAAGCTGCTTGCCCGCCGCCCCGTCCCGCTGACGGTGAAAAAAGCGGTGTTTATGGATGCCGCGGGTATTCGCCCCAAGCGCACGGCGAAATATTACATCAAGGTATACAGCTACAAGCTCGCTAAACGTCTGCTGCCTGGCTACGCCGCGAAGATGCGCGGCAAGGTCGGCTCGGCGGACTACCGCAGCGCGAGTGAGCGTATGCGGCAGACGATGGTCAAGTGCATCAACGAGGATCTGACCGCGCTTCTGCCGAAGAACGAGGTGTCCACCCTGCTGATCTGGGGCGAGGCGGACACCGCTACCCCCCTGCGGGATGGAAAAATGATGGAAAAGCTTATCCCCGATGCGGGACTGGTCACGCTGGCGGGCGCGGGGCATTTCGCCTTCGCTGAGCAGTGGGGGCTGTGCAGTCGCGTGCTGGATAGCTTTTTGAAACCGAAAAAGGGAGGTTGAGCTGATGGAACTGGCGATGAAATTGGGTATGCTCGCGGCAGGTGCGCTGAATTTCGGCGTGCAGGCGGTGTTTTTCACCCATATGCTGCAGCTCAACTCCTACCGCCCCGAGCGGTATAAGAAATGGTGCACCGACAACGATAAAAAGCTGGTGAATATCCCGCGGCTGCTGCCGTTTTTGTGCGTGATGGTGCTGTGGCTGAGCGGGCGGGTAGAAAACCGGATCCTCTACGCGATCGCGGCGGGGGTCCTGCTGCTCACCGCGCTGCTCAATCTGCCGAAAAAGGCGAAAAAGCCGCTGGTCGTCACCGCGCGCGTGTGGCGTCTGTTCGCGACGCAGGCGGTGCTGTGTGCGGCACTGCTGTGTTTGGGGCTGTTTCTCTCCCCGCAGCGAGGCATCGCCCTGCTCGGGCTCGGCTCGATGGTGATCTGGCTGTTTACGGGTGCGGCGAATCTTATTAACCAACCGATTGAAAAGCGCATCGCCGACCGCTTTGTCGCGGATGCGCGCCGCATCCTCGCGGATATGCCGCAGCTCACCGTCATCGGCGTGACGGGCAGCTACGGCAAGACCAGTGTCAAGAATTTCCTCGCGGCGCTGCTCGGCGCGAAGTATAACGTGCTGATGACCCCCGGCAGCTACAACACCACGATGGGCGTTGTGCGCACAGTGCGGGAGCTGCTGCGCCCGAGCCACGAGATCTTCATCGCCGAGATGGGCGCGAAGAACGTCGGCGACATCCGCGAGATCTGCGAGCTGGTCAGCCCCAAGTACGGCATCATCACCTCGATCGGCGAGCAGCATCTTGAGACCTTCGGCTCGGTGGACAACATTATTGCGACCAAATTCGAGCTCGCCGATGCCATTCCCGCGGACGGCACGGTGTTCCTCAACTGGGATAACGGGCATATCCGCTCCCGCGCGGTGGACGCGCCGACGGTGTCCTACAGCACCGACGTGCAGGCGGATTACCGCGCGAGCGACATTACCGTCGACAGCCACGGCTGTCAGTTTACGCTGACCGTCCCCGACGGCGAGAGCTGTCGCTACACCACCCGCCTTTTGGGCGTTCACAACATTCAGAACCTCGCGGGCTGTATGGCGGTGGCGCACCGCCTCGGTATCTCGCTCAAGGAGATGGTGTACCCCGTGCGGATGCTCAAACCCGTCGAGCACCGCCTGCAGCTTCTCCCCAACGGCTACATTGACGATGCGTATAACTCCAACCCCGCGGGCTTCCGCAGTGCGCTGGATACCCTCGCCGCATTTGATACTCAGCGGGTGCTGGTCACCCCCGGTATGGTGGAGCTCGGTGAGCGGCAGGATGCCCTCAACCGCGAGCTCGGCGAATACGCCGCCACCCGTTGCGATTACGCAGTGCTGGTGGGCGAAAAGCAAGCCCCGCCGCTCAAAGAGGGCTTGCTCGCGGGCGGCTTCCCTGAGGAAAAACTGTTCGTCGCCAAGAACTTGCAGGAAGGCCTAGCTTGGGTCAACGCCCTGCCGACAGAGGGACAGCGCATCGTGCTGCTGGAGAACGACCTGCCGGATAACTTTATGTGATTTTTTGAGAGGATGAGCGCGTATGAAAACAAGAGTCGCGGTACTGTTCGGCGGACACAGCGTGGAGCACGAGGTGTCCATCATCTCGGGCTTACAGGCGCTCGGCGCGTTAGACGCGTCGAAGTATGAGGCATTTCCCGTGTACATCGCGAAGGATAACCGCTTTTACGTCGGCGAGCATCTGCGCGAGGTGACGGCGTTTCGCAATATGGCGGACTGCCTTGCCCGCGCGACGCGGGTACTGCCTGTGCCTGCGGACGGCTGTGTGGAGCTGGTGCGCCATCCCGCCAAGAGGTTCGGCAACAACGTGATGGCGACCTTCGACGTCGCCATTCCCGTCGTGCACGGCACGAACGTCGAGGACGGCACGCTGATGGGCTTCCTTGAGATGCTGAACATCCCCTACGCCTCCTGCGACGTGACCTCGTCCGCCCTCGGGATGGATAAATTCGCGATGAAGGCCGTCCTGCGTCAGGCGGGCATCCCCGTGCTCGACGCGGTGGAATACACGGGCCGTGATTACGCGCTCGACGGCGAGCGGATCCTCGATGAGATCGAGGAGAAGATCGGCTATCCCGTCATCGTCAAGCCCGTCAACCTCGGCTCGTCGGTCGGCATTTCCAAGGCGAAGGATCGCCAAAGCCTCGTCGACGCGATGGACCTCGCGGTGAGCTTCTCTGCACGGGTGCTCGTCGAGCGGGCGGTGCCGAATCTGCGGGAGATCAACTGCGCGGTGCTCGGCGATGCCGAGACCGCCCGCGCCTCGGCGTGCGAGGAACCGCTGAATGCCGAGGATATCCTTACTTTCGGGGACAAATATCTGTCGGGCGGCAGTAAGAAGACGGGCGTGTCGGGCGGTATGACCGACTTAAAGCGCCGTTGTCCTGCCGAGCTTCCCAATGGGATGACCGAGCGGGTGCAGGAGCTTGCGGTCGCGACCTTCAAGGCGCTCGGCTGTATGGGCGTTGCCCGCATCGACTTCTTAAACGACAAGGAAACGGGCGAATTATGGGTCAACGAGATCAACACCATCCCCGGCTCGCTGTCCTTCTATTTGTGGCAGGAGGTGGGCGTGTCCTTCGGGATGCTGATGGATGAGCTTGTCAGCCTCGCGTTCAAGCGTCAGCGGCAGAGAGAGGCGCTGACCTTCACCTATGAGAGCAATATTCTCGAGGGCTTCGGCGGCACCAAGGGTGCCAAGGGCAGTAAGATGTAATCAAAAAAGCAACCACCCGCGGGTGGTTGCTTTTTTTTTTTGGTGCCTTTAGGCGTGGGAATAAACCCCCAGTAGAACTGGGGGTTTATTCCCACGCCTAAAGGCACCAAAAAAATTGTGTGCAACCGAAGTTACACACACCGAAAAATGCGGAACTTCGTTTTGCTACCACACAAAATTCCGACACTTTACAGAAGATGCAAAAATAGAAGTTCGCATTTTTACCGAAATAAAAATACAACTTCTGCAAAATGTCATATTGAATTTTGTGTGGCAAACACATTATGTCACAAGCCTTTCATAATGTAAAGTGCTAGGGAAAATAAGAGTAACAGATTTTAAGTCTGTTACTCTTAAACGGCCTTATGGGAAGTAGCACTAGGCGGTGCTTTTTCTTTTTGTTCACATAAATGACTTTCTTTTACTCATAGACTGTGCTATAATGGATATATCCTTGTGAAACGGAGGCGCGACCGTGAAGTTGATTCTCGACGATCTGAAGACCCTGCAAGTCAAAAATTTCATCCTGCTGTTCATCGCCGGCGCGATCAACGGCTTCGGCGTGACCATCTTCCTCGCGCCTGTGAAGCTGTATGACAGCGGCATCTCGGGCACCTCGATCCTGCTCTCGCAGATCACCCCCGAATACCTGTCGCTGTCCTTCTTCCTGCTGGTGCTCAACATCCCACTCTTCCTCTTCGGGCTCAAAAAGCAGGGCGCGGCGTTCACGGTGTATTCCGTCTTCACCGTCGCGGTGTACTCCCTCACCTCGTGGCTCATTACCGACGTGCTGCCCATCGACGTCAGTATGGTCTCCCCGCTCGCGGGCGAGGACCTGCTGCTGTGCGCGCTGTTCGGCGGCATCATCTCGGGTGTCGGCAGTGGTCTTACCATCCGCTACGGCGGCGCGATCGACGGTGTCGAGGTTATGGCGGTCATCTTCGCGAAACGCCTCGGCATCACTGTCGGCACCTTTGTGATGGCGTATAACGTCCTGCTATATATCGTCTGCGGTCTGGTAATGCAGAGCTGGATACTGCCGCTCTATTCCATCGTCACCTACGCCGCGGGGCTCAAGACCGTCGACTTCATCGTCGAGGGCTTCGACCGCTCAAAAGAGGTGATGATCGTCACCGACAAGGCGGACGAGATCAGCCGCGCGCTGATGGCGGCGTTCGAATGCGGCACCACCAAGATCGCCGCTACGGGCGGCTATTCCAACGCACAGAAAAGCATCATTTATTTCGTCGTCAACCGCTTCCAGATCGCCAAGATGCGTAACATCATCCACGCCATCGATCCGAAGGCGTTCGTCACCATCAGCGATGTCGCGGATGTGTTCAAGGCCAATGACTAGACCCAAAAGCGCCGCCTACGGGCGGTGCTTTTTTGTGCGGTTTTGCTCTTTACTTGTCCGTGAATGTGTGCTATAATGCACGCGAAAACCACGCAGAAGGTGAAAATAATGGAAATCTTCAAGCTCACCCTCAGCCAGATGCTGATGATGTTCACGCTCATCGCGGCAGGCGTGCTGCTGCGCAAGGCCGCCGTGCTCAACACCCATGCGGGCAACATTATGGCGCGGTTGGAGACCTACGTCTTCGTGCCCGCGCTGCTGCTGTACACCCAGATGACCAAATGTACCGTCGCGACCTTCGTCGAAAATACCAACATCATCCTGTATGGCTTCGCCCTCGCCGCAGGCGGTCTCGCGCTCGCCTATCTGCTCGCTCCGCTGTTCGTGCCGAAGGGGGACGGCTCCGCCGAGCGCGACTACCAGCGCAACATCTACCGCTACGCGATGACCTTCGGCAACTTCGGGTTTATGGGCAATTTCCTCGTGCTCGGCGTGTGGGGTGCCGACGTGTTTTATCAATACACCCTGTTCACGCTTTCCTTCTACATTCTGTGCTATAGCTGGGGACTGTATGTGCTCGTCCCGAAGGATCGCAACGTCAGTATGTGGGCAAACCTCAAAAAAGGGTTGCTCACCCCGCCGATCATCGCGCTGGCGGTCGGCATCCTGCTCGGTCTGTTGAACGTCGGCAAATTTCTGCCCGATTTCCTGCTGAACGCGCTGGAGAGT
>JAZSHK010000071.1:0-3962 GCA_045533185.1 Acutalibacteraceae bacterium | reverse complement strand
CCCATGCCTTACCACTTGGCTATGTCGCCGTATAAGAAAAGGTGCTGTTGCACCCTTCCTGTTTTTTGGAGCGGCTGACGAGGCTCGAACTCGCTACCTCCACCTTGGCAAGGTGGCGCTCTACCAGATGAGCTACAGCCGCATATATGGTGCCCAGAGCCGGAATCGAACCAGCGACACGTGGATTTTCAGTCCACTGCTCTACCAACTGAGCTATCTGGGCAAATTTTGGCGACCCGGAACGGGCTCGAACCGTCGACCTCTAGCGTGACAGGCTAGCGTTCTAACCAGCTGAACTACCGGGCCATATCCAAAATCGGTGGTGGAAACAACAGGGCTCGAACCTGTGACCCCCTGCTTGTAAGGCAGGTGCTCTACCAGCTGAGCTATGCTTCCATTCGCAAGGGTCACACCGCTTCGTCACGGGCGACGCTGTATATCATACACTACGCCCCCGCTTTTGTCAAGTGTTTTTTCCTATTTTTCCAAAGAAATTTTTGCTTATTCGTCCAGTGCCGCCAGCTCCTCGCGGGTGAAGCGATACACCCGATCGCAAAAGCGGCAGGTGACCTCTGCCGCGCCGCTTTCATCGGGCAATGCCAGCCGCTCCTCGCGCGGCAGAGCGAGCAGCGCGCCCTCTACTTTCTTATGCGAGCAGGCGCAGCGATATGACGGCTCATACGTGTCCAGCACGTCAAATTCCATCCCGTCGAGCGCAATAGCGATGATGTCCTCGGGAGTCATCCCCTTGGCGAGCATGGTCGTCACGGGCTCGAGCTTCGCGATGTTCGCTTCGACGCGGTCAATGACGTCCGACGGACAGAACGGCAACAGCTGCAGCAGCAGACCGCCCGCCACCTGCACCGTCAGATCGGGGTTGACCAGCACGCCGAGCGCGCACACCGTCGGGGTCTGCTCGCTCGTCGCGTAATAATTCGTGATATCCTCGGCAATCTCGCCCGAAACAAGCGGAATACACCCGATATACGGCTCGGCACCGCCCGTGTCCCGCATCACATACAGCTGTCCGTCTAACCCCACCGCGCCGCTGACATCCAGCTTGCCGTTGGGTTTTAGAGGGATCTCAACGATGGGGTTCTGTGCATAGCCGCGCACGTTGCCGTGGCTGTCCGACACCGCCATCACGGTGCCGAGCGGCCCGCCGCCGCCGAGCTTTAAGGTCAGCGACTCGTGCTCACCTTTAAGCATCACGCCCATCATCGATGCGGCGGTCAGCAGGCGGCCGAGCGCGGCGGTCGCGACGGCAGAGGGCTTGTGGATGCGCTCCGCATCGGCGACAATATCCTTACTATCCAAAAACATCGCCATCACCGTCGCGTCGCGGGTGAGGCAGCGAATCAGTTTCCCCATAGATCTCCTTATACTCCATTCTGCTGATTGATCGCGCGGTTGCGCGCGACGAATACCCACCGTTCGGCATTCTCTGTCGGCGAATCAAACTCCCGTTCGCCGTAAACCGCCAGCAGGTCAAAGCCCGCCTCGGCGAGCAGTTTTTTCCACGTGGTCATCGAATAGGCGCGCTCGCGCACCTCGTCGGTGTAGCGCCGATACACGCCATCCTCCTCGAGGAAGAAATCAAGCTGCATAGCGACCTCGCACCGCGCCTCGGAGAAGCGGTTGCGCCACACGCACAGAAACTCGTCCTCTTCAAACACAAAGGCGTTGTCGCCGAGCACCGCGCGGTGCTTAAACGGCGTGTTCACATCGAACACCAATAAGCCCTCGGGCGCGATAAACAGCCCGAGGCGGCGCAGGATCTCCCCTATCTCGGCGGTCTCGCAGATGTGCGAGAGGCTGTCGAGCATACACACCGCACCATCCACCGTGCCGTAAAGATCAAGCTCGCGCATATCCTGGCAGAGGAACATCACGGGCGCGCCCGCCTCTTCCGCCTTCTCGCGGGCAACGGCGAGCATATCCTGCGAGCCGTCCACGCCGATGACATCCACCCCACGGGCGGCAAGCTCCAGCGCAAGCGACCCTGAGCCGCACGCGAGATCGAGCAGCTCGCTGTGCGCGCCGCCGTGGCGATCGAACACAGCGAGCAGATAGTCCGCCCACGCGGCGTAATCCACGTCGACGGTCAGCGCATCGTAAAACGCGGCAAAATCCCCGTAACCGCTCATTCGGCGTTTTCCTCGGCGGCGATGCGCTCGAAGATCATCGGATAGGCGTCACAGCCATACTCCAGCGAGCGGTTAACGCGGCTGATGGTCGCGGTGGACGCGCCTGTCTTCTTGACGATCTCGCTGTACACCTTGCCGTCCTTGAGCATCTTTGCGACGGCAATACGCTGGGACATCGCCTTGATCTCCTGCACGGTGCACAGGTCCTCGAAGAACTTATAGCATTCCTCCATCGTCTCTAACTGCAGCACCGCCTTAAACAAAAAGTCGGTCTCGTCGTTCTTGATCTTCGAATTCATAACGCATCCTCCGTTACACATAATTCCTTTATATTATACACGACCGCTTTCACAATGTAAAGAGTTAAATTGTGAAAAGCCGGAAAAAGGCTCCCTCAGACGAGGGAGCCTTGCTTTACTTTTCCAAACGAACGTATGCTCAGCCAAGCAGAACCTTGTGATAGACCTTTTTGCCTTTCTTGATGATGAGGCCGTCGTCACCGAAATCGGCAGTGGCGAGCGTCATTGCGGGATCGGTCACCTTCACGTCGTTCACCGAAACACCGCCCTGCTGGACGAGGCGGCGAGCCTCGCCGTTGGAAGCCGCCAGGCCTGCCTTCACCATCAGACTGAGGATACCGATGGCGCCGTCGGTCAAGTCTTCGGCGGTCAGGGTGGTACTGGGCATATCGGCGCTGTTGCCCGCGCCCGCAAACAGCGCACGCGCCGCCTGCTGTGCCTTTTCCGCCTCTTCCTCGCCGTGCACGAGCTTGGTCAGCTCATACGCGAGGATCTCCTTGGCGGTATTAAGCTGACTGCCTTCCCACTGATCCATCTCGTCGATCTGCTCGCGCGGCAGGAAGGTCAGCATCCGCAGACACTTGAGCACGTCGTCGTCGCTGACATTGCGCCAGTACTGGTAGAAGTCATAGGGCGTGGTTTTGTTGGCATCCAGCCACACCGCACCGCTCGCGGTCTTGCCCATCTTCTTGCCCTCGGAGTTGAGCAGCAGCGTGATGGTCATCGCGTGGGCGTCCTTGCCCAGCTTGCGGCGGATAAGCTCGGTGCCGCCGAGCATATTCGACCACTGGTCGTTGCCGCCGAACTGCAGGTTGCAGCCGTGGGTCTGGAACAGATGGTAGAAATCGTAGGACTGCATGATCATATAGTTGAACTCGAGGAAGGACAGACCCTTCTCCATACGCTGCTTGTAGCACTCGGCGCGCAGCATATTATTGACCGAGAAGCACGCGCCCACCTCGCGCAGAACATCCACGTAGTTGAGGTCGAGCAGCCAGTCGGCGTTGTTCACCATCTCGGCCTTGCCCTCGCCAAACTCGATAAAGCGCTCCATCTGCTTTTTGAAGCAATCACAGTTGTGCTGGATGGTCTCGCGGGTCATCATCGAGCGCATATCGGTGCGACCCGAGGGGTCGCCGATCATCGCGGTACCGCCGCCGATGAGGGCGATCGGCTTGTTGCCCGCCATCTGCAGACGCTTCATCAGGCACAGCGCCATAAAATGGCCCACGTGCAGGCTGTCCGCGGTGGGATCAAAGCCGATGTAGAAGGTCGCCTTACCGGTGTTAATGAGCTCTTTAATTTGATCCTCGTCGGTCACCAGCGCGATGAGCCCGCGGGCAACCAGTTCTTCGTAAACGGTCATTGTTATCTCTCCTAATAAAATTATTACTCGTCTGAAGCCAAGCAACCTTTGGCTCCCTCTGACGAGGGAGCTGTCGAGCGTCAGCGAGACTGAGGGAGAGAAAAACTACCCCTCCGTCGGCCAGCGCCGACACCTCCCCTGACAAGGGGA
>JAZSHK010000123.1:0-12188 GCA_045533185.1 Acutalibacteraceae bacterium | reverse complement strand
TTCCGGGGGAGGGTTTCACTCCCCACCCAAAAGGGACAAAAATCCCGAGATAGAATCCTACCGCGAAATTTTTTATGCCCGCTTCCGTCTTGTAAGCGCTTTCAGATCCTCGGCGGTAAAGCAGCCGAAAAGGGGGAGCAGCAGGATGTACGCGACGCTGATGAACGCGCCGCCCGCGAGGATGGAACTCCACCCGCTCGGTAGGGGAATGACCTGTCTGAGTGCGGTCCACCCGCCGCCGACGAGGATGGCGATGAGGGTCGGGCACAGCACCCAGCGCATCCACCGCATTTGGGTGTCGCTTTTGAGCAGCAGCCGATGGGTGCTGAGGATGCAGGTGAGCAGGTTGCTCACGAGCATCACGAACAGAAAGCCCGTGATACCGAAGCGCGGCAGTAACAGCCAGATCAGCGTGATGCGCACCGCGGAATCCGCTACGCTGTACCACAGTGAGTGCACCTGCTCGTTGATGCCCTTGAGCATCCCCGTGGCGACGCTGTCAAGGTACATCACGGGGGTAAGCGGGCCTAATATCTGCAACAGCAGCCCGACGGTGTCATCGCCGTACAGCAGACCGCCGAGAGGGCGACCGAGCACGGTGAACAGACAGCCGATGAGCACCGAGCCGAGCCAGGTGATATGCATCGCCTGCTCGGTCAGACGGGTGACCTGCCGCTTGTGCCCGAGGGCGTGCGCATCGGACAGCTCGGGCACGAGCAGGCCGGACACCGTCACAAGGAACGCGGCGGGGAAAAAGATGAGCGGCAAGGCCATCCCCTTTACGGCGCCGAACTGCTCAAGCGACAGCGCGTTCGAGTGGGTGAACAGCGTCAGTCGCGCGGGCACGAGGATGTTTTCCACTGTGCGCAGAGCGGTGGAGAGATACCGCCCTGCGGTCAACGGCACCGCGATGCCGAGCAAGGGGCGCAGCAGTGCGCGGTGGGATAGCGTGGCGGTGCGGCGGGTGGCGATTTTTCGCCGATCCAGCCGATAGGCGATCAGCAGGAACAGGCACGCCGCCGTCTCGGAGATCGCGTCCCCCACGATGATGATGCGGCAGGCCTCCGCGAGCGAGCAATCCCCCGCGGCGTACAGCATCCACAGGATACTGCCGATGCGCACCGCCTGCTCGAATATCTGCGAGATACACGGCGGCATCGCCCGCCGCCGCGCCATAAAATACCCCTTCACACAGCTCGCCACACCGATGAAGGGGAGAGCAAGCCCGCTGACCGCGAGCGCGGGCACGGTTCGTGCGTCTCCCACCCAGCCGCCGATGGTCGGCGCGCCGACATACAGAACGGCGGCGGATGCCGTGCCGATGAGCACACACAGCCCCATCGACAGCCGCATCACTCGCGCGACGTTGGCAGGCGTACCGCGGGCGATCTGCTCCGCGGCCATGCGGGTGACGGCGGTGACGATGCCCGCCGCGGCGAAGGTCGTGCCCAGCACGTAGACGGAGAACACGAGCTGATACAGCCCCATTCCTTCTGCGCCGACGCGGTTCGAGATGAACACGCGAAACACGATGCCCAGCGTACGCAGCAGCAGCGAGGTGACGGTCATCACCGCGGTGTTTTTGACAAAGGTCTTTTTGTTCACGCGATATCAGATCCCTTGATTGTACAGTATGGTGATGGCATCCCACGTAGGTTTATCCACGATGCCGGTGGCCGCAAGCCCTGCCCGCTGTTGTAGTAGACGCACCGCGGCGGCGGTCGCGTCGGAGTAGACGCCGTTTAACTCCTTTGCCGCGGGTAGGTTGGCAAAGCGGGTGGCGAGCGCGCCGAGCATCACCTGCAAAAACAGCACGCTGTCGCTTTTGTCACCGACGCACAGGGGTGACTGTCCCATACGAAAGGCTTGGATCGGTACGGGCAGGGCGCGCAAGTAGATGATCTCCTGCGCGGCGGCGAAGATCGCCTCCCACGTCACGCGGTCGACGATGCCGGTGGCGGGCAAGCCGCTTTCTTCCTGCGACTGTCGCACCGCGGCAGTGGACACCGGCCCGAAGCGACCGTCCACGGGTACATCCGTCTCGCCGTCCCGCTCGCGGCGGATGACCCGCAGATATTGCTGCAATTCCCGCACGTGATCGTTGTAATCGGTGGTAATGTCGTTGTTGGTGATGGGTGTCATAGCCCCGCCTCCTCTGTGAGCGTGTTGCCGGGGAACTGCCCGAGCCGCTTTACATTGCCGAAGCGCAGATCGGAATACAGCGTCGCGATCGCGTCCCACGTGGTGGGTCCCACCGCGCCGCTTTCCTCGATGCCGAACTGCCGCTGGAAGGCACGCACGGCGTTGTCTGTCTCCTGGCCGAAGATGCCCGTCACCGACGGCGCGGGAATCTGGGTGTAGGTCTGCGAGATGTAGCTCAGATATTCCTGAATGGTGGCGACGTCATCCCCCTGCGAGCCCTGCCGAAGCGTCTGTCCCGGGAACAGCACCACCCCGCCGTCGATGAGCTGCGAGGTCTCGAGGATACTGCGGTAGACGTCGTGTATCGACAGCCACGTGTCGCGGTCGAGCACGCCGTCCACCGGCAGTCCAAACGCCGCCTGATAGGCGCGCACGGCCTGATCGGTCGCCTCGTCGTAGATGCCGTTAATGATGATGCGCGGAATATTCTCGTAGAAGGCGGCGATGACGTTGAGATAATACTGGATCGCGAGCACATCCCCGCCCGTGTCACCGACCGTCAGCTCGCGGTCGAACGCCTGCGGCAGGTCCTCCAGGCGGATGCCCTCGCTGTCGAGCTCGCTGAGCCGCTTGACGGCGTTAAAGATGTAGGACAGTCTGTTCCACGTCGCGTTGCCGATGATGCCGTCCTCGGTCAGGTCGAAGATGCGCTGAAACGCTCGCACCGCGTCCTCGGTCTCCACGCCGAAGATGCCGTCGGCGGGATTGATCTTCGGGATGCTCGGGTAGTTGGTGGAGATGCGGTTGAGCTGGATCTGCTTTAACTGCACGTCGTTGCCCGCGTCGCCGAGGCGCAGTGGCTGCCCGGGATAGGATGGCTGACCGTTGCGCACGGGGGCGTTTTCCACGATGTTGATGTTGTCGCCGTAGAAGCGGGTGAGGATGTCGTAGGCGCCCAGCCCCTCCTCGGCGAGCGGGACGGTGCCCCATTGAGAGAGCCCGTCACAGGTCGAGGTCGTGCCGTTGCAGTAGCGGGTGAAATACGGCTCGATGTTGTCCCCCATCACGACGTAGGAATTGAAGATGTCGTCGACGATGCGGTTGATGGAGTCGTAGATCTCCCGCCCGGGGGCAAACGACTGATCAAACTGGGTGTTGTTAGTGATATCAAAGTCGTAGCCCTGACTGCGATAAAATTCGGTGTAATAGCGGTTGAGCGCATAGGAGATCTGCGCGTAGATGTTCGCACGCAGTGCCGCCTCGGGCCATGTGGGATAGATCTCCCCCGAGGCGACGTTTTTGATGTAGTCGGGGAAGGAGATGTAGACATTCTCGGCATCGGCGCTCGGCGCGCCGAGATGCACGACGATGGTGTTGGGGATAAAAGGTGTACCTGTCATTTGTAAAGCTCACCGCCTTTACAGATTTGTCGGCGCGCCCGAGCGGAAGACGCGCGGGATGGTCGGGTCTTGCCCCGCCACAAGCGGCAGCATACTTGCCGATTGGGTGACGTAGTTGTTGCCGTAGATCGGCACATTTTCGTAGATCACGGGCTGAAAGCCGAGCGCATCGACGCGAATGTCGTAGGCGATGTAGGGCGTCGGGATATCGGGGCGCATCGTCAGCGCGGGGTTGACCGTCGGCAACGGCAGGACGGGGGTAAAGCCGTCGCCGTCGGTCGTGGCGGTGGCGTAGAGCTCGTTTCGCTCGCCCTGCTCACGCGTGACGGTGACGGTCGCGCCCTGCAGAGGCTCGGCGGACTGCCCCGTGAACACGAACACCCGCAGATAGCCGACGTACGGGCTCGGCCCGATTGCGGGGGGTGCGGGGGTGTCGTCCCCGCGCGGCACCGCGCCGTTCAGATCTTCATCGGTATAGGGGAATTGCGGCGTGTCGGCTGTCGGCGGCGTCTGTTCCTCGGGCGGCGCTTGCTCGGGCGGTGGTGTCTGCTCGATTGGCGTTACCGCCGCCGCGAGCGCCGCGCGATCCCGCTCGATGTCGGGCAGGGGATACTGCTCGTCGAGCCAACGGTCTTCGTTCGGTTTCGGCGGCGTGGGTGCCTGCTGACGGTAGGTGTCCATCAACTGTCGGTTATACTCCTCGATGAGCTCCTGCACGCGCCGCTTTTCGTTGTGTTGTTCCATCGTGTGTCCTCCTTATATTTTGCAAAATGAGGGAAATTCAGGCAAAGATCGCCGTATGACCGCGAAAATTGCAATTTTTTCGCGGATTTTTCAAAATATTATTGACAATCGCCGTGTTTAATTCTAATATTATCTTATTGTGCTGATATTCAGCATGCATCTAGCACAGTTCATTTTGTACCCGCCAAACAGCGCCGCAGTCGCCGACGAGGACGGCTGTGAAAAACCCTTTGCGGAGGGCGTTGCCAAAGCGGATGCGTCCGTCGTTTACTGACGGAGACCAATTACCGCAAAGGGGGATGCATTTCCATGAGTGACAAGAAAATTATCGAACTGAAGAACATTGCTGTGTCTTTTGACGGCGAGCCGGTGCTCAAGAATCTCAATCTGAGCATTTCCGACGGCGAGTTCGTGACCTTGCTCGGCCCTTCGGGCTGCGGCAAGACCACGACCCTGCGCACCATCGGCGGCTTCGTCACACCGGACGACGGCGATGTTTTTTTTGACGGCAAGCGGGTCAACGACCTGCCCGCCTATAAGCGCACCGTCAACACCATCTTCCAGCGTTACGCGCTGTTTCCGCATTTGAATGTATATGAGAATGTGGCGTTCGGTATGCGCGTGCAGAAGAAGTCTAATGCCGAGATAAAAGAGACCGTTGCGCGGATGCTGAAGCTCGTCAACCTCGTCGGGTTTGAGAAGCGCTCGGTCGCGACCCTGTCGGGCGGTCAGCAGCAGCGCGTCGCCATCGCCCGCGCGCTGGCGAACAATCCGCGTGTGCTGCTGCTCGATGAGCCGCTCGCCGCGCTGGATCTGAAATTGCGCAAGGATATGCAGACCGAGCTTAAGAATATCCAGAAGAGCCTCGGTATCAGCTTTATCTACGTTACGCACGATCAGGAAGAGGCGCTGTCGATGTCCGACACCGTCGTCGTGATGGACAACGGCGAGATCCAGCAGATCGGCACGCCGCAGGACATCTATAACGAGCCGCAGAACGCCTTTGTGGCGGATTTTATCGGCGAGAGTAACATCCTCGACGGCGTGATGATCCAGGATTATCTCGTCGAGTTCTTCGGGCGGCAGTTCAGCTGTCTGGACGCGGGCTTTGCCCCCGGTGAGCCGGTGGACGTCGTCATCCGCCCCGAGGATATCGACATCGTCGAGCCGGTGCGCGGCACCCTGACGGGTAAGGTGACCAACGTCACCTTTAAAGGCGTGCATTACGAGACCATCGTCGATTTCAAGGGCTTCAAGTGGCTCATCCAGACGACGGATTACTATCCCGTCGGCTCGGTCATCGGCATCGTGCTCAATCCCGAGGACATTCATATTATGAAGAAGTCGGCGTATTCGGGGATGTTCGGCGATTACAGCTCCTATTCCGAGGAGTTTGATGAGCTGGCAGACCCCGAGGCGGGCTTGACAGAGGATGTCGGGGAGGGCGAGGAATGAAGAATCGCCTGTCTGCCGCGCCGTTTGCCGTGTGGATGGCGATCTTCACCGTCGTGCCGATGGCGATCACGCTGTGGTTCGCCTTCACCGACGAGAACGGCGCATTTACCCTGCAAAATATCGTGGAGATCTGGCAGTACAGCGGCACCTACATCGACTCGATCTGGATGGGTGCGCTGGCGACCGTCATCTGCCTCGTGCTTGCCTATCCGCTCGCCTTCAGCATCTCCCGCAAGGCGGAGCACGTGCAGCGCACGATGGTGATGATCGTGATGCTGCCGATGTGGATGAATTTCCTGCTGCGCACCTACGCGTGGATGTCCCTGTTGGAGGAAAACGGGCTGATCAACCAGTTCCTCGGCCTGTTCGGCGTGCACTGGAATATGATCAACACCGACGGTGCGATCGTGCTGGGTATGGTGTATAATTTCCTGCCGTTTATGATCCTGCCGCTGTATTCCGTGATGGCGAAGATGGATTCCCGCGTCATCGAGGCTGCGCAGGACCTCGGCTCGAACAACTGGCAAATTCTGCGCCGCGTGATCCTGCCGCTGAGCGCCCCCGGTATCGTGTCGGGCGTGACGATGGTGTTTGTGCCCGCGGTGAGTACCTTTGTCATCTCCAAGCTGCTCGGCGGCAGTAAGTATATGATGATCGGCGATGTCATCGAGACCATGTTTATGGGCGACGGCAGCAACTATAACGTGGGTGCGGCGCTGTCGCTGGTGCTGATGGTGCTGATGCTTATCTGTATGTCCCTGATGCGCCGCGTCGACAACGGCGAGGATGAGTTAGGGGGTCTGATGGCATGAGAACACTATCCAAAGTTTACAACGGTCTCATCTTCACCTTCCTGTATGCGCCGATCGCGGTGCTCATCATATACTCGTTCAATGACTCGAAAAACCGTGTACAGTGGGGTGGCTTTACACTTGACTGGTATCGTGATCTGTTCAGCAACGAGCTGATTCTGGAGTCGCTGATGGTGACCCTGCAGATCGCGGTGCTCGCGGCGCTCATTTCTACCGTTATCGGTACGATGGCGGCGGTCGGCATCTTCAATATGAACGGCCGTCTGCGCCGCGCGATGGAATCGCTCAACAACATCCCGATGGTCAACCCCGAGATCGTTACGGGTATATCGATGATGCTGATGTTCGTGGCGATCTACCGCGCGACGGGACTGCTGCAGCCCGGTTTTACGACCCTGCTTATCGCGCACATCACCTTCTGCATTCCTTACGTGGTGCTGCAGGTGATGCCGAAGCTACGCCAGATGAACAAGCATATGTACGAGGCGGCGCTCGACCTTGGCTGCACGCCCTTCTCGGCGTTTTTCAAGGTCGTGCTGCCCGAAATTATGCCGGGCGTTATCACGGGTGCGCTGATGGCGTTCACGATGTCGCTCGACGACTTTGTCATCAGCTACTTTAACGCCGGTTCGACCGCGCAGAATCTGTCGGTCACCATCTATTCGATGACCAAGAAGCCCGTCACCCCCGAGGTCAACGCGCTGTCGACGCTGATGTTCGGAACGGTGCTCATTCTGCTCATCATCGTCAACGTCCGCCAGGTGCGGGATCTGAAAAGACAAAAGGAAAGGAGATAGGGCGTTGAGAAAATTGGCCTGTCTGCTGGCGGCCGTCATTCTGTGCGGAATGCTTGGCGGCTGCGGCTCGTGGCAATTCACGGACGATACCGTGACACTGAACGTGTATAACTGGGGCGAATACATCGACGACGAGATCCTCGATGTCAACGCCTTGTTTGAAGAAGAGACCGGAATCAGGATCAACTACAAGACCTTCGAGAGCAATGAGTCGATGTACACGATACTGGCGTCCGGTGCGGCGGAATACGACGTGGTCATTCCGTCGGATTATATGATCGGTAAGATGATCAACGAAGGGATGCTGGCGAAGCTCAACTTTGATAACATCCCGAACTATAAATTCATCGACGAGGCATACAAGGGCCTGGAGTATGACCCGAAGAACGAGTATTCCGTGCCGTATACGTGGGGCACGGTCGGCATTTTCTATAATAAGAAATATGTCGACGAGGAAGATCTCGCGCAGGGCTGGGATATTCTGTGGAATGAGAAATACGCGGGAAAGATCTATATGTTCGATAACGCCCGTGATTCCTTCGCCATCGCGCTCAAAAAGCTGGGCTATTCGATGAACACCGCCGATCCCGCGCACTGGCAGGCGGCATACGACGCGCTCGCTGAGCAAAAGTCGCTCGTGCAGGGCTATTTTATGGACCAGGTGTTCCAGAAGATGACCAACGAGGAGGGGTGGCTGGCGCCCTATTATTCCGGCGACGGCGCGAATATGATCACCGGCGACGACGGCAACGAGGATATCGGCTATTTCGTGCCGCATCAGGGTACCAACCTGTTTGTTGACGCGATGTGCGTGCTGTCCACCACCAAGCATCAGGCGGAGGCGGAGAAGTACATTGACTTTATGTGCCGCACCGACGTTGCGACCGCGAACGCGGAATACATCTGCTATTCCACCCCGCACACCGCGGCGCTCGCCGAGTTAGACCCCGAGGTGTCGGGCGACCCGATGTTCTATCCCGAGCAGGCGGTGCTCGACAAGACCGAGGTGTTCATCACCCTCGATGAGCCGACGCAAAAGCTGCAGAAAAATCTGTGGATCAAGCTCAAATGCCTGCGTGACCGCCCCTCGTGGTGGCCCTTCCCATCATAAATACCGCACAAAACGCCCGACGGGAGAATTTCTTTCGTCGGGCGTTTGCTTGTCATAAACCTACCGCGTTGCACATACCAATGTACAAACACCAATACGAGCGGAGGAAATGACAATGGAAACAACGAACAGTTTGTATCAGGATATCGCGGCGCGCACCGGCGGCGATATTTATCTGGGCGTGGTGGGGCCGGTGCGCACCGGTAAATCCACCTTTATCAAGCGGTTTATGGATACGCTGGTCATCCCGAATATGGCGGATGACTACCGCCGCGAGCGGGCGAATGACGAGCTGCCCCAGTCCGCCGCGGGACGCACCATTATGACCACCGAGCCGAAATTCATCCCCGAGCAGGCGGCGCAGGTGTCACCCGACGGGGTGACGGATATGCGGGTGCGGCTCATCGACTGTGTAGGGTACATCGTCCCGTCCGCGCTCGGTTATATTGAGGAAGAACAGCCGCGGATGGTCAAGACTCCGTGGTATGACGAGGAGATTCCGTTTAATATGGCGGCGGAGGAGGGTACCCGCCGCGTCATCAACGAGCATTCCACCATCGGGTTGGTGATCACCACCGACGGCAGCATCACCGACATTCCGCGGGAGGAATACGCCGCGGCGGAGGAGCGGGTCGTGCGGGAGCTCAAGGAGATCAATAAGCCCTTTGCGGTGCTGCTCAACGCCGTCGACCCTCACGCCGCCGCCACGCAGACGCTCGCGGCAGAGCTCGGCGACAAATACGGTGTGCCCGTGCTCGCGGTCAACTGCCGCGATATGACCCAGCAGGAGATCTTAGCCATTTTAGAGGCGGTGCTGTCCCAGTTCCCGCTCAAGGAGATCGGGGTTGCGCTGCCGCGCTGGGTGATGCAGCTCGAGCGCAGCCATCCCGTGCGCGCGGCGCTTACGCAGGCGGTGCGGGGCGCGGCGGTCGGTGTTGAGCGGGTGCGGGACACCGCGCGGTTTGCCGAGGGGCTTTGCCGCTGTGAGTATGTTGATGCCGCGTCCACCGAGCGGGTGGACCTTGGCACGGGCATCGCGACGGTGACGGTGATGCTGCAGCCGCAGCTGTTTTATCAGATCCTCGGCGAGGCGACGGGTCTGGATATCGCCGATGAGGGCGCTTTGATGGCGTGTATGCTGGAGATGGCGCAGACGGCGAAGAAATACGAGAAGATCCGCGGCGCGCTCGAGCAGGTCGAGGCGACGGGCTACGGCATCGTGATGCCCGAAATGGAGGAGATGACCCTCGAGGAGCCGGAGCTTCTGCGCCAAAGCGGACGCTACGGTGTGCGCCTGCGCGCCGCCGCGCCGTCCATCCATATGATGAAGGCGCAGATCACCACCGAGGTCAGCCCGATTGTCGGCTCGGAGCGGCAGAGCGAGGAGTTGGTCAGCTACCTGCTCGGGCAGTTCGAGGAGGAGCCGAGCCGCATCTGGGAGTCCAACATCTTCGGCACCTCGCTGTACGGGCTGGTCAACGAGGGACTGCACAATAAGCTGCACCATATGCCCGAGGATGCGCGGCAGAAGCTCAAGGAGACCGTCGAGCGCATCATCAACGAGGGGTGTAACGGGCTGATCTGTATTATTGTTTGAGGTAAGCGATGGTTAAACAGGACTATCAGACCGCTCTCGCGCAGGCGACCGAGCGAGAGCAGCGAATCAGAGAGAAAAAGGCGCTCGAGCTCGCGGCAGAGCAGGCGAAGGAAAAGCCGTCGCGCTCCGTCGGCGGCTGGCAGGTGGTGGCGGTGCAGTGCATTGCCTGCGCCGTCATCCTGCTGCTCGCCTTGTTCGTGCGGGTCGGCGGCGGGGCGGCTTATGACGAGCTGCGGCAGGGCTTCAGCGACAGCCTGCGCAGCAACGACCTGATGGCAGCGCTCGCCGCTTTGTGGGACGGCGAGCCAACGGATACGCTGTCGAGCGACCCGCTCGAGGAGGACGGCGAACAGCCGCCGGAGGAGTCGCAGCCGAATGCTTGAGGGACACATCGCAGGGGTGCGCTGTCGCGTGAGCTTATTGTTTCCCGCTTTGTTGACGGGGCTGTTGCTCGCACAGGCGGACTCGCTCGCGGTGTCCTGTGTGCTCGCTTCGGCGATGCACGAGGGCGGGCACCTCTTGGCAATGCTCGCCCTCGGCTGCCCGCCGCGGGTGTGCACCCTCGGCGCGTTTGGGATGCGCATCGAGATGGGTGCCGAGCGGATGGTCGGCTACCGCCGCAATATCCTCATCTCTCTGGCAGGGCCGACGGTCAACCTGCTCGCCGCGCCGCTCCTGTGGGCGTGCGGCAGTCAGCAGGCGGCGGTGGTGCATCTCACCCTCGCGGTTCTCAATCTCCTGCCCGCGGCGGCACTCGACGGCGGGCAAATCTTGCGCTGCCTTTTTTGCCTTGCGGGTAAGGAAGCACGGGCGGACGCTTGGCTACGCATATTGTCGGCGGCGGTGCTGCTGCCGCTCGCCGCGGCGGCGTTTTGGCTCTGCTTGTCGGGACGGGGGAACGGGACGCTGCTCATCGTCAGCGGGTATCTGACCGCGCTGATTTTTTTGCACCGATAAAAATTTCAAAAAACCCTTGACAGCGACGCAAAAGGCTGTTATAATCTTTGAGAAAACCAAGCAGAGCGTTTGCCCGCTCTCACCTCAGGATACCGTTCCGAAGGGTTGATACAGACCGTTTTTCCTGCTATTTTTGCGGGATTTCTGTGTGTGCGGGCAGCGTGGCTGTCCGCATTTTTTGTTTATCATTTCTTATCAGGGGGTGTTTTACCATAGCTAAGAAAGAAATGCAGATCAACGAGCAGATTCGAGATAACGAATTGCGCATCATCGGTGCCGACGGCGCCCAGTTGGGTGTGATGTCTGCGCGCGAGGCGCAGGCGCTCGCCGACGAGGCGGGTCTCGATCTCGTCAAGATCGGGCCGACGGCGACCCCGCCCGTGTGCCGCATTATGGACTACGGCAAGTACCGTTTCGAGCAGGCGAAGAAAGAGAAGGAAGCCCGCAAGAATCAGCACGTCGTCGACATCAAGGAAGTCCGCCTCGGTCTTAACACCGATGTCGGCGACTTCAACACCAAGGTCAATCAGGCGACCAAGTTCCTGCAGCACGGCGACAAGGTCAAGGTCAGCATCCGCTTCCGCGGCCGTGAGATGGGCCATCCCGAGATGGGTCTCGAGTCGATGCGTCGCTTCGCCGAGGCGTGCGCCGAGGTCGCGAACATCGAGAAGCCCGCGAAGCTCGAGGGCCGTCATATGCTGATGTTCCTGGCACCCAAGGCTGCCAAATAAGGCAGAGAAAACCACATTTCGTTGCGTACGGGCTTATGCCCGTTTACACAAAACCTATTAAGGAGGACATTCAATATGCCTAAGATCAAGACGCACAGCGGTGCGAAAAAGCGTTTTAAGCTCAGCAAGACCGGCAAGGCCATCCGCGGCCATGCTTACAAGTCTCACATCCTGAACAAGAAGACCACCAAGCGTAAGAGAAACCTGCGTAAGACGGCGGCCGCCGACAAGACCAACTTGGCTGCGATCAAGCGTATGATCCCTTACAAATAATTGATGAGAGACGGAGGTAAAGAAAATGGCTCGTATTAAAGGCGCAATGATGACGCGCAAAAGAAGAAAGAAAGTTCTCAAACTGGCAAAGGGTTACTATGGTGCCAAGTCCAAGTTGTTTAAGACCGCGAAAGATGCGGTGATGAAGTCCGGTCAGTATGCTTACATC
>JAZSHK010000054.1:0-7336 GCA_045533185.1 Acutalibacteraceae bacterium | reverse complement strand
ATCGCGGTGCTCGACCCGACGCTCGTGCGCAGCGTGCCGCCCGCCGTGACGGCGGATACGGGGTTGGACGTGCTCGTACACGCCATCGAGGCGAACGTGTCCACTGCCGCGACCGACTTCTCCGACGCACTCGCCGAGAAGGCGATCCGCCTGGTGCGCGACTATCTGCCCCGCGCCTATCGGCAGGGCGAGGATATGGAGGCGCGCGAGCATATGCACAACGCATCCTGCCTCGCGGGCATTGCGTTTAACCACGCGTCGCTTGGCATCTGCCATTCCATCGCGCACGTGCTCGGCGCGCGCTTCGGCATCCCGCACGGGCGGGCGAACGCCATCGTACTGCCGTATGTCATCGAATATAATGCGCATATGTATGAGAAGCACTTCCAGACCGACAACCGCGCCGCGAAGATCTATGCCCACATCGGCATCATCATCAACCCCGGCACCTACGTCGGTCCGCAGGCGGTGCGCAACCTCACCATCGCCATCAACAAGCTGAAGAAGGAGCTCGACATCCCGATGACCCTGCGCGAGGCGGGTGTAGAGGAGAAGGCTTTTATGGATATGGTACCCGAGATGGCGGAGATCGCCCTGCAGGATAAATGCACCGCCACCAACCCCCGCACCATCACGAAGCCCCAGATGGTCGAACTGATGAAGCGCATCTACAACGGACGATAAGACGAAGAAATCCCCCGACGCGAGTCGGGGGATTTCTTGATTACAGCAGATTGACGAGCCAGCCGACGACAAGGTCGTAGGCTGGACAGAGCAGCATCGGCAGGAAGATGGCGGGGACAAAGTTCATAATTTTGAGCTTCGCGATGCCGAGCAGGTTGAGAGAAAGCCCGATGATGAGCAGTGAGCCGACGGCGGTCATCTCGGCGATGACGGCGTCCCCGAGAAAAGGGGCGATGAGGTGCGCGAGCAGCGCGATGCCGCCCTGCAGCACCAGCACCCCCGCCGCCGCGAGCGTCACGCCGACCCCCATCGTCGAGGCGAACACCGTCGTGGAGATGAGGTCAAGGCACGCCTTGGCGTACAGCATCGTGTGATCGCCCGTCAAGCCGCTGTTCAGCGACCCGACGATGGTCATCGCACCGACGCAGAACAACAGGCTCGCGTTGACAAAGCCCTCGGCGACCGAGAGGTGCCCGCCGCCGCGGTTGAGCTTTTTCTCTACCCAGCCGCCGAAGCGGTTAATTTGTTTATCGAGATCGAAGCCCTCGCCGACCAGCGTGCCGAGCACAAGCGAGAGGATGATCACAAGGGTGTTCTGCCCTTTAAGACAGCCGCTGATGCCGATGTAGGCGGTGCAGAAGCCGATGGCGGTCATCAGCCCCTTGTTCAGCCGCTCGGGCAGACCCTTGCCGAGCAGCATCCCGAGGATACTGCCGAGGATGACCGTCGCGGTGTTGACTAATGTGCCGGTTAGGGAAGAGAGGATAGGCATAGGTTATCAGTCCTTTGGTATTGATAATGATGAAAGGGGAGAATGTGCGCCTTTTTGAACTGTTTGACAATTCGGGGCTTGTCAGTTCCACATCATCATTTGACAGAACAGAGATGATATCAAAAGAGCTGCAACGAACATACCGACTATGTACAACACTCTGAGCCACCGTTTTTCTTTCGGCAGCCTTTTGGAAAGGAATACGGAAATCGTCGTTGCGCAAACAGAGACAAACAGCCAAAACAGCGCCGTAAAATCATTGGCATTAAAATCGGGCTGAACAATATTGCCGAGTTCATCCACAACAGGGCAGCCGCAACCAAACCATTCAACGATGAATTGATGATTCGCCCAACTGTAGGGAATAAGTAAAACGGCAAACAGCAAAAGTGGCGCGACAAGAACGGCTATCGTTTTTATCGTCTTCACAAAAACACCTTCTTTCACTATGATTGTATCATAAATTAACACATTTTTCAATGATATATCGCAGAGCGATATCATATCGAAGATATCTCACTCGTTCTGTACGGAACGGATAGCACGCAAAAGAAGCAGCCGCGATGCGCCTGCTTCTTTTGCGGGGGGGACAATAACGGACTCGTCGACCTCGGCGCTGACACGCCGAGGTCGGTCGGGATTTTGCTTGCGCGGCTGAACACCGCGCATTCGCTAACGCGAAACCGCAAAACCCGCACGGTTCAAGCCCGAGTACTATCGCCAAAAAAAGTCCTACACCCATAAGGGTGTAGGACTTTTTTGGTGGACAATAACGGACTCGAACCGCTGACCCTCCGCACGTCAAGCGGATGCTCTACCAGCTGAGCTAATTGTCCATATCAATTTGGAACAAGCAAGATTATAGCCTAAACGGGCGCGATTGTCAAGAGTTAAATTGCAAAAAAATTCGGCAATTTCTTTAATTTCCCGTTTTCGTTATCAAAAATGATGTTTTCGAGCTTTGAAAATGTGAAAAATCTAAAATTCAGCCGTCAAAACGGAAAAAATTTCAAATATTTTGCAAGAATTGAAAATAAAACTTGCAAAATTGCTTATACTGTATTATAATAGGCAACAATATGGATATAAGAGAGGAAGACTCCGTTATGATGAACGCCAAAATGCCGTTCGCGCAGATGACGCAGGCACAGCTCGAGGAGAAGCTGTCTGCTCTGCGTGCCGCGTATGAAGAGTATAAAGCGCAGGGGCTTAAATTGGATATGTCCCGCGGCAAGCCCGGTGCCGATCAGCTCGATCTGTCGATGGAGGTGCTCACCTGCATCGACGGGCGGGAGGGCTATACCGCGGCGAATGGGCTTGACACCCGCAACTACGGACTTGTGGACGGCTTGCCCGAGGCGAAGGCGTTGTTTGCCGACATCCTGCGTATGGATGCCGCGAACGTCATCGTCGGCGGCAACTCCAGTCTTAATATGATGTTCGACTACATCGCGCAGGCGTACGGCACGGGCCTTTGCGGCAACGCGCCTTGGAGCACGCAGGGGGAGGTCAAGTTCCTCTGTCCCGCTCCCGGCTATGACCGCCATTTCGCGGTGACGGCGCATTTCGGTATCAAGCTCATTCCCGTGGCGATGACCTCTGAGGGCCCCGATATGGACGCGGTGGAGGAGCTTGTGAAGGATCCCGCCGTCAAGGGGATGTGGTGCGTGCCGATGTATTCCAACCCCGAGGGCATCACCTACTCCGATGCGACGGTGCGCCGCATCGCGGCACTGAAGCCCGCGGCGAAGGACTTTCGCGTGATGTGGGACAGCGCCTACTGCCTGCACCACATCGCCGAGGCGGGGGACACCCTGCTCGACCTCTATCCCGAGCTTGTAAAGAACGGCAACGAGGATATGGCGGTGATGTTCACCTCCACCTCCAAGATCAGCTTCCCCGGTGCGGGCGTGGCGGCGCTGGCGGCCTCTCCTGCGAACATCGCGGATATTAAGCGTCGAATGACGGTGCAGACCATCGGCTACGATAAGATGAATATGCTGCGCCACGTGCGGTATTTTAAGGACCTCGACGGCATCAAGGCGCATATGAAGCGCCACGCCGCCATTTTGCGCCCGAAGTTCGCGGCGGTCACCGACGCGCTTGAGCGGCACCTCGGCGGCACGGATGCGGCCGCGTGGCACGACCCGAAGGGCGGCTATTTCGTCAGCGTCAACCTGATGGCGGGCTGTGCAAAGCGCACCATCGAGCTGCTTGCCGCGGCGGGCGTCAATATGACCCCCGCGGGCGCGACCTATCCCTACGGCGACGACCCGCAGGACAGTAACCTGCGCATCGCTCCCTCGTACCCCACGGTGGAGGAGCTGAAGGTCGCGATGGAGCTGTTCTGCCTCTGCGCGCAGATCGCCTGCGCGGAGAAATGCCTTGCGAAAAACTGAACAAATCCCGACTCCTCATCCGTTGGATGGGGAGTTTTGTTCATTCCGCGAGAATTTCCCGAAGGAATGAACGGATTTTCATTGACTTTTGCGTGTATTCTTTGTATAATGTAGAATAATGCGGCAGAGTTTCTGCCGAAATAGCAAACAGGAGGTCAAATCACATGAAGCGTACGCCAAAATGGGCATTCTTCATCGTGGCGATCCTCATTGTAGCGCTGTCCTTCACCGCTCTGTTCGGTGTGTACACGCGCTACGGTGACCGTATCGATACCGTTATCCGCGGCGTGGACGGCATTCGCTGGGGTATCGATATTCGCGGTGGTGTGGATGTCACGTTCGGGCCTGTCGATGAGAAGATCGAGGTCTCTGCCACGCAGTTAGAGGGTGTCAAGACCATCATCGAGCAGCGTCTTGTCAGCAAAAATATTACCGACTACGAGGCCTATACCGACCTCGCCAACAAGCAGGTCATCGTCCGATTCCCGTGGGCGAGCACCACCGAGACGCCTGAGGAGGCGGTCAAGGAGATCGGCCAGACCGCGATGCTGGAGTTCCACATCGGCGATGACAAAGATGATAAGGGCAAGCCGACGGGTGCTCTGGTGCTGGACGGCGACGACATCGCGTCCGCCGAGGCGGGCCAGATCCAGGACGAGAACGGCAACCTCGAGTACGTCGTGCAGCTCCAGCTTAAGGACTCCGGCAAGAAGTCCTTCGCCGAGGCGACTAAGAAGCAGGCGGGCAGCGGCACCATCTCCATCTGGCTGGATGATCAGATGATCTCCAACCCGACGGTCGAGAACGAGATTCCCAACGGTGAGGCTGTTATCAACGGTATGGAATCCGTTGACGCGGCGAAGGAGCTGGCGGCGCTGATCACTTCGGGTGCTCTGCCCTTTGAGATCGAGGCGAAGAGCCTCGGCTCCATCTCTCCGACGATGGGTAGCAACGCCCTGTTCGCGATGGGCATCGCGGCGGTCATCGCGATGGCGCTGGTCGTCGTGCTGATGATCGTCATCTACCGTTTGCCCGGTCTGGTGGCGGCGATCGCGCTGTGCGGCCAGATGGCGGCGGCGATCGCGGCGATCTCCGGCTATTTCGCGGTGTTCGACAGCTTCACGATGACGCTGCCCGGTATCGCGGGTCTGATCCTCTCGATCGGTATCGGCGTCGACTGTAACGTCATCACCGCTGAGGCGGTGCGCGACGAGCTGCGCGCCGGCAAGACCATCGACAGTGCCATCCGCTCGGGCTCGAAGAACTCCTTCTGGGCGATCTTCGACGGCAACATCACCGTGCTTATCGTCGCGGCGGTGCTGATGGGCGTGTTCGGTTCCTCAAACAGCCTGTTCGGCTTCTTCTTTAGCTGGCTGCCCGTGTCCACCACCGGCTCGGTGTATGCGTTCGGCTACACCCTGCTCATCGGTGTGTTCACCAACTTCATCTTCGGTATGTGGCTGTCCCGCGTGATGCTGCGCTCGGTCTCCCGATTGAAGATCTTCCGCAAGCCTTGGTTCTATGGAGGTGATCGCTGATGAAAAAGAGCTTTGATTTTGTCGGTCGATTAAAGACCTTCCTCATCATCTCGGTTGCGATCATGGTCGTGGGCGTGCTGATGAACGTCATCTTCGGCACCAAGATGGATGTTGCCTTCAAGGGCGGCACACAGTTGCGTTACAGCTATGAGGTGCAGCCCGATCTCGACAAGCTCGAGGCGGCGGCGAAGGAGATCCTCGGTAAGGATGCCGCGGCATCCCTTGATGAGGTGAATAACACGACCGTCGTCAGCGTCACGCTGTCCTCGGAGATCTCCACTGAGCAGCAGGACGCGTTTACGCAGAAGCTGGAGAAGGACTTTAAGGACAGCAAGCTGACCAATTTCAGCTCCAACACGCTGTCCGCCTCGATGGGCCTCAAGTTCTTCCTGCGCTGCATTCTGGCGGTCGTCATCGCGGCGGCGCTGCTGCTTGTGTACGTCGGCTTCCGTTTCCGCAAGATCGGCGGTCTGTCCGCGGGCTTTGCCGCACTCATCGCGTTGGTACACGATCTGCTGGTCGTCTATTTCACCTTCGTGATCTTCCGCATCGAGCTCAACGAGAATTTCGTGGCAGTTATGCTGACCATCCTCGGCTATTCGCTCAACGATACCATTGTCATTTTCGACCGTATCCGTTCCAACAGCCGCAAGATGGACGCCCCGCTCGCCGAGGTCGTCAACCTCTCGCTCAACCAGTGCCTGCGCCGCACCATCGTCACCAGCGTGACCACCTGTGTCGCGATCGGCACGGTGGCGGTCGTGGCGCTCGTGATGCACGTGGACAGCATCATCAGCTTTGCGCTGCCGATGCTGCTCGGCTCCGTTTCGGGCTGTTATTCCTCCATTGCGCTGAGCGCGCCGATCTGGGTGCGTTGGCTCAAGAGGGATGCCAAGGCGTAATTCGCTTATTGATCGCCGAAACCGCCGATGTTCAATCGGCGGTTTCGCTTTGCGTTCGATGGAAATTGCAGAAAATAAGAAAAAATTGAATTTTTTCCTTGCATTTCTTAAATGAATGTGGTATAGTCTATCTGTTAGTCTAGGTAAATGAGGTGACAAGCTATGAAAGAGAGTATCCATCCCAACTATGAGCAGACCACGATTACCTGCGCTTGCGGTAACGTGATCCCCACCGGCTCGACCAAGAAGGATATCCGCGTGGAAATTTGTTCCAAGTGCCATCCGTTCTTCACCGGTAAGCAGAAGCTCAACGATGCCGGCGGCCGTGTTGATCGCTTCAACAAGCGTTTCGGTCTGTCCAGCGAGAAATAAGTTTATGCTTAAAGCGGCAGTGCACTCGCGTGCACTGCCTTTTCTCGTTTATATAAGGAGGTCGATCCTATGTCTATGCAGGAATATCTCACCGTTGCCAAGGCGGCGGTGGACGAATTCACCGAGAAGCGTTCCCGCTTCATCGGGGCGATCAAGCCTGTCACCACCGAGGAGGAGGCACAGGCCTTCATCCGTGCGCGCAGCAAGGAGATGTGGGACGCCAAGCACAACGTCTACGCTTACGTGCTGTCGAACGGCAGCGTGTGCCGCTTTTCCGACGACGGCGAGCCGCAGGGCACGGCGGGCATCCCCGCGCTGGACGTCCTGCGCAAGGAAAATCTGACCGACTGCGTCGTGGTGGTCGCCCGCTATTTCGGCGGCATCCTGCTCGGCGGCGGGGGGCTCGTGCGCGCCTATTCCCACGCAACCAAGCTCGCGGTGGATGCCGCGGGCATCGTGCGGATGTGCCCGTGTATGCAAGGGGAGATCACCTGCGACTATGCTCAATACGGCTGGGTGCCCGCGTTGGTCGCCGCGGCGGAAGGGACGGTCACCGATACCCGCTTTGAGGATACGGTGACGGTGTGTTTTTCTCTACCGATCGAGAAAAAGGGCGCACTGCAGGCAGAGCTGACCGAGCGCAGCGCGGGTCGGCTGACGGTCAACGAG
>JAZSHK010000104.1:0-1720 GCA_045533185.1 Acutalibacteraceae bacterium | reverse complement strand
AAGCGGACGTTTCTTTTAATTGAAAAATGCTCCACCGACCTAGACGATGGTTCAATCTTGCAAAGCCTCTCCCTTTGGGAGAGGTGCCGAGCGAATGCGAGGCGGAGAGGGCGCTTGCGCACACGATCGACAGGCTGACGGTTGTGATTTTTCGCAGAGATTACCAAAAGAGGGATCGCCAAACGGCGATCCCTCTCACGATTTCGGGTGTCACGCACAAGCGTAACCGCGTTTGGCATCCGCTCTCTCGCGCGCCTGCTCAAACGCCGCCTGCGTGCGCAGGATGTCGCGGCGACGGCGGCGACGCTCCTGCTTGTTGCGGGCGCGTACGCGATCCTGATACAGCACGAGCGCACTGCCGACAAGCACCGTCAGCTGCAGCAGCGTCAGCAGAGCGGACAGCACGGGGGTCGCGCCATAGGTGATGACACCCGCGAAGGACGCATCCAGCGCCGCGACCAGCAGGGGAGCGAGCGCGAGCTGTCGGGTGGCACCGTAGCAACCGCGAAGCAGCATTGTGACGGCAACCGCCGCCAGAAAAACGTCAATTATATACGATAGGATCATAATATTCCCTCCCAAAATAGCATTATCGAACAGATGTTCTATATTCATTATACCGCCTTTTTCGCAAAAATCAAGTCTTTTTTGCAAAAAATCGAAAAAATGTTCGAATTTTGTTCGGATAGCGTTCGTGAGAGATGCACGCGCATATCCGCAAATAAAATCGTAGGGGACGGGTTTCCTGTCCCGAGTTCGTTTGTACAGGATTCAAACGGGGCGATGTGGGCATCGCCTCCTACGGTTACGGCTCTGGTTTATGTTGTAAGGGGCGACGTTCCCGACGCCCCGAGGACGCAAAAGCCCCCTGCCCGACCGTATGGTGGGCAGGGGGTGAGAGGCATATTCTGAAATCAGCGTATCAGCCAAAGGTGATGGTGTATACGTTGCGGTAGACGCCCTGCGGCTCGAGAGTGTGCATCGCCTGCTTGGTCTCCAGCGCGTCCACTTGACCGTCGGTTGAGGGGTAGCCCGACCACGGCTCGATGCAGATATAGGGCGCATCGCTTTTCGGCTTGTGCCACAGGCCGAGCTGCGGCATATCGGGGTAGGACAGATGCACCGAGCGCTTGCCGTCGGCACAACGCAGGGTGACGCCGCTTGCCATATCCCGCAGGAAGATGGCATCGTGGTCGAACAGCCCGTGGTGCAGATGCAGGATGCGGCCGTCCTCCAGAGCGAACGGAGCGTCCTTCTCCAGATAGAAGCAGGTGTCGCTGAAGCACAGCTGCTTTGCCTCGCAGGGCTCGTCGAACTCGATATAATAATCCTCGAAGGCCTTGCCCGCCTCGAGCGGCAGATTAAAGCCGGGATGTCCGCCGACGGCAAAGCGCATCGTCTTGTCGTCGAGGTTGTGCACGATGAGGGTGACGGTGAGCTCCTCGCCCGACAGCACGTAGGAGATCTCCAGCGAGAAGCGGAACGGGTATATCCCAAGCGTCTCCTCATTCTCCTTGAGCTGCAGGGTGAGCGCGGCGGTGTCCTGACGGATGACGTCAAATTCCTGCAGCTTTGCGAAGCCGTGGATCATCATCTCGTAGGTCTTGCCGTCGTAGGTGTACTTGCCCTCAAACAGACGCCCGCAGATGGGGAAGAGGTTTGTCGCGCGCCCTGCCCAGTAGGTGGGATCACCCTGCCACAGGTATTCGGTGTCGTCCTC
>JAZSHK010000026.1:0-18237 GCA_045533185.1 Acutalibacteraceae bacterium | reverse complement strand
CGCCCTCAAGGGTTGGGAGACCGTTGCCCAGGCTGAGGCCGAGGGCGCTATCCTGGACGGCACCGTCGTAGACGTCATCAAGGGTGGCGTTCTTGTCAACACCAACGGCGTGCGCGTGTTCGTGCCCGCTTCCCATGCTTCTGTGGGTCGTATGGAGGACCTGAGCCCCCTGAAGGGCACCGACGTCCAGTTGAAGATCATCGAGACCAACGCCCATCGCCGTCACGCCGTGGGTTCCATCCGTTTGGTTGCTCAGGCCGCCCGCAAGGAGCAGGAAGAGGCTTTCTGGGCTCAGGCTGAGGTGGGTCAGGAGTACACCGGTGCGGTGAAGTCTCTGACCAGTTACGGCGCTTTCGTGGATCTGGGCGGTGTGGACGGTATGGTCCACATCTCCGAGATGTCCTGGAGCCGCATCAAGCATCCCTCTGAGGTGATGAACGTCGGCGACACCGTCACCGTCTTCATTAAGGCGCTCGACGCCGAGAAGAAGAAGATTTCCCTCGGCTACCGCAAGGCGGAGGATAACCCCTGGGAGATCTTCAAGGCGCAGTACCCGATCGACAGCGTTGTCACCGCGAAGGTCGTCGGTATGACCGCATTCGGCGCGTTCGCGCAGATCCTGCCCGGCGTGGACGGTCTCATCCACATCTCGCAGATCGCGAACCATCGCGTTGAGAAACCGCAGGATGAGCTGCAGATCGGTCAGGAGGTCGAGGCGAAGATCACCGCCGTCGACTACGAGCGTAAGCGCATCAGCCTGTCCATCCGCGCCCTGCTGCCCGAGGAGGAGGCCCCCGCCGAGGCTGAGGCAGTCGAGGAAGCCCCCGCTGTTGAGGAGGCTCCCGCCGAGGAAGCTGCCGAATAATTTCACAAGGCGACGCACAGCCGCATCCCGTTTGGGATGCGGCTGTTTTTTGTGGCTTTTGCCGATCCAACATCAGCACCGTAGCGGCAAATTCTATATCCGCCCGCGGGACGGGAGACCCGTCCCCTACGATGCTCTTTGTGATTCCATAAAAACGGGGCGATGTGGGCATCGCCCCGACGATGGTATTTGCGGTTTGCATATTCCACCCTTTACCCGCGCATACTACTGCCAAAAGGAGGAATGACGGATGAACTGCAAACAAGATGCCGACGGCCCGATTCAGATCACCACCCGCGATAAGCTGATGCGGGCGTGGGAGAACTCGATGGAGCTGACCCGCGACTTCGAGCTGTATTCCAAGCAGATAGGCGACGACCCCGCGGTCTCCAAGGTGTTCGCGGAATTTGCCGAAGACGAGTGCGCCCACGCCGCCCGCTTTCGCGAGATCTTGCACGAGTATCAGGAAAGAAAGACATAACCCCCCACCCGCACGGTTATCCGTGCGGTTACTATTTACACAAAAAACTTTAACGCTTTACAGTGAAAAACACTTGACAAATATAAAGGAATTATATATAATAGGTCACAAGATTTCTGAAAAAGAGGTGAGCCGAATGTTCGCGAAGGTCGATTTTTCCTATTTTTATTACTTTACCAGCGCGGACCGGCAGTGCACCCGTGCAGCCAATTAACAGGCTGTCACCAACGTGTACCGAATGGTCCGCTGTTCCGCGTGCCCCTGCAGGGGTATAGGGAATGCGGGCTTTTTTTATTGACTTTGATCATTGAAAGGAACATACGCTATGATTTCACAGAAAATGGAGCAGCTCGGCAAAAAGAGCTCGGTCATCCGCGAAATTTTTGAATACGCCAAGAAGCGCCGCGCCGAGATCGGCGACGATAAGGTGTTCGACTTCAGCATCGGCAACCCCTCGATCCCCGCCCCCGCGGCGGTGAATGAGGCGATCCGCCGACTGGTCACCGAGCAGGACCCCGTCGCCCTGCACGGCTACACCTCCGCACCCGGCGACCTCTGCGTGCGCGGGAAAATTGCCGACAGCATCACCCGCCGTTTCGGGATGGAAGCGTCTGCCGCGACCATCTATATGACCTGCGGCGCGGCGGCGTCGCTGACCATCAGCCTGCACGCGATCGTCAACGACGGCGATGAGGTGGTGGTGCTCGCCCCCTTCTTCCCCGAATACCGCGTGTTCGCCGAGAAGGCGGGCGCGACCTTACGCGTGGTCAAGTGCCGCGAGGAGGATTTCCAGATCGACTTCGACGCGCTCGCGGCGGCGATCACCGAGAAGACCAAGGCGATCATCGTCAACTCCCCCAACAACCCCTCGGGTGTGGTGCTGTCCCTCGACACGGTCAAACAGCTCACCGCCCTGCTTGACGAAAAGCAGGCGGCGTTCGGCACGCAGATCTTCCTCATCGCCGACGAGCCCTACCGCGAGCTCGTGTACGATATGGAAGTGCCCTATCTGCCGCTATACTACAAGAACACCATCGTGTGCTACTCTTACAGCAAATCCCTCTCCCTGCCCGGTGAGCGCATCGGCTACATCTTCGTCTCCCCCCGTATGGACAACGCCGGCGACGTGTTCGCCGCGGTGTGCGGCGCGGGTCGCGCGCTCGGCTTCGTCTGCGCGCCGAGCCTGCTGCAATACACCATCGGCGAGTGCCTGAATGAGACCGCGAACATCGACGCCTACCGCAAGAACCGCGACCTGTTCTACGGCACGCTCACCGACATCGGCTACAAGGTTGCCCGTCCCGACGGCGCATTCTATCTGTTTATGAAGGCACTCGAACCCGATGCCTACGCCTTCTGCGAGCGGGCGAAAAAATACGAGCTGCTGCTCGTACCGAGCGACAGCTTCGGCTTTGAGGGCTACGTGCGGCTCGCCTACTGTGTCGCCTACGACACCATCGAGCGCGCCCTGCCCGCGTTCCGCGCGCTGTATAACGACTATCAGGAAAGTAAGTGATGATATGACCGATCTGGAAAAAGCCAGACAGATGATCGACGAGGCGGATCGCGAGATCGCGCGCCAGTTCGAAAAGCGGATGGATGCCGCCCGCCTCGTTGCCGCCTACAAGAAGGAGCGCGGACTGCCGATCCTCGACACCGCACGCGAGCAGGCGATCATCGAGCGCAACCGCGAGTGGATCGAAAACGAGAGCTACCGCGCGTATTACGTGCCGTTTATGGAGCACACGATGGCGGTGTCCCGCGCGTTCCAATCCCGTCTGATGGACGGGATGCGGGTCGCTTTCAGCGGCGTCGAGGGCGCGTTCGCCGACATTGCGGCGGGGCGCATCTTCCCCGAGGCGACCACCGTCCCGCACAAGGATTTCAAGGCCACCTACGACGCGGTGGTGGGCGGCGACTGCGACTGCGCGGTGCTGCCGCTTGAAAACAGCTATAACGGCGACGTCGGTGCGGTGATGGACCTCGCCTTCTTCGGCCCTCTTCACATCAATGGGATGTTCGACATCGCCATCGAACAAAATCTGCTCGCCGTCAAGGGCACGACAATGGATCAGGTCAAAGCCGTTATCAGCCACCCGCAGGCGCTCGGACAGTGCGCAGACTACATCCGCGAGCACGGCTTTGACACCGTCGAGGCGGTCAACACCGCCGTTGCCGCCCAGCAGGTCGCTGAATGGGGCCGTCACGACATCGCCGCCATCGCCAGCGACGAGGCGGCGCAGAAATACGGGCTCAAAAAGCTGGAGGCCCGCATCAACAAGAGTAACCAAAACACCACCCGCTTTGCGGTGTTCTCCCGCACACCCAAGAGCGAGAGCCCCGCGGACAGCCGTTTCATCCTGCTGTTCACCGTGAAGAACGAGGCAGGCTCGCTCGGACAGGCGATCTCGGTCATCGGCTCGCATAAGTTTAATCTGCGCGCGCTCAAGAGCCGTCCCGCCCGCGACCTCATCTGGAGCTACTATTTCTACGCCGAGGGCGAGGGCAACATCGCGAGCGACGACGGCAAGAAGATGCTGAATGAACTTCGCACCTGCTGCGATCAGGTGCGGGTCATCGCCAGCTTTGAGAAAGAAATCGTATTGTAAGGTGTGATAACGATGATCATCCCCGTCAGGACCGCCGCAGGCGGCTATGACATTTGGCTCGAGCGCGGTGCAATAAACCGCGCAGGCGAGTTTATGAACCTTAACCGCCGCGTACTGGTCGTCACCGACAGCGGCGTGCCCGCACAGTATGCCGAGACGGTGGCGGCGCAATGCGCCGAGCCGACCGTCGTCTCCGTTCCCGAGGGAGAAGCGTCCAAGTGCAGCGACCGCTTCCTCGAGCTGCTCGGTGTGCTGACCGAACAAGGCTTCACCCGCACCGACTGCGTGGTCGCGGTTGGCGGCGGCGTGGTCGGCGATCTCGCGGGTTTTGCCGCGGCTTGCTATATGCGCGGCATCGACTTCTACAACATCCCCACCACCCTGCTCAGCCAAGTGGACTCCTCCATCGGCGGCAAGACCGCCATCGACTTCGGCGGGTATAAGAATATCGTCGGCGCGTTCTGGCCGCCGCGCGGGGTGCTCATCGACCCCGACACCCTCGCCACCCTGCCCGCGCGGCAGGTGTCAAACGGCATGGCCGAGGCAGTGAAGATGGCGCTCACCCACGACCCCGTGCTGTTCGCCATCTTTGAGCGCGATGAGCAACTCGACCGCATCGAAGAAGTTATCGAGCGCAGTCTGCTCGTCAAGAAAAGCGCTGTCGAGCAGGACGAGCGCGAGGGCGGACTTCGGCGCGTACTCAATTTCGGGCACACCCTCGCGCACGCCATCGAGAGCGCCGAGGATATGGCACACTACTACCACGGCGAGTGCGTTGCCATCGGGATGCTGCCGATGTGCGGCAGTGACGTGCGCGCACGGCTTATTCCCGTGCTGGAGCGCTTAAATCTCCCCACCGCAGTGAGCGGCGAGCTTGACCGCATCCTGGAAGCGCTCAACCACGACAAAAAGACCGACGGTAAGGACATCGCCGTCGTCACCGTGCCGCAGGTCGGCACCTTTGAGATCAAAAAACTGCCGCTGGACGCCTACGTACAGCAGGTGAAGGGAGCGATCGGCGTATGAGAAACACCTTTGGTAGCCACGTAACGGTCACGCTGTTCGGCGAGAGCCACGGCGCGGCAGTCGGCGCGGTGATCGATGGGCTCGCCCCCGGCATCCCCGTGGATGAGGAGTTTATCCGCCATCAGCTCACCCTGCGCCGTCCCGTCGGCAAGCTGTCTACCCCGCGGCAGGAGAGTGATCCTTTCGTTCTCGAGAGCGGCGTGTATCACGGCAAGACCACCGGCTCGCCCATCCTCATCCGCATCCCGAACAGCGACACGAAATCGGGCGACTACGCCCCCTTCGCCGCGACCCCCCGACCGGGGCACGCGGACTACACTGCAACAGTGAAATATAACGGCTACGCCGACCCGCGCGGCGGCGGGCATTTCAGCGGTCGCATTACCGCCGCCATTGTCGCGGCGGCGGCGATCGTCATCCCCGCCTTAAAGCAAAAGGGCATCCACATCGCGACCCACATCACTCGCGTAGCCGATGTCGCGGATCGCCCGTTCAGCGACCTCGCCGCGGATATGGAAAAGCTGAACGGCGCCGCCTTTGCGGTGCTGGACGACACCGCCGCCGAGGCGATGAAAGCGGCGATCCTCGCGGCCGCCGAGGACGGCGACAGCGTCGGCGGCGTGCTCGAAACCGTCGTGACGGGACTGCCCGTCGGCGTAGGCGAGCCGTGGTTCGACACCCTCGAGGGCACGCTCGCACACGCGCTGTTCTCCATCCCCGCCGTCAAGGGCGTGGAGTTCGGCGACGGCTTTGCGCTCGCCGAGATGCGCGGCAGTGAGGCAAACGACTGCTTTGTGAAAGACGGCGACACCGTCGCCCCCGCCACCAACCATAACGGCGGCATCAACGGCGGTATATCCAACGGAATGCCGCTGGTCATCCGCTGTGCCGTCAAGCCCACTCCCACCATCCACAAGGCACAGCGCACCCTCGACCTCGAAACAGGCGAGCTGACCGATCTTATCGCGGGCGGGCGGCACGATCCCTGCATCGTGCACCGCGCGCGGGTGGTCGCGGACAGTATGGTCGCGCTGACGCTGTGCGATATGCTGAGTGTCAAATACGCAACAGATTGGCTGGCGAAATAATGGAATACGGATGCATCGGAGAAAAGCTCTCCCACAGCTTTTCGGCAGAAATACACGCCTACCTTGCGGATTACGAATACGTCATCCGCGAGATCCCGCGCGGGGAGCTGGCGGCGTTTATGACCGCCCGCGACTTTCGGGCAATCAACGTCACCATCCCCTACAAGCAGGATGTGATGCCTTACCTCGACGAGATCGACCCCATCGCCGCCGCCATCGGCGCGGTGAACACCATCGTCAACCGCGACGGCAGGCTGTTTGGCTACAACACCGACTTCGCGGGGATGCAAGCGCTCCTGCGACGTGCGGGGATCGAACCCGCGGGCAGGAAGGTGCTTATCCTCGGCAGCGGCGGCACCTCCAAGACCGCCGTGGCGGTCGCAAACGCGCTCAGCGCACGCGAGGTCATCCGCGTATCCCGCTCGGCGCACGACGGCTGCGTCTCGTATGAGGATGCGATCGCCGCACACGCCGACGCGGAAATTCTCATCAACACCACCCCCTGCGGGATGTACCCCGAACCGAACGCACAACCGATTGACCTCACTCGTTTTCCGCACCTCGTCGGGGTCGTGGACGCGATCTACAATCCCCTGCGTTCGCGGCTGGTGCGGCAGGCACAGAGCCTCAGCATCCCCGCAACAGGCGGGCTATATATGCTCGTCGCGCAGGCGGCGGTCGCGGTCGGACATTTCCTCGGCACCACCGTCAGCGAGGAGAAGATCGAAAAAGTCTATCGCAAAATTCGAAATGACAAACAGAATTTAGTCCTCATCGGGATGCCCGGCTGCGGCAAGACCACCCTCGGCAAGCGGCTCGCGGCTCGGCGCGGGATGAATTTCATCGACACCGACGACCTCATCCGCGCGCAGGCGGGCACCGATATTCCTACCATCTTCGCCGAGCACGGCGAAGCGGGCTTTCGCGATATCGAGAGCGCGGTTATTCGCTCACTCGAAAGCGTACAGCATACCGTCATCGCGACGGGCGGGGGCGCCATCCTGCGGGAGGAGAACATAAACATCCTGCGGGCGAACGGGCGGCTCTGTTTCCTTGACCGCCCGCTCGAGGCCCTCGTCACCACCGCCGATCGCCCGTTGTCCTCCGACAGCGACCTGCTGCGACAGCGGTATAACGAACGCTACGACCTCTACTGCGCGGCGGCGGACTATACCGTCGACTGCGTGTCCAACATAGAACACAACATCCGTCTGATGGAAGAAGGGTTTATCAAATGAACATGGCAATCATCAACGGCCCGAACCTCAATATGCTCGGCATCCGCGAGCCCGACATCTACGGCGAGCGCGGCTACGACGCGCTGTGCGACCTCGTCAAGGCGCACGGTGAGAAGATCGGCGCGACCGTCTCCTGCTACCAATCCAACCACGAGGGCGACCTCGTCGACGAGATCCAGCGGTGCTACGGCAAGGTCGACGGTATCGTCATCAACCCCGCCGCCTACACCCACACCAGCGTCGCCATCCTCGACGCGGTCAAGGCGGTGGGCATCCCGACGGTCGAGGTGCACATCTCGGATGTCAGCTCCCGCGAGGATTTCCGTCAGGTGAGCTTCGTGCGCGCCGCGTGCATCAAGACCATCTGCGGGCACGGATTGGCCGGCTATACCGAGGCTATGGACTACTTAAAAAGCATCATTGAGGCGAAATAAATGAACGTACTCATCGACAAATCCACCGCGCGCGGAATAATCACCGCGCCGCCGTCCAAAAGTATGGCGCACCGCAATCTGATCTGCGGGGCGCTGTCGTCGGGCAGTGTGATCACGAACGTCGCGCGGTCAGAGGATATTAACGCCACTCTGCGGTGTCTGCGCGCACTCGGCGCGCACATTGAGGAGGACGGCGACACGGTGCGCATCGGCGGGCTTACCCCTGCCACCGCCGCGCCGACCGCGCCGCTTGACTGTCACGAGAGCGGCTCAACCCTGCGCTTTATGATCCCGCTGTGTCTGTTGTCCGACAAACCGATCACGCTGACGGGTGCCGAGCGGCTGATGCAGCGCCCGCTCGGCGTTTACGCCGAGCTCTGCGCGGCGAAGGGCCTGCGCTTCGAGCAAAGCGGCAACGCGCTTACCGTGTGCGGGCCGCTGCACGGCGGGCGCTACGCCATCCCGGGCGACGTGTCCAGCCAGTTTATCAGCGGGCTGCTGTTCGCGCTCCCACTCGCCAAGGAAGACAGCGTCCTGACGATCACCGGCAAGGCGGAGAGCCTCTCCTACATTGACCTCACGCTCAAGGCGCTCACCGAATTCGGCATCCTCCTCTACCGTATGGGGGACGCCATCCTCATCCCCGGCGGACAGACCTACTGCCCCCGCAAGGCGGCGGTCGAGGGAGACTGGTCCAACGCCGCGTTCCCGGAAGCCTTTAATCTTTTCGGCGGCAACGTGACCGTCGAGGGCTTGGACGAGAACACCCCGCAGGGCGACCGCGTCTATCGCGCGCTGTTCGCCCGCCTGAACAGCGGCGACACCGCCCCCATTGACCTGAGTGACTGCCCCGACCTCGCCCCGATCCTGTTCGCCGTCGCGGCGGCGAAGAACGGCGGCGTGTTCGACGGCACGGCGCGGCTGAGGATCAAGGAATCCGACCGTGCCGCCGCGATGCAGGCGGAGCTCAGCAAATGCGGCATCCCCGTGACGGTGGAGGACAACCGCGTCACGGTACACAAAGCAACGCTCCACGCGCCCGACAGCGTCATCAACGGGCACAACGACCACCGCATTGTGATGGCGATGAGCGTGCTGTGCTCCCTTGTCGGCGGCGAGATCGCAGGCGCCGAGGCGGTTGCGAAAAGCTATCCGAGCTTTTTCACCGACATAACAAAACTGGGAATCAAGGTGACAACACAATGAGACTCGAAAAGCATACCAATATCCTCATCGTGGGCTTAGGCCTACTCGGCGGCAGCTACGCGATGGCACTGAAGCGCCGCGGCTACCCCGTCAGCGCGATCACGCTCGAGCAGACCTCGGTCGACTACGCGATGAATAAAGGCATCATCGACTGCGGCACGACCGCGGTCGAGCCCGAACTGGTCAAAAAGGCTGACCTTGTCATCTTCGCGCTCTACCCCCACACCTTTATCGAGTGGATGCAACAGTACGGACATCTGCTGACAAGCGGCACGGTCGTCACCGACGTGACGGGCGTCAAGGGGAGCATCATCCCCCGCATCAATGCTCTGCTCCCCGACGGGGTGGAATACATCGCCGCGCACCCGATGGCGGGGCGCGAGGTCGGCGGCGTGGAGAATGCCGACGACCGCATCTTCTACGGGGCGAACTACCTTGTCGTGCCGACCGAGGATAACACCCCCGACGCGATCGAGCTGTGCGAGGATCTCGGCTGGACGCTCGGCTTTCGCTACGTGTCGCAGCTTTCCCCCGAGCGGCACGACGAGATGATCGGCTTTCTGTCCCAGCTCACCCACTGCATCGCAGTGTCGCTGATGTGCGCGAAGGACGATCCCGAGCTCGTGCGCTACACGGGCGACTCCTTCCGCGATCTGACCCGCATTGCCCGCATCAACGACGCGATGTGGAGCGAGCTGTTCCTCGAAAACCGCGAGGTGCTGCTCGGCGAGATGGATCGCTTCCGCGACGCCTTCGAGCGTCTGTACGCCACCGTGCGCGACGGCGACCGTGAGGAAATGCGCGAGATGATGCGCGTCTCCACCGCCCGCCGCGCCCTGTTCGATAAACCTTGACCCGAAAAGAGGTATTAACCATTATGAGTATGGATTTCAAACGCAAACTTCCCATCCCGCAGGAAATTAAAGCCCAATACCCCGTCACCGACGCGCTCGCCGCCGTGCGCGAGGCGCGCGCCGAGGAGATCCGCCGCGTGTTCGCGGGCGAGTCGGATAAATTTCTGCTGATCATCGGCCCTTGCTCCGCCGAGAGCAAGCAGCCCGTTCTCGAATATATCTCCCGCCTGCGCCGTATGCAGGACCGGGTGGCGGATAAGCTGCTCATCATTCCCCGCATCTACACCAACAAGCCCCGCACCACCGGCGCGGGCTACAAGGGGATGCTGCACCAGCCCGACCCGACCCACAGCCCCGATATGCTCGAGGGCATCCTCGCCATCCGCGATCTGCACCTGAGCGCCCTGCGCGACTACGGCTTCACCTGCGCGGACGAGATGCTGTATCCAGAAAATCACCGCTATCTCTCCGACCTGCTCGCCTACGTCGCGATCGGCGCGCGCTCAGTGGAAAATCAGCAGCACCGCCTCGTTGCCAGCGGCATCGACGAACCCGTCGGTATGAAGAACCCCACGGGCGGCGACCTGACCGTGATGATGAACGCCATCTCCGCCGCCCAGCACGGGCACACCTTCCTCTACCGCGGCTGGGAAGTGAAAAGCAGCGGCAACCCCTGCGCCCACGCGATCCTGCGCGGCTACGTCGACTACACGGGACGCTCGGTGTCCAACTACCACTATGAGGATCTGATGCAGCTGGGTGAGCTGTACGCGAAATCGGGGCTCGTTAACCCCGCCGCCATCATTGACACCAACCACAACAATTCGGGCAAGAAATACGCCGAGCAGGTGCGCATTGCGTCGGACGTGGTGCATAGCTGCAACCATAACCCCGATGTGCGCCGTCTGGTCAAGGGTCTGATGATCGAGAGCTACCTCGTCGACGGCGCGGCGAGCGCGACCGAGCATCAGTTCGGTCAGTCCATCACCGACCCCTGCCTCGGCTGGGAAAAGACCGAACAGCTCATCCTCGACATCGCCGATCGGCTCAAGTAAACCCGCGGAAGGACGTCTATTATGCAACGCAAAGAATACTTTCTCGGTATGCGGGACAGCCTGCCCGTCGGCGTCGGCTATTTCGCCGTCAGCTTCGGCTTCGGCGTAGCAGCGGTACAGACGGTCAACGTCGTGCAGGCGACCGTGATGTCGCTGACTAACCTCACCAGTGCGGGCCAGTTTGCCGCCATCGGTGTTATCGCCGCGATGTCCTCTCTATGGATCATGCTGCTCACCCAACTCGTCATCAACAGCCGCTATGCGCTGATGAGCCTAGCACTCAGCCAGAAGCTCGGCAAACAATTCGGCCTGCTGCAGCGGCTGATCATCGCTTTTTATAACACCGACGAGATCTTCGCGCTCGCGATGCAGCGACCCGTGCCACTGACCGTCCCGTATATGTACGGATTGGGGCTGACCCCCATCCTCGGCTGGACGGGCGGCACCCTGCTCGGCGCACTCGCAGGGGATATTCTCCCCGCCACGGTAAGCACCGCGCTCGGCGTGGCGCTCTACGGGATGTTCGTCGCCATCGTCGTGCCACAGGCGGTCGAGAACCGACCTAAACGCATCGCCGCACTGCTGGCCGCGGCTTTAAGCTGCTTGTTCACGTGGGTGCCGTGGCTGAAAGCGGTCGACAGCGGCCTTGCCATCGTGATCTGCACGGTGGTCGCCGCCGCGGTGTGCGCCGCCCTCTTCCCGATCGACGACCGAGAGGAGGCGAGCGAATGAGTCCCTATATCTACATCGCGGTGATGGCGGTCACCACCTACCTTATTCGGATGGTGCCGCTGGTGTTCTTCCGTAAGGAGATCAAAAACCGCTTTATCCGCTCGTTCCTCGCATACGTGCCCTGCGCCTGCCTGACCGCGATGACCTTCCCCGCCATCCTCTATTCGACCAACGCCGTCATCAGCGGCGCGGTCGCGCTCGCGGTGGCGCTGATTGCCGCACTGTGCAAGCGCAGTCTGGTCACCGTTGCGGCACTCAGCTGCGCCGCGGTGTTTATCACCGAACTGATCATGCGGACGCTGTAAGCACTTACATAACCCACAAAAAAGGACACCCGACCGTGCGGTCGGGTGTCCTTTTTGTGTTGTTTACAAAGCAACCTCAACGGTCGTGCCGAGATGGAAGCTGTACAGTACCGCCTGCGTGACGGGCAGGTCGAAGATCTGCTCGAGTGCCTGCTTATAGAACTGCAGTTGTGTGCGGTAGCGGTCGACAAGCTCCTGCGGCTCACCGACGCGGTCGGTCTTGTAATCGAGCAGGATAAGCCCATCCCCCTCGCGGAACACGCAGTCCGCAATGCCCTGCACCAGCACCTCTTCCCCGTCGCACCCGAGCGGCGTGTCGGCGACGGCATCGGCGGGCACGGTGACGGTGAAGTGGAACTCGCGGCGGCAGTCGGGCGACGCCTGCATACGGGCGTACAAGTCACTTGCAAAGAAGCGGTCGATCTTATCACTCGGCAACACCTCTGCCTGATGCGACGTGAGGAAGCCCGCGGCGACCAGACGCCGAATCTCCGCGGTGCTGTCCGCCGCCGCGCGGGGGTAGTCCGCAAACTGCATAAAGGTGTGCAGAGCCGTACCCTTCTGCGCCGCGGACATTCCATCCTTCTGCAGGAAATCGGGACGCTTGTCTGCGATGTGCTGTCGGCTCAACCCCTCGTGCGAAAGCTGCGACGCGGCGACCTTCGCGGGTACGCGGGCGAGCGCGGCATACGGATAGATGTACGCCAATCGCTCCTTCAGCTCTGCCGTCAGTGCCGCATCGGGCACAGCGGCCTCGGCGACCTCGACGACCGTCTCCTCATCGAGCGACGAGGGATCGAGCACCTCCACCCGCCAGTCGCATTTCGCGGAAAGGGACACGGTGGTATCAGGCGAATGGCGCAGGAAAGCAAAGGACGGATGCCGCAGCGCCGCCGACAAGAACCAATCGGCGGGACTTGCCGCGTGCAGGATGCTCTCGGGAGAGAGCACCCGCGCCGAGGTCAGCGCGGCCTCCAATGCTTCGATCTTCCCTTTCAGATCGCGCTCGGTAAGCACGATACACAGCTTTTCCTTTGCGCGGGTCATCGCGACGTACCACACGCGCAGCTCCTCCGCGCGCTCGTCCTGCTGACGGGCGGCGAGCACTCCCGTAAAGGGCAAGGTACGCCCCTTGGTCTGCGCCTGCTCATCTAAACGGCAAAGGCCGATGCCCACCGTGTCGTGGAACAACAGCTTCTTGCGGGAATCATCGTTGTTAAACTGCCCGCCCAACCGTGCGAGATACACGACGGGGTATTCAAGACCCTTCGAGCCGTGCACCGTCATCAGCCGCACGCTGTTGCCGCCGACCGAGTTGCCCGCGGCCAGGTCCTTACCCTGCTCCTCGAGGCGGTCAATGTGGCGGATAAACGCCGACAAGCCACGAAAGCCGTCCTGCTCAAAGCCGCGGGCGATACGGTCAAGCTGATGCAGATTCGCCACCCGCTGACGACCGCCCGAGCGGGCGGCAAACACCGCGGGCAGGGCGGTATCGCGATAGAGTCGCTCGAGCAACCGATCCGCGGGCAACGACACCGCCAGCGTGCGGAATCGCCGCAGATCAGCGATCAGACGGCGGCAAAGAGCCACGAGCGGCTCGTCCGCCGCGCGCTCACCCTGTGCCACCTGCGTGAGAACCGTGTAAAGCGGCTCCTTTTTCTCGTCCCCGCGGGCGAGCAGCCGCAGGCGCGCGCAGTCGTCGGCGGTGAAGCCGTACAGCGGCGACATCATCAGCGCCGTCAGCTCGATCTCCCGCAGGGGATTGTCGATCGTGCGCAGCAGCGCGAGTGCTGTGCGGATCTCGGGGGTGGATAACAGCGAGCCGCTGCCCTCCGCACCGACGGGAATACCGAGGCGAGTGAGTTCTTTAATATAGATCGGCATCGTGCGGCGATACCGCAGTAAGATGCAGATGTCTCCGTATTCCAGAGGGCGGATGCCGTCCTTGGTGCGCACCGAGAGGGAGTCCATCTGCTCGCGGATGCGGCGGGCGATCGCCCGCGCCTCCGCGACCTCGTTCGAGGGACAATCCCCGCCCGCCTGCGCCTTATCCAGCAACAGCCACTCGGTCTCAAAGCCGTCCGCCTCATCATAGCCCGCGGAGTACACCAGTGCCTCGCGCTCGTCGTAGTCCACGCCGCCGACCTCTGCCTGCATTAGCTGACGGAACAGGAAGTTGACCGCATCGGTCACCGTCTCGCGGCTGCGGAAGTTATTCTCCAGTGTGATGGTGGCGGGGAACTGCGGGTCATCGGAGTCATACGGTGTGTACGCGTCGCGACGGCGGGTGAAGATCTCCGGCATCGCCAGACGGAAGCCGTAAATGCTCTGCTTGACGTCGCCGACCATAAACAGATTGCTCTCGTCCCGCGACAGTGCGCGGAACAGCGCATCCTGCGCGGCGTTGGTGTCCTGATACTCATCCACCATAATGTCGTCGTATTGCATCGACAGCTCCCTGGCGAGCGGCGTGCGCTCGCCCGTTTCGCTGTCCAGCAGCAGTCGCAGACACTCGTGTTCGAGATCGTTATAATCCAGCAGCTTTTTCTGCCGTTTTAATTGCGTGTACCGCTCCGTATAGCGGCACACCAGATCACCGAGCGCCTCAGCCATCGGCGCGAGCGCGGCGAGATCCGCGCGAATTTCATCGCTTGTGTATAGCGAATCGAGTTGCTTTTTGATTTTCTTTTTTACACCGTCACGCAGTTTTTGGATGAGTTCCTTTGTTTCCTGCTGAACGGCGTCGGCGGTCTTCACCGCAGGCAGACGGCCGAAAGAAAACGCCGTTAACCGTGCGATCCGCGTATCATAATCGCCCTGATGCAGGGCGTTTTGCAGGTTTTCGAGCTGCATCTGCTCGACGCGCAGATGCTCGGCATACGGGAAAAGTCCGCATTCGGTCGCCATTGCCACCGCCTGCGACAGCTGATAGACGCACGCCTCCAGCGTGAATGTCAGCTCCCGCCAGATCGGCACCATCCACGGCGTATCCTCGAGCGGCGTGACCGCTGTGTAGGCATCGAGCTGTTCTTTCAGCCACTGTTCAGGGAAGGGCTGCGCTTGCATAAAGGTATACGCCTCACGTACCGCCTCGCGCAGGCCGCTGTCGTCGCGGCGACCGCCGAGCTGGGTCGCGAGCGCGAGGAATGCGGGGTCGCGGTTCGTATAGCTCTCCTCGAGCACCTCGTCGAGCGCGTGCGCGGCAAGCAGTGCCGCCTCGCTCTCCTCCGCGACCTTAAAGCGGGGCGGCAGACCCGCGTTCGCCGCCTGCTGACGCAGTAGCTGTGCGCAGAAGCCGTCCACCGTCGTGATCGCCGCCTGCGGCAGAAGAAGCTGCTGCTTCTGATACCGCTCATCCTCGGGATGCTCGGCGATCTTCTTCGCCAGCGCGTCGGACAGACGCTGACGCATCTCCGCCGCCGCCGCACGGGTGAAGGTCACCACCAGCAGACGGTTGACATCCACGGGCTCGCGCTCGTCGGTGATGCGGCGGATGACACGCTCGACAAGCACCGCGGTCTTGCCCGAGCCCGCGGCGGCGGAGACCAACACCGACCCGCCGCGCGCCTCAATGCTGTGGCGCTGTGGGGTCGTCCAATTGCGTTCACTCACCGTCGCTCACCTCCCCTGCAATCTGTTCGAGTTCTTCGAGCACCTGCTTTGCACTGCGCTCGGTGAGCGTCGCGGTCGGGTCGTCCTCGTCCCGCGCGCACACCGCGCGATAATCGCAATAGGTGCAGGGGGTATACTCCCCCCGCCTGATCGGCAAGGCGGCGATATCGCCGTCGAGCAGGTCGTTTGCCATATTGACGAGCAGCTGCTCTACCACATCACGCAACAAGGCGAACTGCGCCTCAGTAATGACGTTGCCCTTCGGCTTGCCGTCCTTGGCGATCTCGGCGGGGATAAACACCTTGCCGTTATCCCGCTCCATCGCCTGCACGACCGACGCATCATCCAGCACAATGCCGTCCATCTTCATCGATTTCAGCCGTTCGGTCTGCGCCTTATCGCCCGCCTTGCGGTCGACGATCAGGTCGGACAGCGGGTGATACAGCACACCTGCGGGCTGCACGCCGTCGGCGTTAAATCGCTCGGGATGATCGCAAATGTTGTAGAGATACAACAGCATCTGCATATTCAGTCCCGCGCTGAGTTCATTCAGATCAAAGGTCTTTGTCCCCGTCTTATAGTCTACCACGCGCACGAACGCCTTGCCGTCAAAGCGGACAAACAGATCGACGCGGTCGACCTTACCGATAAGCCGCACACTGCCGCGCGGGAAGGATACCCGCATCGACGGGATCGCCCCCTCAGGAGCGTCCTCGTCGGGGACGATGCCGAGCTCAAACGCCGTCGGCGCAAACGCACTTTGACGCAGCTCCATCACCGTATGCCACAGCATATTGCAGGCGGAGCACTCCGCGAGCTGTAGCTGATAGAGGAACCGCCCGCTCTTATGTTCCGCTCCGCCCATCTGCTCGGCGGCGTAGGTCATCACGACCTTGTGCACGTCGTCGGCAACCGTGCGCAGAAGCTCTGCCTGCAGGGCATTCTCCGCCTGCGCGACCTCTTCCTTACTCATCCCCTGCCGCGCCTCGTCCGCCGATTTCAGGCGGGTGATCAGCGCACCCTCAGCCACATATTGCGGCAGTAAGGTCTCCATCACGTAGTGGACGATGGTGCCGAAAAAGGCGGCGTCCACCTGCGCCCGCTTACGGGGATACAAGCTCAGCCCGTAGCGGCAGAAATAGGAGAAATGACACTGATAGAATTTATCCGTCTGGCTCGCGGACAGACGCAGGTCTGTACCGAACAGCCCACGCGCCGTGTCGGCATCCGTAAGGCGGAACTCCCCGCGTCCGACACTGCGCTCCACCGCCGCCAAGCGGCCGCCGAACGCGTCCTCACCTGCGAGCACCTGTCGCAGGCTCTCGGTCGTCGGTGTGGAACGGGTATACTCCCGCGCAAGACGGGTGAACATCGCCTCACCCGATTCGAGATCCCGCCCGTCCGCCGACACGGCGACGCCGCGCGCGTGGTTGGGTAAGATCTTCTCCACCGCGGTCACGATCGGCGAGGGGGTACTCTCCCCCTCGGTGTGGTAGGTCAATAGCAGTCGCTCACTCGGTGCGGCGACCGCCATATAGGCATAATAGCGTTCCTCAATGCTTTGGGTGAGCAGATCGCTCGACAGCTTAATGCCGCACTCCTCGAGCTTCTGCCGATCGTCAGCGGTGAGCAGCCCCACGTTATCGGGATAGGCGGGGAATACCCCCTCGTTCATCCCGAGCATAAACACCGCACGCGGGCGGTGATAGCGGATGCGGTCGGCAGAGCCGACCGTCACCGCGTCCAATCCCTGCGGGATCTGGCCGATGTCGATGGTCTGCGCAAGCATCGTGAACAGCTCCTCCAGCCGCGCCGCGGACAAACGCGTGTCCCGAAGCGCCACGGCAAAGCGGTCGAGTAATTTAACGACCTCATCCCACAAGCGGGCGGCGTGCTGTGCGAGCAGCGGCTCGTCCAGCTCCTCGAGGGTGCTGACCTGCCGCAGGATGCGGGCGGGCAGCTCCTTATCATCGGTGAGATACCGATATACCGCGAGCGCAAATTCCCGCCCGTAAGCACCACCGCGCAGCGACTCCCGCAGTTGAGAGAGCGGCTCGACGATCTGCTGCCGCCACGCATTGAGCTGAGCGAGCTGGCGGGCGGTGTGCGGGGTCACGGGCGCGCCGAGGCCCGCGGGATTTTCAGTCCAGTCCGTCTCCCACGCGTCCCCGTCAACGCCCCACATATACACATAATTTTCCAGCTCGGCGATCTGCACCGCATCAAGGCCGCTCAGATCGGTCTTGAGCAGGCGCAGAATTTCCTCGGTACGGAGCCCCCCAACAGCGACACGCAGAGCCGCGCGGATATAGACGATGAGCGGCTCGTCCAGCAGGTCCTGCCGCGCGTCCATCGAATAGGCAATGCCCTCCTGCTGCAGGGCATCCTCCAGCAGTCCGCGATAGTCCGTCAGATTGCGCGCAACGACCGTGATATCGCGCAGGCGGTAGCCCTCCTCCCGCAGTAAGCGGCGGATGCGGCGAGCGACCGCGTCACATTCTTCATAAATATCCCGACACGGGATGACGGTCACGGCATCCGCCGCGCCGTCGTACACCGCGGGGGCGGGGGCATACAGCCCCGCCTCGAGGGCGCACAGTGCACCCTCGGGATTGCGGCGATTATCGGGCAGCAGGCACAACTCCCACTGCCGATGATGCCCCTCGGCGAGCGCGCGCAGATGCTCGACGGTGTCCGTCACCGGCGAAAACAGTGTAAACTCGCGGCTGTGA
>JAZSHK010000127.1:0-22157 GCA_045533185.1 Acutalibacteraceae bacterium | reverse complement strand
CGCCTTGTGGCCGCCGAACTCGCCGAGGTACTCCTCGTACACCGCCTTGACGGTGGGGTTCTCGTGGCTCTTGCGCAGCGTCATCGCCGCATCCTGAAAGTCGGATCGTAGCCATGTCGTTCTGTGGGCCAAGGGGTTGGCACAATAATTTGTCTTCCTAAGACCGCTTGGCCTCCGACTTCGCCTTGTGGCCGCCGAACTCGCCGAGGTACTCCTCGTACACCGCCTTGACGGTGGGGTTCTCGTGGCTCTTGCGCAGCGTCATCGCCGCATCCTGATCGTACAGCGCCTTCGCACGCATCGCCTTGATGTCAAAGACATTCAGCACAGACGCGGGCTGGATGGGCTGACCGCCGCCGTTGACACAGCCGCCGGGGCAGCACATAATCTCCACGAAGGTCCAGGGAGCGGTGCCGTCCTTGATCTGGCTCATCACGTAGTTGGCGTTCGCAATGCCGCTGGCGACAGCGACCTTGATCTCCTGTCCGGCGATGGTGTAGGTCGCCTCCTTGAGGCCCTTGGTGCCGCGCACCTCGTGGAACTCGACCGCGTCGTTGGACTTACCGGTCAGCCAGTCGTTGGCGGTACGCAGAGCGGCTTCCATAACGCCGCCCGTCGCGCCGAAGATCACCGCGGCGCCGGTGTCGGCACCCATCGGATCGTCGAACTCCTCATCGGCGAGGTAGTTAAACTTGATACCGGCGCGCTCGATCATACGGGCGAGCTCGCGGGTGGTGATGGAGATGTCCACGTCGTTGTTCATCTCCTCGCGGCCGACCTCGAACTTCTTCGCGGTGCAGGGCATCACGGAGACGGACACGATCTTCGCGGGATCGATGTTGTTCTTCTCGGCGAAGTAGCTCTTAAGCAGAGCGCCGAACATCTGCTGGGGAGACTTACAGGTAGACAGGTGGCCGATCTGCTCGGGATAATACATCTCGCAGAACTTGACCCAGCCGGGCGAGCAGGAGGTGATCATCGGCAGCTTGCCGCCGTTCTTGATACGCTCGACGAGCTCATTCGCCTCTTCCACGATAGTGAAGTCGGCGGCGCAGTCGGTGTCGAACACCTTATCGAAGCCCAGGCGGCGCAGCGCGGCGACCATCTTGCCCTCGACGTTGGTGCCGATCGGCAGGCCGAACTCCTCACCCAGTGCGGCGCGCACCGCGGGAGCGGTCTGCACCACGACGTACTTATCGGGATCGGCGAGCGCCGCCCACACCTTCGCGGTGTCGTCCTTTTCGGACAGAGCACCCGTCGGGCAGACAGTGACGCACTGACCGCAGGACACGCAGGGCACATCGTCGAGGTTGAGCTCGAACGCACAGGCAATGTGGGTGTCGATACCGCGATCGTTCGCGCCGATGACCGACACGAGCTGCTGCTTACACGCAGCGACGCAACGACGGCACAGAATGCTCTTGTTGTTGTCGCGCACGAGGTGAGCGGCGGAATCGTCGATCTTGAACTCGCGCTTAAAGCCGTCGTACTTGCCGGAATCCTCCACGCCGTAGTCACGGCACATCTTCTGCAGCTCGCAGTTGGTGGAGCGCACGCAGGAGAGGCACTTCTTGTCGTGGGTGGAGAGGATCATCTCCAGCGTGGTCTTGCGGCTCTGCTGCACCTTCGGGCTGTTGGTAACGACCTCCATACCCTCGGATACGGGATACACGCAAGCGGTAACCAGACGCGCGGGGCGGCCGCCCTCGCTGACCTCGACCATACAGATACGGCAAGCGCCGATCTCATTGATCTCTTTCAGAAAGCACAGAGTGGGGATCTCCACGCCGGCATAACGGGCGGCTTCCAGCACGGTCGCGCCCTTCGGCACGCTGACCGCGATGCCGTTGATCGTAATGTTAATCATATCCATTATATCCACACTCCTTTCTTACTGTTTGCTGATAGCCTTGATCTTCTTGCAGGAAGCCAGGCACGCGCCGCACTTGACGCACTTCGCGGTGTCGATCGCGTAGCTCGGCAGCTTGTGGCCGGGAGCGACGTAATCGGTCTTCCGGATCGCGTCGGCGGGGCAGTTGCGTGCGCACATACCGCAGCCGATACACTTATCCTGATCGATGGTGAAGGAGAGCAGATCCTTACACACGCCCGCGGGACACTTCTTGTCGACCACGTGCGCCACGTACTCGTCGCGGAAGAATTTCAGCGTCGACAGCACGGGGTTGGGAGCGGTCTGACCCAGACCGCAGAGGGAGTTCTCCTTAATGTAGTAGCAGAGGCGCTCCAGCTCGTCGATGTCCTCGAGGGTGCCCTGACCCTTGGTGATCTTGTCGAGCTGCTCGAGCAGGCGCTTGGTGCCGACGCGGCAGGGGGTGCACTTACCGCAGGACTCGTCGACGGTGAACTCGAGGAAGAACTTCGCCATATCCACCATACAGGTGTCCTCGTCCATCACGATCAGACCGCCCGAACCCATCATACAGCCGATGGCGATGAGGTTATCGTAGTCGACGGGGGTGTCGATGAGGGACGCGGGAATACAACCGCCGGAGGGGCCGCCGGTCTGGGCAGCCTTAAACTTCTTGCCGTTCGGGATGCCGCCGCCGATCTCGTCAATGATCTCGCGCAGGGTGGTGCCCATCGGGATCTCGACCAGACCGGTGTTCTTGATCTTACCGCCGAGGGCGAAGACCTTGGTGCCCTTGGACTTCTCGGTGCCCATCGAGGCAAACCACTCGGCGCCGCGCAGGATGATCTGCGGGACGTTGGCGAAGGTCTCGACGTTGTTCTCGACCGTGGGCATACCGTACAGGCCCTTGACCGCCGGATAGGGCGGACGGGGACGGGGCTCACCGCGGTTGCCCTCGATGGAGGTCATCAGCGCGGTCTCCTCGCCGCAGACGAACGCGCCCGCGCCCAGACGGATGTGCAGGTCGAAGTCAAAGCCCGAGCCGAAGATATTCTTGCCGAGCAGGCCGTACTCGCGCGCCTGATCGATGGCGATCTGCAGACGGGCAACGGCGATCGGGTACTCCGCACGGACGTAGACGTAGCCCTCGGTCGCGCCGATGGCGTAGCCCGCGATGGTCATCGCCTCGACGAGGCAGTGGGGGTCGCCTTCCAGCACGGAACGGTCCATAAACGCACCGGGGTCGCCCTCGTCGGCGTTACACACAACGTACTTCTGAGGGGCCTTGTTGGGGGCGGTCAGCGCCCACTTACGGCCGGTGGGGAAGCCACCGCCGCCGCGGCCGCGCAGACCGGAATCGGTGATGGTCTTGATGACGTCGTCGGGGGTCATCTCGGTGAGCACCTTGCCCAGTGCGGCGTAGCCGTCCATCGCGATGTACTCGTCGATGGATTCGGGGTTGATGACACCGCAGTTGCGCAGAACGACGCGGTTCTGGGTCTTGTAGAAGGCGGTGTCATTCAGAGACACGCTGCCCTCGACGGGCGCGTCCGCGCCGGTATCGTTATACACCAGACGCTCGACAACGCGGCCCTTAAGCAGATGCTCGGACACGATCTCGGGGACGTCGCTCGCCTCAACACGGCTGTAGAAGGTGCCGTCGGGATGGACGATGACGACGGGGCCGAGAGCGCAAAGACCGAAGCAACCGGTCTGTACGACCTTGACCTCTTCGGTCAGGCCGCACGCCTCGATGCTGTCGGCAAACGCCTGCTGGATGGTCTGGCTGCCCGAAGAGGTACAGCCGGTACCGCCGCAGATCAGTACATGTGCACGAATCATAACTTTTCTCCTCCTCGTTTATGCTTTCATCATAAAGTCCGCGACCGGCTTGCCGCCCTTGAGGTGCTCCTCAACGACGCGCGCCACCTTGTCGGCGGTCATTTTGACGTAAGTGACCTTCTCCTTGCCCGCCTCGGTGACCTCGACGACCGGCTCAAACTGGCACAGGCCGATGCAGCCCGTCTGGGTGACGGTGACGGTGGCGGCCAGACCGCTCTCGTTCACCTGCTCGACAAAGGCGTTCAGCACGGGACGAGCGCCCGCCGCGATACCGCAGGTCGCCATACCGACGACAACGCGCTTCTCGCCGCTGCCCTCGCGCAGGGCAACCTTGTTCTGCATCTTTTCCTTGATGGCCTGAAGTTCTGCTAACGATTTCATAGCAACGCTTCCTTTCCTATTTGAAATATTTTAATACTTTATTGATAGGATTCCGTTAAGAACCCTTGAATCCATTGCAAGACCTCGTAACCGTCCAGCGGTACGTCCTCCAGCACCTGTCGCAGTTCACGAGTGTCGAGCTCCACCGCTTCGCGCCCCTCACGCTCGTGGCGGAAGAGAAAATCCGTATCGGGGTGCCCCTGAATAAGGGTCGTCACCGTCGCGATAACGTCGCCGAGCGGGGGACAGTCGATGTGGTCGGTGTGAAACACCGCCGTCACCGTCGTCCCGTGGTCGTCGGGGTGCTCCGCCTCGTGGCGCGAGGTCACGGTGACGTCTCCGCCCGTCATCTCCGCCTCTAATTTGAGCAGCGGCAATCCCAATCCCACCGAGCGGGTGGTGCGGGTGGTGTAGAACGGGTCAGTCACCCGTCTAACCGTTTCGCCATCCATCCCGCAGCCGTCGTCCGCGATGGTGAGCGTCAGCGTGTTCGCTGTTTCGCTCAACAAGATCTGCGTGAGCGTGGCGCGGGCCTTAACGGAATTTTCCGCGATATCGAGAATGTTTAAGGATAGTTCTTTCATAAACCCCTCCGCAACCGTTCGATGAGGTTTTGCCGTACCAGCGCCGAGCTGTACGGCTCATCGTCGAGCTCGATCCACCGCTCCTTGTCACGGATGTCCCACAGGCAGTGGGCGTCCGAGCCGACCACCACGAGGGTGTCGTCCAGCGGATATCTCGCGCGGAATTCGTCCTCGCGCGCGCCGTCGTGCAGCTCCACGCAGGCATATTTCTCGTGCGGCGGCAGGTCGCCGAGCACCGCGATGATGCCGTTCGCCTCACGGTCGATGTGAGCGGGGTAGCATACACCGCCGTAAAACTCCACGAGCGAATCCGCCTCGTCCACCGAGATGTCGGTGGCGTTGGACAGCAGATCGGGCAGGGTGCCGATCACCTCGTCGTTCTCGTCGAGGATGAGCTGATCGCCGAAGATGTCGGGGCGGTTGGGAACACGGATGAGGTGCCGTCCGATCTCCTCGTCGAACGCCATCGCGCTCTCAAGGTCGGGGAACAGGCACACCATATGGATGTCCTCCGCTGTGGTCAGCTCCATCCCCGCGACGGGGATGATGCCGTGCTTCTTCGCCGCGGCGAAGAAGGCGGGGCAGTTGCGGCAGGTGTTATGGTCGGTGAGCGCCATGATCTGCAGACCTGCCAGCACCCCCATCCCGACGAGGTTGTTCGGGGTGTTGTCGTTGTCTCCGCAGGGGGACAGGCAGGAGTGGATGTGCAGATCGTAGTAATAGCGGCTCATAACGCGTCCCGCAGACGCAGGGCGGTGTCGTACGCGCTGACCGCACTGAGCAGCAGGTTAATGCCCTTCTGTTCGGCAAGCTCAGCGACCCCCTCGTCGGGCCTCACGCCCTCGGCGAGGATGACGCAGGCGGTATCCGCCAGCGTCGCGACCGCCGCGATGTTGCGGTTGGACATAATGGTGATCCAGGCATCGCCCGAGGTCGCGCGACCCATCACCCAGCTAAGCAGGTCGCCGATGTACACGCCCGTGACCTCGCGGTCACCGTCAGGCAACGCCGCCGCCGTCAGTTCGGCGCGGGTGAGCAGTTCATTGACCGTCATTGGCAGCCTCCTTCTCGGCGAGATAGGCGCGAAGCTCCTCGCGCATCGTCAGCACGCAGTCGCTCGGCTTCGCCGCGCCACGCACCACGTCCTCCGCGAACGCGCGGCAGGTGGGGGCTCCGCAGGAGCCGCAATCCAGCCCCGGGAGCTGTCCGCGCAGCGCCTGAATGTCCGCCATCATCCGCATCGACTCCGCCATCGAGTTACCGAGCTGGGAAACACCGCGATACTCGGGTACTTCATTGAAGAAATATCCCTCGGGGATATACTGCTCGTCAGCGGCGAGGAAGTTCTGGCTGACCGGCAGATACCGTCGCAGGTTCTGCAGACGCGCCTTGGCGATAAATGGGTTTTGAATGGTCATCACGCCGCCGACGCAGCCGCCGGTGCAAGCGTTAAGCTCCACAAACTCGAGCTGCGGAATGTTGCCGTTCTCGATTTGGTCGAGCACGCGGTTGACGTTCTCGATGCCGTCCGCGGCGAGATAGCTGTCGTTGAACAGCGCCGACGCCTCACCGCCCGAGGTCGCCCAGCCGATGCCGATCATCCCCGACTCGGACAGAGAATCCGTCTCGTCGGTGTGGGACATCGCGTTGATGAGCAGGAAATAGATGTCCTTGATGGACACCACGACGTCGACCTGACTCTTATAGTCGCCGAAGCCGTTCTTCACATAGCTCACCTTCGCGGGGCAGGGGGAGATGAAGCAGACGCCGATCTCCTCGGGTTTTAACTCGGGGTGCTCGCGCTGCGCCTTTTCGCGCGCGAGCTTGGCGGCGATCTCCATCGGCGGGAGCATCCGCATCACGTTCTCGCTCAGCGAGGGATACCGCAGGGCGATGAGCCGCAGCACGGCGGGGCACGCCGAGCTGATGACCGGCTTTTTCACGCCTTCGGTGTTTAAGTAAAATCGCGTGTAGGCGGAGACCAGCTCCGCCGCCTTGGATACCTCGAACACGTCGTCAAACCCGATGCGACGCAGACCGTTCAGCACGTAATCCACGTCGTCAAGATTGTCAAACTGCCCGTACAGAGCGGGGGCGGGAAGAGCGATCTTCCACTTATACCCGTCCATCGCGTCCAGCTTGCTGCGTCGCGACTTCTTCGCCTTGTGCGGGCAAACGCGGATGCACTCGCCGCAATCGATGCAACGCGCCTCGTTGATGACCGCGCGGCCGTCGCGGATGCGGATCGCCTCGGTCGGGCAATGCCGCAGGCAGGTGGTGCAGCCGGTGCACTTATGTTCGTCCAAGAAAACCGAATGTTCGTATGGTTTCATAATACAACTCTCCGGTTTAACCGTCGAGGTTCACGCGCATCGTAATGCGCGTGCCGACACCGACGGTCGATTCGATCTCCATATGATCGGTGTAGCGTTTCATATTCGGCAGACCCATACCCGCACCGAACCCGAGCGAGCGGATGCTGTCGGGGGCGGTGGAGAAGCCCGCCTGCATCGCCTGTTCGATGTCCGCGATACCGGGGCCGTGGTCCTCGAGGATGATCGCAATGGCGTCCGGCTCCACGCGCACCTCGGCGTGACCGCCGCCCGCGTGGATGACCATATTGATCTCGCCCTCGTACATCGCGATGGAAACGCGGCGAATGAGCTCCGGCGGCAAGCCTAACCGCCGCAGGTTCTTCTTGACCTGCACCGACGCCTGACCGGCACAGGTGAAGTCATCTCCGTCCACATCAAAGTGGAAAGACAGCGCGTCACTCATACCGCCGTCTCCCGCACCTTGTTGCCGACGAGACCGTTGCTGTACAGAATGCCGCACGCCTCGTACATCCGCTTCTTGGTGCTCATCACGACGATGCCGCTCTCCTCAGCGAGGCGCAGCATCTCCGCGGTCGGCTCCTTCGAGCGCACGAAGACGATGCATACCATATCCATCATCTCGGCGGTGCGGATGACCTGCCCGTTGACAAGGCCCGTCATCAGCTCGGCCTGATCCTTGACGTACGCGAGCCCATCGCTCATCATATCGCTGCCGCAGGCGGAGTACACGTGCTTACCCAGATTCTCTTCGCCGACAAGAACCTGTGCGTCCAGCAGCTCTCGGATAGTACAGATCTTCATAGTGGCTTGTTCCTTTACAATTTAATAGAGGATCAATCCGCGTACTTGGCGAGGATGTCGTCGACATCGTCCACCGTCAGTCGGCCGTAAACGTCCTCATTGACGGTCAGCACGGGGGCCAGACCGCAAGCGCCGATGCAACGGCAGGCGGTCAGCGAGTATTTCCCGTCGGGAGTGCACTCCTCCGCGCCGATACCCAGACGCTCGCTGAGCTTATCCATAATATCGCCCGCGCCCTTCACGTAGCAGGCGGTACCCAGACACACGGAGATGTTGTACTTGCCCTTCGGGGACAGCGCGAACTGTGCATAGAAGGTCGCAACGCCGTAGACCTTCTCCAGCGGCACCCCCATACCGTCCGCGATCATCTGCTGTACTTCGATCGGCAGATAGCCGTAGATCCCCTGCGCCTCCTGCATGACGCCCATCACGCGGGTCGGGTCGTGCTTGTTGGCATCGATGACCGCTTTGAGCTGGGCTTCCTGCTCAGGTGTTCCCGCGAAGGGGATCGAGCTGATTTTCTTTTGCATTTGCCTTTGTCCTCCTTACAGAATGTTCGTATAGCGCCGCCCTCTTTCAGGGCAGACTACGCCGCATAAAATTATAGCACGTTTCACACGGGTTTTCCAGTGTTTTTTCGAGATTTTTTGATAATTGTTAAAAAAATCGCAATTTCTCTGTTTTTAACGCTTTTTTGCATAAAGATGCACGAAAAGAAGAGGCTGAGAGGCGGTTTTAGGTCTGCGCAGACCGTAAATGAACAAAAGGCCTCCCCTTGAGGGGAGGCTCCGCCGAAGGCGGCGGTGAGGTGTCATAAGCCTTATTATGTGCAGCTCGTAGCGGGCGCGTTGCATCCACCACCTCATCCGCCTCGTTACACTCGGCACCTTCCCCTCAAGGGGAAGGCTTAACAAGTCTGCGCAAACCGTAAATCCTATCGTAGGGGGCGGCGCCCATGACGCCCGTCAAGGTTTGTGCGGACTTCAACGGGCGACCAATGGTCGCCCCTACGGATTTATTCGAAGTCGGTGCAAACCGCAACAAAAAACAGCAGGCTCGGCGAGCCTGCTGTTTTTTGTTCTTTATTACCTTGCGTTGTGTTCTTTCAGTGCGCGTTCCGCTTCGCGGCGCATATCGCGGCGCGCGGCGTCCTCGCGCTTGTCATACAATTTCTTGCCGCGGCACAGGCCGACCTGCACCTTCACGCGACTGCCCTTAAAATAGATGGACAGCGGAATGAGCGCGTAGCCCTGCTGCTTAAGCAAGCCGAACAGGCGCATAATTTCCCGCTTGTGCATCAGCAGTCGCCGCACCCGCAACGGGTCGCGGTTAAAAATGTTGCCTTTTTCGTAGGGGCTGATGTGCATACCGTTAATAAACATCTCGCCGTCGACGACGTTGCACCACGCGTCCTTAAGGTTCACACCGCCCTGCCGTAAGGCTTTCACCTCGGTGCCGCACAGCTCGATGCCCGCCTCAAAGGATTCCTCGACGAAATACTCGTGGAACGCCTTGCGGTTTTCCGCGATGGTCTTATTTTGCTTTTTGGGTTCCGCCATCGCGGTTCACCTCCGTTTAGATATTAGACGTTAGATAGTAGATGTTAGATGTGCTAACCTCAAACGACAGCAGAAACTTACGGTCTCCGCATCTAGCGTCTAACGTCTAGCGTCTAACATCTATCTTCACAGCTCGCTTCGGCCGGCGAGGGAGCGGGTGAGGGTGACCTCATCCGCGTATTCGAGGTCGCCGCCGACGGGGATGCCGTAGGCAAGGCGCGTGACCTTGATATTCAGCGGTTTGAGCAGGCGCGACAGGTACATCGCCGTGTAATCGCCCTCAACGGTCGGGTTGGTCGCCATAATCACCTCGGTGACGGTCTCGTCCGCAAGGCGGTGGAGCAGTTCCTTGACGCGCAGTGCCTCGGGTCCCCGCCCGTCCATCGGCGAGATGGTGCCGTGCAGCACGTGATACAATCCGCCGTATTCCCGCGTGCGCTCGATGGCGAGCACGTCCTGCGGGTCTTCCACCACGCAAATGACCGTGCGGTCACGGCGCGCGTCCTCGCACGCGGGGCACTTCTCGGCATCCGTGAGGTTGCAGCACACGGGGCACTCGTGGATATTCTCCCGCGCGTCGGCAATCGCCGTCGTCAGCGCGTCGGCGTCCGCGCGGGGCATATACAGCAGATGAAACGCCAGCCGCGCCGCGGACTTGCGTCCGATGCCGGGCAGGCGCTCGAGCTGTTCGGTCAGCCGCTCAAGCGGCAACAGTGCATAGCCCATAGCTTAAAACAGCCCCGGCATATTCATTCCGCCGGTGACCGCGCCCATCGACTGCTCCGCGTCCTGCGCGGCCTTGCGCTGGGCCTCGTTGACCGCCGCCATCACAAGGTCGGCGAGCATCTCGGCGTCGTCGGGGTCGATGACCTCGGGCTGAATGCTAAGCGCGGTGAGCTGATGCTTGCCGTCAACGGTCGCACTCACGGCGTTACCGCCCGCGGTCGCGGTATACTCCCGCGCCTCCAGCTCCTGCTGAACGCGCGCCATATCGTCCTGCATCTTCTGCGCCTGACGCAGCATCGCCTGCATATTGTTCGGGCCGCCGCCCATTCCCTTCGGAATATTCGCTTTCATAGTCTATCCGTCCTTATTCTATAGTATCTATTTATCAATCCTCGCTGACCGGCACGTCCGCCTTGCGGGCGGCGGTGAGCAACTGCGAGAGGGGGTCTTCCTTGCTCTTTTGCACCGTCACGGTGCGGCGCAGGCCCAGTCGGTAGGCCTTGCCCGCGACACCGCGGATCGCATCGGCGAGCATCGTCTTGTTGTTGTCCTGCGCGAGCAGCTCCTTGAACAGCGCATTGTCGGTGCAGATAAGCAGCATCTCGCCCTTGAGCACCGCCTGCGATTGTGCCAGCACGCCGTACAGCGGCGGGCAAGAGGTCAGCAGATTTTCCAGCACCTCGCCCCATTTCGCGAAGGGAGTTTCCTCGTCGGGGGTGGGGGTAGACGGGGGCGGGATGTCATTTGCGGCAATTGGCTCGCTCGGGCAAATGTCGCCACGCGACATTTGCGTGGCGCGGCAAACGTCACTCGAAAAAGCTCCTTGCTGAATTGCCGCGCGATCGTCCCCTACAACACCACTTTGCATTGCGCTTGTAGGGGCGGATTCCATATCCGCCCGCGCGGGTTGTGCAGGCTCCAACGGGCGACCGATGGTCGCCCCTACTTCCGGTTGCTCTTGTAGGGGCGGGCATTGCCCGCCCGCATCGATTTGCACAGCGCTTGCCCCTACGTCACCCGAACGCACCGCCTTTTCCAACTCGCTGATGCGAGAAAGCAGTGCCGCCTGCGTATTGTCAAGCGACGGGTCGCACAGCTTCAGTACCGCCATCTCCATCTCCACGCGGCGGGCAACGCCCCCGCGCAGACGCTCGAGCGCGGACTGCAGCACTTCCATCATATGCAGGATGGCGGGCAGCTCCATTGAGCGGGCGAGCGCCTGCATCTGCGCCATCTCCTCGGGCGCGGCGATGATGAGATCGCCGCCGTCGGGCACGCTCTTAAGCACCATCAAATTACGCACGTAGCTGATCCACTCGGCGCACAGCCGCTCCATATCCTTCGACGAGCGGTAGAGGGTATCCACCGCGGCAAGCGCGCCCGCGGCATCCCGCCGCGCGGCACAATCGGTCAGCGCATACAGCGCCTCGCGGCTCGCCATCCCCGTCGCGGTCGCGACCACGGCGGCGTCGATCGTCGTGTTGCCCGACGCGCACTGGTCGAGCAGAGAAAGCGCGTCGCGCAGTGCACCGTCCGCGAGTCGGGCGAGCAGCATCGCCGCGTCGGGGGTGATCGTCAGCCCCTCCTGCGCCGCAACGAAGCTCACGCGCGAAGCGATCGCCTCGGGGGAAATGCGGTTAAAATCAAACCGCTGACACCGCGAGAGAATGGTCGCGGGTAGCTTGTGCACCTCGGTGGTGGCGAGGATGAAGATCACGTGGGCGGGCGGCTCCTCCAGCGTCTTGAGCAGGGCGTTGAACGCGCCCGCGGAGAGCATATGCACCTCGTCGATGATGTACACGCGGTATTTGCCGACGACGGGGGTGAACGCCACCTCGTCGCGCAGGTCGCGGATGCTGTCAACGCCGTTGTTGGACGCGGCGTCGATCTCGGTCACGTCCAACACCGAGCCGTCGTCGATGCCGCGGCAGGTCGCGCACTGATTGCACGGGTCGCCGTCAACGGGATGCTCACAGTTGACCGCCTTGGCGAGGATCTTCGCGCAGGTGGTCTTACCCGTGCCGCGGCAACCCGTAAACAGGTATGCGTGGGACAGGCGGTCGTTCTTGATCTCGTTTTTGAGCGCGGTAGTGATAAGCTCCTGCCCGCAGACATCCGTAAAGGTCTGGGGCCGCCATTTGCGATATAACGCTTGATACATTCACTCAACTCCCCGCAAAAAATCACCGTACGGTCTCGGGCATACGGACGAACGGATTACCTGCGGCACACGGACACAACCGCTTAATGCTGCTCGGTTCCCCGCCTGACATGGTTCACGGCGCACCGTCGCACAGGACCCGTCCGCCCGTATGCCCCAAAGCGTACGGCTTTACTTATCTATTATATATCATTTAATCAAATAAATCAACCGCTATTTTCGGCGGCATAACGGGAATTTTGCCGACATATAGTATAGATGGAAACGATGATGAAGGAGTGATGTCGGTGAAGGGACAACACACCGCGCTTTTGCGCCGTCTGGCGGCGGTCGCGCGGGTCGGCGCGGCGGCCGCCGCGATCGCCGCGGTATCCGCTCTGCCGTTTGACTGGGGGCGGCTCGGGCGCACCGCGACCCTGCTCGCCGCGGGCCTGCAACAGCCGCACAATGCCGCGCAGGTGCTCAGCGAACGGCTGACACCGAGCGAGGCGGTGCAGTCGGGCGCGGTGCAGACGCCGCCGTATGCCGCGACGAGCCCCGAGGATCACACCGCCCTGTTGCCGCCCGCCGAGGATGACACCGTTCCCGTCGTCGTCGCCCCGAAAGAAGACGGCAGCGGCGGCAGGGTGATCACGCAAAAGCTGGATACGGGCGACACCCGCCAGCACGGCATCGCCATACGCAACAGCAGCGGCCGATCCGTCGACGTCGCCGCCGCGCTGACGACCAAGCTGACCCCGACCTTCACCGACACCGACGCGCCGCAGGTGCTCATTATCCACACCCACACCACCGAGGGATATATGCGGTATGACGCGGGCTACTATAACGCGGGCGACCGCGACCGCACGACCGACCATACGCGCAACGTCTGCGCGGTCGGGGACGCGGTGGTCAGAGCGCTCGCCGCGCACGGCATCGCCGCCATCCACGACACGACGGTGCACGACTCGCCCTATTCGGGCGCATACACCCGCTCGGCAAAGACGGTACAGAGCATCCTCAAAGCGCACCCGACCATTCAGGTGGTGCTCGACCTGCACCGCGACGCACTGATGGAAGGGACGAGCGGGCTCGTCAAGCCCACCGTCACCGTCGACGGCAAAAAAGCGGCGCAAATGATGATCATCGCGGGTGTGCTGTCCACCGACGCGTTACCCAATCCGCACTGGCAACAAAATCTCGCGCTCGCCGCGCAGTGGCAAAAGGCGCTCACCGCCCGCTACGACGGGCTGATGCGTCCCTTATCCACCGTCGGCAGCCGTTATAACCAGCACCTGCACGCGGGGTATCTGCTCGTCGAGGTCGGCAGCGAGGGCAACACCGTCGCCGAGGCGGTATATTCGGGCGAGATCTTGGGCAAAACATTGGCAGAACTGCTAAAATAAAGGGGCTTTGCTATGCTACGCCGTCTGCCGTGGCGCACGTTTTTTACCGCGTTTATTCTGTCGCTGTGCGTGCTTTCGCTGTTTTGCGCGTTCCTTATCATCGAATACAACATTCAGCTGACCACCCACGGGCGGGTCGACCTCGGGGTGACCTACACCGTCGAGGATGGCGTCCCCGCCGTGCAAATCGACGGAGCGAAGCCGCTCACCGTCTCGCCCGTCGCCGAGCAGGTGTATCAGGTCGCCGTCCCGCCGCCTGTGCGGCTGTTCGCCGCCCTATGGCGATGGGAGTGCGAGGCGGCTCAGTGGTTTTGGGAGAGAATACAATGACCCTCTCCGTCTTTTGCCTGCGGCAAAATCCACCTCTCCCAAAGGGAGAGGCTAATAGGTATGCGCGAACTTCGCGGGACGACGTGGGCGTCGTCCCCTACAGCCTTATTTGTGGCTTGTACAAACCGCAAATGCATACCCATTCCGTTTTGCGAAGTGAAACTCCTTAATATTCCTCTTCTTCCCCCACTGGACAAGTGGGGGTTTTATTATTATAATAGGAATATAATCTCCCGCGCAAAGGAGCGTTCATTATGTCCCATACCATCGCCGCCATATCCACCCCCGCCGCGCCTGCGGGTCTGGGGGTCATCCGCCTGTCGGGGGACGACGCGATTGCCGTCGCCTGCCGCGTGTTCCGCGCGGCTCATCCCGCGCGCACGCTCGACAAGCTCGATGGCTACACCGCCGCCTACGGGCACGTGTTCGACACGGACGGCGACATTGACGACTGCGTCGCGCTCGTGTTCCGCGCGCCGCACAGCTACACGGGCGAGGACACGGTGGAGCTCTCCTGCCACGGCGGACTGTATCTCTTACAGCGCACCCTGCGTGCCTGCCTTGCCGCGGGTGCCAAGCCCGCGGGCGCGGGTGAATTCACCCGCCGCGCCTTTATCGGCGGCAAAATGGACCTGACGGGGGCGGAGAGCGTGATGGAACTCATCGCCGCTGACGGGCGGCTCGCCGCGCGCACCGCGCTTGCCGCTCGGGAGGGCGCGACCTACCGCCGTCTGCAGAGCGTGAAGGAAAGCCTGCTCGGGGTGGCGGCGCAATTCGGCGCATTCGTCGACTATCCCGACGAGGATATCCCCGAATTGCGCACCGACGCGCTCGCCGACACCATCGCCGAGGCAAAACACGCCATCGCGGCGCTACTCGACACCTTCGATGCAGGGCGTGTCCTGCGGCAGGGGATCGACACCGTCATCGTCGGCAGCCCCAACGTCGGCAAATCCACCCTGATGAACTGCCTCGCGGGCTGCGAGCGCAGCATCGTCACCGACATCGCAGGCACCACCCGCGACGTGGTCGAGGAGACGGTACGGCTGGGCGACGTCACCCTGCGGCTCGCGGACACCGCGGGCATCCGCGACACCGACGACCGCGTGGAGACCGTCGGCGTGACACTCGCCCGCCGCCGCTTGCAGTGCGCCGCGCTGGTGCTCGCGGTCTTCGACGGCTCGCGCCCGCTCACCGACGAGGACAAGGCGCTCGCCGCATCCGTCGCCGACACGGCGACCATCGCCGTCATCAACAAGGCCGACTGTGACGAGCGCACCGACCGCGCGTGGCTTGAGAGCCATTTTGACCGTGTGGTCACTCTCTCCGCCAAGAGCGGCGAGGGGGTCGCGGCGCTGACCGAGGCGGTCGCGCAGGTGACGGGGGTGGAGCGACTGGACGCCGCCGAGCCGATGCTCGCCACCGAGCGGCAGCGCGACTGCGCGGCGCGGTGTCTTGCCTGTCTCGATGAGGCGGCGGATGCCCTCGCTCTCGGGATGACGCTCGACGCGGTCGCGGTCAGCCTGGACGGCGCGATCGCCGCCATCCTCGACCTGACGGGCGAGCGCACCACCGAAGCGGTCGTCGACGAGGTATTCGCGCGGTTCTGCGTAGGAAAATAGATATTAGACATTAGATACTAGATGCTAGACGTGCTGACCGTAAGTTTCTGCGGTCATTTATGGTTAGCGCATCTAATGTCTACCATCTACTATCTACTATCTAAAAACCGGACATCGCTTTTTCGAGCGATGTCCGGTTTTTTAACAGTACCTTCGTTGCGGGCGTTGCCTCTATTTCTCCAAAAATATTTTTCGCGTAATAAAATTAAACACCATCACAACCGCGGTAGCGCCCACTTTCACCGGCACATAATTAAGCGACAAGGTGTTTACGCCCAGATGCATCAAAAGCTCTGTAAGCCCAAGGCCGATCACGCTGAATATGACAAACAGAATAAAATTGCGCGTTTTCGAGTTGCCTTGAGATACAGCAAACACAAACCGAACGCTGAGAATATAGTTTGCGATAACCGAAATGGTAAACGCCAACGCGGTGGACACGAGAACGTCCAGCATAACGACCTCGTGAAAAAAGCGGAGTGCCGCGAAATCGATAATGAAGCACAGGACGCCGACACCGCCGAATTTAACGATCTGATAAATGAGTTTTTTCATTGTTCAGCACCTGCAAGCGGAATTCGAACTCCCGCTTTTCCTTTTGCACGATGGAATCGAGAATCATCCCGCTAAAGAACGAAACGATCGCCGCCAGAACGGTAAAGCCGCAAATGACCAGCGTCGGGATTCTGTCAACCAGTCCCGTCTGCACGAACGGGATAAGCACCAAGGGGATGAAGACCGCCGCCGCCAGCAGAATCAGCGCCAGAGAGATCATCGTAAAGAAGAACAGCGGGCGATACAGCTTGCACAGGCGGATGATCGTCATGATCACCTTCATACCGTCGGAAACGGTGTTCAGCTTCGATTCGCTGCCCTCGGGGCGGTCCTGATACTGAATGACGATCTCCTCAATATGCATATTTTTGTCTAATGCGTGAGCGGTCATTTCCGTTTCGATCTCGAAGCCGCGGGACAGCACGGGGAAGGACTTGGCAAACTCATAGCTGAAGCCTCGGTAGCCGGTCATAATGTCCTTGACTTTGCCTTTGAAGATATGATTCACGCCAAAGCGAACGAGCTTGTTGCCCAGGTTATGGAAGGGGCGCTTGTTCTCGGTGAAATAGGTGGAGGACAGTCTGTCGCCGACGACCATATCCACGTTTTTGTTGAGAACGAGGTCGGCTATCTCACGGGCGGCGGATGCCGGATAGGTGTCGTCGCCGTCCACCATAATATAGCACTGCGCCTGAATCTCGCGGAACATACGGCGCACAACGTTGCCCTTGCCCTGCTTCCATTCGTGGCGGACCACCGCGCCCGCCTTTTCCGCCAGCTCCGCCGTGCGGTCTTTGGAATTGTTGTTATACACGTATATTACCGCTTCGGGAAGAGCCTCGCGAAAATCGCGCACGACCTTTTCAATGGTTTTCTCCTCATTGTAGCACGGAATCAGTACCGCAATTTTATCCATTTTCTTTTTCTCCTTTAACATCCTCAAACTTGTGAACGCCAACAGTCGCTAAAAACGGCAGTGTCACGAACATAAAATACACATAGCGGAACTCCGAGAAGACCGGCGTTGCTACGAGCAGTGTTGCCACGGCTATGAGCAAGGGAATTGTCAAGACTACCTCTTCGCGACGTCGCAAAAACAACACCACGCCTAACGCGGTGAGCGCCCACACACAAAAGCCGATGCTGATAAACGGCTTTGCCAGAACGTGGCTTTTCATAGTAGCAATCGCCCGTTTAAAAGCCGTATTGATCGGATTGTCAAGTGGTTGTTTTTCAACGCCTAAATCCGCATTGTCCTGTCCGTCCGGGAAGATCCAATATGCGTACCCCGAATTATAGTAACCCCTGGTCTGATTGACCCAAGCCTTAACATAACTCGACGGATTATGAACACCGACACGTATCCATAATTTCAAAAATTCCATCTTGTTTTCTACAAGATATGCCTGATCCTTGCTTCGGATCTCATCCTTTATCGGATCCGATATAAAGTGTAAATACAAGCTTTTGACTTCTTCTACATCCATTATCCTATCAAGCATCTTGTAATCCTCGTCCGAGATATCTCCGCCATCAACGATGACTCTTGCTATCTGCTGCACGGGAATGGATAACGACTCGACAAAATCGGGCTGCTGCACGCCCATCGCGGAAATGACGGGGGAGCGCATCACCCACGCCACGACCACCGCTGCCAATATCAGCACCACGCTCTTGATATGGCGCTTACGCAAATACAGGAAAAACAACACGACCGACGCCACCATGGCGAGCCAAGCGTTTGACCGCCATACGCAAAACAGCACCGTAAAAACAAACAAAAATACCGCATTAACGACCTTGTTGCCGATGCCCTTCAGCGTGCGGAAGAAAAACGCAACGAAGAACAGCGTCGCCACGGCAAGCACCACGTCCTTCCACATCGTGACGCTGTAAACGATGTGATAGGGCAGCACAGCAAACGGAAGACCGCATAAAACGATGGTCCGTTTTTTAACCCCCGCCTGATACAGCGTCATCAAGGAAAACGCAACCGCCGCCGCGAAGAACAACACCTGACAAACGCTGTACAGCGCAACCGCATCGGTCACGTTGCCGAAAAGCCGCACGCCGATCGCCAGGATCCCCTTTATCAATACAGTGTGCCAAAACGGGTGATGATTGGACGTGATGCCGTTAAGTGATTGCCTTATCTGCGTCATACTGTCGTTGGTCAGCAAGCCGGGATATGCCGAAAAGAACAGATACAGCAGGCAGATGGCCGAAAAAATGCCGAACGGCACCAAAAACGCGATCGCCGTTCGCCAAGGCGAGGCGCATCGCTTTTGGACACTTGTCTCGGGAAGTCGACGATAGAGCAATAGCAGTACGTTTTCTGCCACGACAACACCGCCGAGAAACGCCGTCACCGTTTCAAACAGGTTCTCCCGAATCGGGAAAAACACCGGATAATTCGCCAAAAGGACCAACAGCGAAAACAGGCAGGAAAACGCGACGGTTACCGCATATACCAATTTGCTTTCCGCCGCTGTATTGCTCCTGTTTAATACAAAGGCAACTGCCGCCGCTATACTGCATATAACATAGATCGCAAAATAGGACTCCGTTTCGGTCAGCAATAACGGCCACGCCATCAGCAAAAGCAGCTGCGCCAATTGTAAAAACCGCTTGCCGTTCCCTTTTGAAACACGATTCATCACGCGCGCCAACAAGCTCTGCAACATAGCGACCCCCTCGCTCTTTGGTTTCGCCGGTAATTATACCACATCTAATTGTTTTTTGCAACACAAAAAGGCGCCGTTCCGTTCGGAACAGCGCCTTTTGCTTTGCGTTTTTAGGCATTGGCCTTCTTAGCGAGGGCGGACTTCTTACGAGCTGCGGTATTCTTGTGCAGCAGTCCCTTGGCAACAGCCTGATCGATCTTCTTGGTGGCGGCGCGCAGCGCCTCCTCCTTATTCTCACCGGCCTCGATGGCGGCGTTCGCCTTCTTGATCTCAGTCTTGAGAGCGGAACGATTTGCCTTGTTGCGGGCCGTCTTGATCGCGATGACCTTCACGCGCTTCTTAGCGGATTTAATGTTGGGCATGGTCACACCTCCTCTGAATCATCGAATATTAAAGTAAATCACGCACAAGATATATTAACACCTTTAATACAAAATTGCAACTAAAATTTTTGCAAAAACGCGTTTTTTTCGAATTCTGTTGCAGAAACACGGAAAATGTGTCGATTTTAGGGGGTATTTTTATGAATTGTCGCACAGATTTGGCGATCGAGGCGGCGGCAGACGCCGATAAACTCGGGGAAAACGACATCCGCCGCACCGAATCCGACGAGGGCGGCGCGCACATCACCCGCCTGCACGTCCTGTCCGAAAAAGGGGCGGCCGCGCTCGGCAAGCCGATCGGGCAATACATCACCGCGCAAACGCTGCCGCTGTCCGACGACGAGACCCGCCTTGCCGCCTACGCGAAGGCGGTCGCGCGGGAGCTGACCGCGCTTCTCCCGTCTCAAGGCACGGTGTTGGTGGTGGGGCTGGGAAACCGCTCGGTCACCCCCGACACCCTCGGCCCATCGGCAGCGGATATGGTGCTCGCGACCCGCCACATCCGCGGGGAATTTGCCCGCGCGGCGGGGCTGGACGATCTGCGCCCGACGGCGGTGCTCACCCCCGGCGTGCTCGGGCAGACGGGGACGGAGTCAAGCGAGATCGTGCGGGGGGTGTGCCGCGAGGTACAACCCGCGGCGGTGGTGGTCGTCGACGCGCTCGCGGCACGCAGCGTCGGGCGGCTCGGGTGCACGGTGCAGCTGTGCGACAGCGGCATCGCCCCCGGCTCGGGGGTGGGGAACAACCGTCAGCCGCTCAACCGCGAGGTGCTCGGCGTGCCGGTCATCGGGATGGGGGTGCCGACGGTGGTGGACGCGGTCACCCTCGTGCGGGAATATCTCCGCGAGGACACCGACGCGCCGAGCGACGGCAACGAGCCGCCGATGATGGTCACGCCACGGGAGATCGACCTCGTCATCAGCCGCGCGGCGCGCCTCGTCGCGATGGCGATCAACGGCGCACTGCAGCCCGCCTATTCCCCGAGCGAGCTCATCAGTGTAGCACGGGGGATGTGACGCACACGACCCGTGAGCCGCCCTTTACACACGGGCGGCTTTTTGCGATCAAATCTGTATAAAACGACTCGTTTTATACTGTCCGTAAAACAATCACGCCATATTGCCGCTTCGTTCCATCAGCACGGCGAGGGCGGCGAGGGGAGCGGTCTCGCAGCGTAGGATGCGCGGGCCGAGGGTGGCAATTCTGCCGCCTGCGGCGGTGACCGCCTCCACCTCGGCGGGGTCAAACCCGCCCTCGGGGCCGACGACCAGCGACACCGCAGTGTCGGACGGGGTGACCAGCGTACCGATCGGCGCGCCCCCGCCCTCGTAGCACAAGAGGGTGGTTTCCTCCGCGAGCCGCGCGAGCGCGGCTTTCCACGTGATCGGGGCTTCGACGCGCGGGATGATGCCGCGACCGCTTTGCCCCGCCGCCTCAGCGGCGATGCGCTGCAGGCGTACCTGCTTTTTCTCCGCGTCCTTGCCGCTGACGCGCACGATGCTGCGTGCGGTGATGACGGGGACGATCGCGGTCACGCCGAGCTCTACCGCTTTTTGGATGATGAGCTCGAGCTTGTCCCCCTTTGGCATCCCCATATACAGCGTCACCGCGAGGGTCGGCTCGGACGCGGTCGGCGCGGCGGCGTCCACAGCCGCCGCGACGGTATCCTTGCCCACCGCCGTGATGGTGCAGGCGTAATCCGTCCCCGCGCCGTCGCAGAGGGTGAGCGCCTCACCGACGCTCATACGCAGAGCACCCGCGATGTGGCGGGCATCCGCGCCGTCGATGACGACGGTATCCCCGACCGCCAGCGGGCTATTCACAAAAAATCGCGGCATTGGTGATCAACTCCTTTTTGGTATGCGCAAACCATAAATCAAGATCGTAGGGGGCGATGCCCCCTACAAACGTATATCCGACTTATGCTTTCTTTACCCCTTTTTACATACCAGACACAGCCAGCCGCCGTGGGCGTGGCGCTCGACGACGACAAACCCGCAATCCGCGAGTGCCGCGAGCACGTCCCCCTCGCGGGAGTCGATGATGCCCGACACGATGTACACGCCGCCGTCCGCGAGCAGGGCAGGCACGGCAGGGGACAGCGCGATGATCGCGTCCGCGACAATGTTCGCCGCGATGACGGGGTATTTTCCGCTCACGTCCTTCGCGAGGTCGCCCTTGAGGATGGTGTATGTCGGCTCGGTCAAGCCGTTTAATTCCCCGTTCTCCTTGGCGGTGCGCACCGCGAGCGCGTCAATGTCCACGCCGAGCGCACTGCCCGCGCCGAGCAGACAGGCCACGATAAACAAAATGCCGCTGCCGCACCCGATGTCGAGAAAATCGCACCCGTCGGTGATGTGCCGCTCGAGCGTCTCGAGCACCAGACGCGTGGTGTCGTGCCCGCCCGTGCCGAACGCCATACCGGGATCGATGGACAGCAGCTTGCGGCCGTCGGGGTTATCCGCCGTCTCCCACGAGGGGCAGATGAGCAGCTTGTCGCCGACGGGCAGCGGCTTAAAATACTTCTTCCAGTTATTCGCCCAATCCTCCTCGCGCACCGTCTCGGCATCCACCTCGTGCGGGATGCCCGCGGCGGTCAGCCGCTCGCGCAGGAACGCGACCGCCTCGGGCGGGTTGTCCTGCGGGTCGATGTAGAGGTGGATGATGGAGGTCGCGCGGTCGCGCGCGAGCAGCTCCTCGTCGATGAGGTCGATGCGCGCGATCTCCCGCGCGCCCTGCTCGAGGTCGCTGTAATCCTCGATATAGATGCCATAGGGCACCGCCATGTTGGCGATCGCCGCCGCCTCGTCAGTGTCGGCGGTGGGGATGCGGATACATACTTCGGTCCAGTCCATAATAATAATACTCCTTATATATGTAACATACTGATTAGATACCGTCTTTTCCTCATTTTACCATTATGCCGACGGATTTT
>JAZSHK010000109.1:0-35940 GCA_045533185.1 Acutalibacteraceae bacterium | reverse complement strand
AACCGCATCGAGCATTCGCAGAGCGGCGCGGTGATGGCGTTCCGTCTGCTGGATCATATGGATATGACCGCTGAGGACATCGCGACTATCGTCACCGCCATCGGCAACCACGACGAGGGCACGGGTGTGGCGGTCAATGCGGTTGCGGCCGCGCTGATCCTCGCGGATAAGTCGGATGTGCGTCGCAGCCGCGTGCGTAATCGCGATCTGAGCCGTTTCGACATCCACGACCGCGTGAATTTCTCGGTCGAACGTTCGGAATTGACCATCAGCGAGGATAAAGAGAGCATTACTTTGATACTGGACATCGATACCGAGGTCAGCTCCGTAATGGATTATTTCGAGATCTTCCTTGCCCGTATGACGATGTGCCGCAAGGCGGCGGAGACGCTCGGGCTGCGGTTTAAGCTGGTCATCAATCGGCAGGAGCTGCTTTAATGCTTTTTGGCGCGCAACTCCTTGATGCCGATATACAGCAGTAAGACCCCGAACAGCCGCCGCAGCAGGTTTGTGTCCAGCTCGGCGGCGAGCAGGGCGGTGGGGATGACGGCGGCAACGCCGCCGAGACTGCACCACAGCACCGCCTTCCATTCGATCGCCTTGTGGCGGATATGCCCGATGAGGGCGGCGGGTGCACAGCCGATGAAATATAAGAGATTAATGCCGCCCGCGGTGTACTGTGCCACCCCCGCGAATGCGGTCAGGTACAGCACCAGCAGCGAACCGCCGCCGATACCGAAGCCGCTGATGATCCCCGTCAGCGTGCCGATGAGCAGGGCGATAAGCCACATCATAATAATAACACCGCCTTCACACCGCCGTAGAGAATGAGCAGACCGAACAGGCGATGCAGCCACACGGTCGGGATGCGGCGGAAAAATTTTGCCGACAGCAGTCCGCCGAGGATACCGCCGATGAGGTAGGGCAGCGCATCTGTCCACACATTCCCACCCTTTAAGCAAAAGAGCACATACGACACGACGGACAGCGGCAGGATGATGGCGACGGAGGTGGCGAACGCCTTTTTCTCCTCCAGCCCGATCCAGCCGATGAGCAACGGCACGAGGAATAGGCCGCCGCCCGCGCCGAACAAGCCGTTGGCGACACCCGCCAGCCCGCCGGCGATGAGATAACGGTAACAGTTTTTCATACGAAACCCCTTGAATGTAGATTGTAATTCTAGTTTCACCTATGTGAGCCGAAATATTAGCGGAGGATGACCCCAATGATGAACAAAGATAAGCTGGAAGACCTGATTTTGCAGGTGCAGAAGCCCGCGCGCTATGCCGGCGGCGAGCTCAACAGCGTTACCAAAAACCTCGACGACGTCGCCGTGCGCTTTGCGTTCTGCTTTCCCGATCTCTATGAGGTGGGTATGTCCCACCTCGGAATGAAGATCCTGTATGCGCAGTTTAACAACGAGCCCGACGTGTGGTGTGAGCGGGTGTTTTCGCCCGATACGGATATGGAAGAATTGATGCGTGAGCACGATATCCCGCTGTTCGGCCTGGAGAGCCGCGATCCCATACGCGACTTTGATTTTATTGGCTTTACGGTGCAGTACGAGCTGTGCTATACCGCGATGCTGAATATGCTCGATCTCGCGGGCGTGCCGCTGCGCGCCGCCGACCGTGACGAGAGTTTTCCGCTGGTGGTGGCAGGCGGCCCTTGCGTCTGCAACCCCGAGCCGATCGCGGATTTTGTGGATATTTTCTTCCTCGGTGAGGGGGAAGAGGTCGACCTCGAGGTCATCAATCTGTATAAAGAACATAAAAAGAACGGTTATTCCAAAAAAGCCTTCCTGCGCGCCTGCGCGGATATTGAGGGCGTGTATGTCCCGTCGTTGTATGAGCCGTCCTACAACGACGATGGCACGATCAAGGCGGTATCGCCCCTCGACGGCGTTAAGCCGACCGTGCGCAAGCGCATTATACGCGATCTCAACACCTGCTACTATCCCGACTATTTCGTTGTGCCGTATACCGATATCGTGCACGACCGCGCGATGAGCGAGATCTTCCGCGGGTGTATCCGCGGTTGCCGCTTCTGTCAGGCGGGCTTTATTTACCGCCCCGTGCGGGAGAAGTCGGTGGATACCATCGACAAGCAGAGCCACGACCTTTGCCGCTCGACGGGATATGAGGAATTTTCGTTGTCCTCGCTGTCGACGAGCGATTACACGAAATTGGAAGAATTGCTTGACCGCCTGCTCGATTGGGCGGAGAAGGAGCATACCAATATTTCGTTGCCGTCTCTGCGCGTGGACGGCTTCTCGGACGAGCTGGTCAATCGCCTCAACGTCCTGCGCCGCGCAGGACTGACCTTTGCACCCGAGGCGGGCACCCAGCGACTGCGCGACGCGATCAACAAAAACCTCACCGAGGAGGAGATCCTCGACACCGCCGCGAAGGCGTTCCGCGGCGGTTGGACGACGGTGAAGCTGTACTTTATGATGGGTCTGCCGACCGAGACGATGGAGGACATCGAGGGGATGGCGGCGCTCGGGCAGAAGATCGTCAACTGTTTTTACGCCAATCCCGACAAGCCGAAGGGCAAGGGCGTGACGGTGAATATGAGTGCGTCCTGTTTCGTGCCGAAGCCGTTTACGCCGTTCCAGTGGGAGCCGCAGACGACGATGCAGGAGCTCGAGGAGAAGCAAAAGCATCTCGTCGAGTCGGTGCATACGAAGAAGATCTCGCTCAGCTGGCACGATGCTAAAACGAGCTTTCTCGAAGCGGTGCTTGCGCGCGGCGACCGCCGTCTGTGCCGTGTGCTGGAGCTCGCGCACGAGCGCGGCTTTAACCTCGATGCGTGGTCGGAGCATTTCGATTTCGATGCGTGGATGGAGATCTTCCGCGAGGTCGGGCTTGACCCCGCGTTCTATGCGAACCGCACGCGCTCGTACGATGAGGTGTTCCCGTGGGATCACCTTGACTACGGCGTGACCAAGAAATTCCTTATCTCGGAGAACAAAAAAGCACACGAGGCGATTACCACCCCGCACTGCCGTCAGGCGTGCGCGGGCTGTGGCGCGGCGTGCTGGAAGGAGGGCGTGTGTGTTGAAAACCGTTAGAGTGGTCTTTTCCAAGACGGGGCGCGCTCGCTTCATTTCCCATCTCGATCTCGTGCGCACGATGACGCGCGTGGTGCGCCGTGCCGAGATTCCGCTGTGGTACACCGAGGGCTTTAACCGCCATCCGTATCTGACCTTCGCCGCGCCGCTGTCACTCGGATTTGAGGGGCTGCGCGAGTCGATGGACATTCGCTTGGAGGAGGAGATGCCGTTCGATGAGCTGGTCGCAAGGCTGGGTGCGGCGCTCCCCGAGGGCTTTGAGGTGATCTCTGCCGCTGAGGCGGTGCATAAGGTGGGGGCACTCACTTCGGCGCGCTACCGCCTGCGGTTTGATTGCCCGCCCGAGAAGATCACTGCCCTGCTCGCACAGCCGGAGATCTTGGTGGAGAAGCGCACAAAGAAGAAAACGATGAAGACACTGGATATCCGCGCTGCGTTTGCTGACGCGCAGGTGAGCGCATACGGCGAGGGGACGGAGGTAACGGTGACGCTGCCCGTCGGCAACGATACCGTCAACCCGAGTCTTTTGCTGCAGGCGCTGAACGCGGCATCTGACGGCGAATATCATCTTCGCGTGTTGCGCTTAGACCTGCTCACGGCGGACGGAAAACCGTTCTGTTGATGGCGGCAGAAAAATATTTTCCTGTTTTGCAAAAAAACACTTGCAATTTGCATACGACTGTGCTATGATACTACAGGTGTTTTTAGCCGCGAGTTCTCCTCGTGGGGGTTAATGCCTGGCGAAAGCACGACATTAAAGCGGATAGTCCTCTATCGGTCACCGATCGGTATGAATGTCTGAAAATTTTAGGAGGAACACAAAATGGACGCATTGAAACTCATCGCTGGCGACAGCATGAAGCAGGAAGCTCCGGTTTTCGGTATCGGTGACACGGTCCGCGTGGACGTGAAGATCCGTGAAGGTGACCGTGAGCGTATCCAGGCCTTCGAGGGCACGGTCATCGCGAAGAAGGGCAGCGGCGTTGCCGAGACCTTCACCGTTCGCCGTGTTGCTTACGGCGTTGGTGTGGAGAGAGTTTTCCCTCTGCACAGCCCGAACGTAGCCGCCGTTAAGGTCGTTCGCTACGGTAAGGTTCGCCGCAGCAAGCTGTATTATCTGCGCGATCGCGTGGGTAAGGCCGCCAAGGTCAAAGAATTAATTAAATAATTCGACAAAAAAGGGGCTGAAAAGTCCCTTTTTTGCTTTATTTTATTGTTTTTATGTGTTATAATGATATGGATTTCAAATTTTTGATCGTAAGAAGGTGACGGAATGTCGCAGGTGCCGACACAAGTGAATACCGAATCTCGCCGCCGCTGGGCTGTCACGGCTTACGAATGGGTCAGCACACTGGTGATTTCGCTGTTGGTGCTTGTGATCGCCTTCACCTTCTTTTTGCGCATCGTGCGGGTGGACGGAGATTCGATGGACAACACCCTGCAGGACGGCGATCAGCTGCTGATGCTCACCGCGGTGTCCGACTATCAGCGCGGCGATATTGTGGTGGTGGACCGTTATACGATCGATCCTTTGGTTAAACGCATCATCGCTGTCGGCGGCGACACCATCAAGATCGACGAGAACGGGTTGGTCTATCTCAACGGATCCCTGCTCAGTGAGCCTTATGCGGCGGAATTCACCCCGCAAAAGGGTTGTACCGAGGCGGTGGTCGTTCCGGACGGATATGTGTTCCTGATGGGAGATAACCGCTCGATTTCGAAGGACAGCCGTTCTGAGGAGATTGGGCTCGTACTGGAGAAGGATCTGGTCGGCAAGGCGGTGTTTCGGCTGTCGCCGTTTTCCGCGCTTGGCGGCATTTACGGCAATATGGAGCAGAGCGTAGGCTGACAGAGAGGTAAAGACAATGGACGCTTCCGTGAAAGCAAAAGAGAATAGCGCGCTTGCCTCTTGCTTTGAGTGGGTATCGATGCTCATCGGCGCACTGGTGACGGTGGTGGTCATATTCGCTTTGCTGTTTCGCGTGGTGGGGGTCAGCGGTGATTCGATGTGCAACACGCTGCAGAGCGGCGACCGTCTGATTCTGATTACGCAGTTTTACAAAGTTGAGCGCGGCGATATTATCGTTGTCACCCGTGCGGGCGAAGAGCCGTATATCAAGCGCGTGATCGCCGTGGCAGGCGATACGATCGACATTGATGATGAGAGTGGCCGCGTGCTGCTCAACGGCAAGGCGATCGAGGAAGAGTATGTGCTCGGCGGATCGACGACGGCGAAGGGGTTTGAGGGACCGTATACCGTCAAGGACGGTGAGGTGTTCGCGATGGGCGACAATCGCACGTGGTCGCTTGATTGCCGTCAGCTCGGGCCGTTTTCCACGGACGAGATCGCGGGCGAGGCGGTGTTCCGCCTATTCCCGTTTAAAGCGATAGGTAAAATTTGAGTTGGGAGGGTGTCGGATGGCGAACTATAAGAAAAATACAAAGCAATACAGCGCGCCCCGCCGCCCGAAGTCGCAAAGGAGCGCCCCTGCGACGGCGGATAAGGGCGAGGCACGCGCGGAGACCATCCAGTGGTTTCCGGGGCATATGGCGCGCACCCGCCGCAAGATTCAAGAGAGTCTGTCGCAGGTGGACGCGGTCATTGAGATCGTCGACGCGCGTATTCCGCAGAGCAGCCGTAACCCCGAGCTGGACCACTGGGTGGGGCGCAAGCCGCGTCTGATCGTGCTCAACAAGGCGGATCTCGCCGACGAGGCGGCGACCAAGCGGTGGATCGCTTTCTACGAGTCCCGCGGCATTGCGGCGATCGCGGTCGACTGCAAGAGCGGCCGTGGATTTAACGGCTTTATGCCGGCTCTGCGCCGCATCCTGCGCGAGCTGATCGAAAAGTGGGAGAGCAAGGGGATGAACCACGCCATTCGCGCGATGATCGTCGGCATCCCAAATGTGGGAAAGAGCTCCTTCATCAACCGTCTCAACAAGGGCGGCAAGGCCAAGGTGGAGGATCGCCCCGGAGTCACCCGCCAGAACCAGTGGTTTGTGGTGGAGGGCGCACAATTGCTCGATACTCCCGGTGTGCTGTGGCCGAAATTTGAGGATCACACCGTGGCGCTGCACCTTGCCTTTACGGGTGCGATCAAGGATCAGGTGCTGGATATGGAGGAGATGGCGTGCGAGCTGCTCGGCATTCTCTCCCGCTCCTACCGTGATCTGCTGACCGCTCGCTATAAGCTGACCGATGACATCCCCGAGGACACGTGGGAGCTGTTACAGCTTGTCGCGCGTAAGCGCGGGATGCTGGTCTCGGGCGGAGAAGTAGACACCGAGCGCGCGGCGATTATGCTGCTCGACGAGTACCGCGGCGGCAAGCTCGGTCGCATCACGCTGGAGGACGCGAGGTGTTATAATGATAAATAACGAATTTGATAGGAACTTGCACGCCGAAGGCTTTGAGTGCTTTTGCGGCGTGGACGAGGCGGGACGAGGACCGCTCGCAGGCCCTGTTTATGCCGCGGCGGTGATTCTGTCACCCGATAAGCCCATTGAGGGCGTCAACGACAGCAAAAAGCTGTCCGAGAAGAAGCGAGAGGCGCTGTTCGATGTCATCTGCGAGCAAGCCGTGGCGTACTGCATCGCCTCGGCGAGTGTGGAGGAGATCGAGGAGCATAACATACTGGGTGCGACCTACCTCGCGATGACTCGTGCGGTAGAGGGCTTGTCCGTGAGACCCGAGCTCGCGCTCATCGACGGCAATCGCATCCCGCCTATGTTGACCGTGCCTGCACGATTTGTTGTAAAGGGAGATGCCTTGTCAGCGTCGATCGGCGCGGCGTCTATTCTGGCGAAGGTCGCACGAGACCGCGTGCTGCGCGAGGCGGATGCGCTGTATCCGCAGTACGGCTTTGCCGTGCACAAGGGCTACGGCACCGCCGCCCACACCGCGGCACTGAAGGAATACGGCCCTTGCCCGATCCATCGTCCGAGCTTTCTTAAGAAAATTCTTGGGGAGAAGGACTGATGGCAGGGATCTCCAAGGGCGCGATCGGCGAGACCATCGCCGCCCGCTTTCTGCGGGGTAAGAACTATACCATCCTCGCGGCAAACTACCGTTGCCGCTTCGGAGAGATCGACATAATCGCCGCCGACCGCTCGTATATTGCTTTTGTGGAAGTGAAGACCCGACGGGCGGATGCGCTGTACACCCCGCGCGAGGCGGTCACCGCCGCCAAACAGCGGCGGATAATGCAGACCGCGGCGATGTATATGAGCCGCAACCCGATCGAGCGGCAACCCCGCTTTGATGTTATCGAGGTCGTCACCGCCATAGACGATCCCCTGAATGTGGTGGAGCTTAACCACATAATGGGAGCTTATGAGGCGGGTGATCTGCATACGGCTTTTTGATCTGCATTGCGATACCCTTGGGCGCGGTTGTGATGAGCGCTGTTCGATTTGGGAGAACGGCGGCGCGATCGATCTGCGCCGCGGACGTACTTTTACGCCGTGGGTGCAGGCCTTTGCGGCATTTATCCCCGATGACCTGCGCGGTGAAAAGGCGGAGAAACGATGTGTTTCTTTGCTGGATGTTGCCGACCGATGGGAGAGGGAGCACTCGAGCGAATTTCACGTTGTGCGTATGGGTGCGGATTTCGCGGATAACTGTTTTGCTTGCCGCGCCCTGCTCACGGGTGAAAATATCGGCGCGATCGGGGACATCACTTGCCTTGACCGCTTGCGAGCACATCACGTACGTGCCGCGACGCTGACCTGGAACGGGGATAACCCGTGGGGGAGCGGTTGCTTTGGCGGCGATAACGGCTTGACCGCGCTCGGCATTCGTGCAATTGAGCGGATGCAGGCGCTCGGTATCACCGTTGACGCATCCCATTTGAATGAGCGCGGTTTTTGGGATGTCGCGCGGCGGCTGAAATGCCCATTTATCGCGACCCACTCCTGCTCCGCGACGGTGACACCGCACCCGCGCAATCTCACCGACGAGCAGTTTCGTGCCGTACGCGACAGTGGCGGTATTGTGGGGATAAATTTGTACCACGCACATCTCGGTATTCCGTTTAACGGGGACTATTTCGGGGCGTTTGCCCGCCATCTGACGCATTTTTTGGCACTCGACGGCGAGGACACCGTGTGTATCGGCACGGATCTTGACGGGATGGAATTGCCGCCGACATTGGACGGAATGACCGCGATCGGTCATTTGTATGATTATTTGTTATCTCGCGGTTTGGATGCCGTTTTGTTAGATAAGGTCTTTTATACCAACGCTTATCGCTTTTTTGCGTGAGGAATTTGATCCGAAAGGAAGAGCATTATGCACTACACCAGTACAAGAAACAACACGATCCGTGTGACTGCCGCCGAGGCGATCGCACAGGGTATTTCGAAAGAGGGCGGTCTGTTTGTGCCAAGCGAGCTGCCGAAGCTCGCCGAGGCGGATTTTGTCGCTCTGCAGGGGATGACCTATCCCGAGCGGGCAACCTATGTGCTGTCCCGTTTCCTTAACGATTTCACCCTCGCCGAGGTGCAGGAGTGTACCGGTGCGGCGTACGGTGCACAGTTCGATACGACGGCGGTCGCTCCGCTCAACGCCATTGACGGCGAGCACAACGTGCTCGAGCTGTGGCACGGCCCGACCTGCGCGTTTAAGGATATGGCGCTGCAGATCCTGCCGCACCTGATGCGCGTATCGACCCATAAGACTGCCCCCGGCGAGCAGACGGTCATTCTCGTCGCGACCTCGGGCGACACGGGCAAGGCGGCGCTGGAGGGCTTTAAGGATGCCGCCGGCACGCGTATTCTGGTGTTTTATCCTGTGGACGGCGTCAGCGAGATGCAGCGCCTGCAGATGATCACGCAGGAGGGCGGCAATGTCGGCGTGTGCGCCATCCGCGGCAACTTCGACGATGCCCAGACGGGCGTTAAGACGCTGTTCACCGACCCCGCGATGCAGACGATGCTGAAAGAAGGCGGTATGCGCTTCTCCAGCGCGAATTCCATCAACTGGGGTCGTCTTGTGCCGCAGATCGTGTATTATATCTCCGCGTATTGCGAGATGCTCGCGCAGGGCAAGGTCGCGATGGGCGAGCCGATCAACGTGGTCGTGCCGACCGGCAATTTCGGCAACATTCTCGCCGCTTACTATGCACGCGAGATGGGTACCCCGATTGCGAAACTTGTCTGCGCGTCCAACCGCAACCGCGTGCTGACCGATTTCTTTGAGAGCGGTACGTATAACACCGCCCGCCCGTTCTACACCACCACCTCGCCGTCGATGGATATTCTGGTGTCCTCGAACCTCGAGCGTCTGCTGTATCACCTCGTTGGCGAGGACAGCGCGGCGATTGCCGAGATGATGGCGAGTCTGCGCGAGAATAAGCAGTACACCGTTCCTGCGTCCGTCAAGGCACAGATGGACACGCTGTTTGCCGCGGGCTGTGCCTCGGATGACGAGGTCGCCGCGACCGTCAAGGCGGTGTTCGATAAGACGGGCTATCTGCTCGACACCCACACCGCGGTCGCGTTCCACGTGTATGATGCGTACCGTGCGGCAAGCGGGGATGCCACCCCGACTGTGATCGCGTCCACCGCGAATCCCTATAAATTCACTCCCGCGATCCTCGAAGCGCTCGGCAAGGAGGCTGACGGTGATCCGTTCTGTTTGCAGGCGGCGCTGCACGAGGCGACGGGTGAGCCCGTCCCTGCACCGCTGGCGAATTTGGGTGACAAGGCCATTCGCTTTACAGATGTGTGCAACGGTGACACCGACAGTATGCGGCAGACGGTCTGCGGAATGTTAAATCTGGGATAAGGAGAATACGCTATGGCGTTATTTGCCATCGGTGACACCCATCTGTCACTGGGCACGGATAAGCCGATGACCGTCTTTGCGGGCTGGGATAACTACGTCGAGCGGCTGGAGAAGAACTGGCGGCGGCTGGTAACGGAGGATGACACCGTCGTCATTGCGGGCGATATTTCCTGGGGAATGTCGCTTGAGCAGGCGAAGCCCGATTTCGCTTTCCTGCACAGCTTGCCCGGCCAAAAGCTGCTGTTTAAGGGTAACCACGATTATTGGTGGACGACCCGACGCAAGATGGACACGTTTTTTGAAGAGAACGGCTTTGCCTCTCTGCGCATCGTGCACAACGACGCGGTCGCAGTGGACGGCTGTATGGCGGTCTGCGGCAGCCGCGGCTGGTTTAACGAGGACGGAGAAGAGGCGGATCACACCGTTTTGCTGCGTGAGGCAGGTCGACTGCGCGCATCCATTCTCGCCGCTAAGCAGACAGGTCTTGAGCCGGTGGTGTTTCTGCACTATCCGCCGCTCTTCGGCGGTCAGCGGTGTGAAGAGATCCTGCAGGTGCTGCAGGAGGAGTCGATCGCCCGTTGTTACTACGGTCACGTGCACAGCGCGGGCATCCGTATGGCGTTCGGCGGTGAGGAAAACGGCACGGAATATCGCCTGATTTCCGCGGACGCGTTGGGGTTTTGCCCAAACCTCATTCGCCCGATAGACAAATAATCGGCAAAGTGGAAAAAATTTATAAAAAGGCTAGTCAAACGAAAACTTATATGGTATAATAGAGCGCAATTGTGAAAATCACAAAAAGTTTTGGCAACAAAACAGGAGGAATTAAGTCATGAGTCTGAAAAATGCTACCAAACTGGAAAACAATCGCGTAGAGCTCGAGATCGAGGTCGACGCTGCCACCTTCGAAGCCGCTGTCAACGCCGCCTACAAGAAGGACGTCAAGAGAATGGCCGTTCCCGGCTTCCGTAAGGGCAAGGCTCCCCGTGCCCTCATCGAGAAGACCTACGGCAGCGGTATTTTCTACGAGACCGCGATGAACGACGTGTATCCCTCTGCTCTGGACGAAGCGATCAAGGCTTCCGAGTATGAGTACGTCGAGGATAAGATCGATCTGGACGTTGTTTCCGTCGGCCCCGAGGGTCTGGTGTTCAAGGCGACCATCACCGTGAAGCCCGAGGTCACCCTGCGCGGTTATAAGAGCCTTAAGGCGACCAAAAAGGTCGAGGCTGTTGCGGACGAGGATATCGAGAATGAGCTCAAGAAGCTGCAGGAGCGCAACGCCCGTATGGTGTCCGTTGAGGACCGTGCCGCCGAGATGGGCGACACCGTCACCTTTGATTTTGAGGGTTTCCAGGACGGCGTAGCGTTTGAAGGCGGCAAGGGCGAGAACCACGCGCTGGTGCTCGGCTCCGGTCAGTTCATCCCCGGCTTCGAGGAGCAGCTCGTCGGCGCCGCGGTGGATGCCGATGTTGAGGTCAACGTGACCTTCCCCGAGGAGTATCACGCTCCTGAGCTCGCGGGCAAGCCTGCGGTGTTCAAGTGCAAGGTGCACAAGATCGAGAAGAAGGAGCTGCCCGAGATCGACGACGAGCTGATCAAGGACTGCACCGATTTTGAGACGGTTGACGAGTTCAAGGCGGACGCGAAGAAGCGCCTTGAGGAGCAGCGCGAGAAGGCGGCACAGGATGCCGTTGACGAGAAGCTGGTCGAGGGTCTGCTCAAGTGTATGAAGGCGGACATTCCCGAGGCGATGTATGAGCGCGCCATCGACGACCGCATTCAGGATTTCGCCTACCGTCTGCAGTCGCAGGGCCTGAGCCTGGAGCTCTATCTGCAGTACACCGGTATGGATGAGAAGGCGTTCCGCGACAGCTTCCGCGAGCAGGCGGAGAAGCAGGTCAAGGTGCGCTTGACCCTCGAAGCCATCGCGAAGAAGGAGAAGATCAAGCCCTCCGACGAGGAGCTCGAGGCGGAATACGCGAAGTTCGCCGAGCAGTACGGTATGGAGGTCGACAAGGTCAAGGCCGCCATCCCCGCGACCGCGCTTGTTGAGGATCTTTCCGTCAGCAAGGCGATGGATTTCGTCAAGGAGCACGCGACCATCACTGAAGAATAATTTCCGTTTCGGTTTAGAGCCGAATTTCCCTGCCCATACTATGGGGCAGGGAAATTTGCCTATTTACTACCTAATCACCAATATCCAAGGAGGGCGTTTGATATGAGTTTTATCCCGTATGTAGTGGAACAGACCAGCCGCGGTGAGCGCAGCTACGACATTTTCTCCCGCTTGCTCAACGACCGCATTATTATGCTGTCGGACGAGGTCAACGACACGACTGCCTCGCTGATCACGGCACAGCTGCTGTATCTCGAGGGGCAGGATCCCGATAAGGATATTCACCTGTATATCAACAGCCCCGGCGGTTCCATCTCCGCGGGTATGATGATCTACGACACGATGCAGTATATCAAGTGTGACGTGTCGACCATCTGCGTCGGTCTCGCCGCGAGTATGGGTAGCTTCCTGCTTGCCGCGGGCGCGAAGGGCAAGCGCTTTGCACTGCCCAACAGCGAGATTATGATCCATCAGCCGCTCGGCGGCGCGAAGGGTCAGGCGTCGGACATCAAGATTCAAGCGGATCATATTCTGTATATCCGCGGTCGTATGAACCGTATGCTGTCCGAGATGACGGGTCAGCCGATCGAGGTTATCGAGCGGGATACCGACCGCGATAACTGGATGACCGCCGACGACGCCGTGCGCTACGGCATCGTGGACAAAGTGGTGGAGAAGCGCGGTTAATACAACCCCGCACAACCCCAAAGGAAAGTGAGGAGATCTGCCGATGAGTGACGATCATCAGCTTTCGATCACCTGCTCCTTCTGCGGTAAGCCGCAGGAGGAGGTGGAACGGCTGATCGCCGGTCCGGGTGTATTTATTTGTAACGAATGTATCGAGCTGTGCCAAAGCCTGCTCGAGCCGGACGCCGCTCCCGTTAAGCGCCCGTCCGCGCCTGCGAAGGACGAGCCGCCGGTGTTGCCGACTCCCCGTGAGATCAAGGCGCATCTCGACGAGTATGTCATCGGGCAGGATGATGCGAAGGTGACGCTGTCCGTTGCGGTGTATAATCACTACAAGCGCATTTATTTCGGCGCGGATATGGACACCGAGCTTGGCAAGAGCAACGTCTTGCTGCTCGGTCCGACGGGCGTCGGTAAGACCGCGCTTGCGCAGGCCCTCGCCAAGGCGCTGGACGTGCCGTTCGCGATCGCGGACGCGACGACGCTGACCGAGGCGGGCTATGTCGGCGAGGACGTCGAGAATATTTTGCTTCGCCTGATTCAGGCCGCGGACTTCGATGTGGAGCGCGCTCAGCGCGGCATCATCTACGTCGACGAGATCGACAAGATCTCCCGTCGCAGTGAAAATCCGTCCATCACCCGCGATGTCTGCGGCGAGGGCGGTCAGCAGGCACTGCTGAAGATCCTCGAGGGCACGGTGGCGAACGTCCCGCCCGGAGGCGGGCGCAAGCACCCGCAGCAGGAGTTCATTCAGGTCGATACCTCGAATATTCTGTTCATTCTCGGCGGTGCGTTCGATGGTATTACCAAGACCATCGAGAAGCGCGTCGGTACGGGCTCGCTTGGCTTCGGCAACGATGTTAAATCCAAGAACGACGCGAACAGCATCGCCCTGCTTCGGCAGATCGTGCCGCAGGATCTGGTCAAATACGGCCTCATCCCTGAGCTGGTCGGTCGTATGCCGGTCATCACGACGCTGGAAAACCTCGACGCCGAGGCGCTCGTGCGCATCCTGACCGAGCCGAAGAACGCGATCTTAAAGCAGTATGTGCAGCTGTTTGAGCTGGACGGCGTACAGCTGACCTTCACGGACGACGCCCTGCGCGCGGTCGCGGAGCTGACGCTTAAACGTGAGACGGGTGCGCGCGGTCTGCGCTCGGTGATGGAGGGCCTGCTGACCAAGCTGATGTTCGAGATTCCCTCGGACACCACGGTGGAGAAGGTGGTCATCACTGCCGCCTGCGTCAATGACGGCGCACAGCCCGAGATCGTCTACAACCCCGATAAGAAATCTGCCCGTTCAAAGGCGGCGCTCAAGTCTAAGACAGCAACCCGCCGCAAGACAGCAGGTAAATAACCATACCATTGTCATCGGTCGGTGCCGCGTGCGGACCGACCGATTTCCCTTTAGATAAGAGGTGATCCCAGTTGATAGAAGAAAAACAGTTTGTGACCCTGCCGATGCTGGTGCTGCGCGGGCTCGTGTGTTTTCCCGAGACCGTGATGCACTTTGATGTCGGGCGGTTAAAATCCGTCGCCGCGCTCAACGCCGCAATGAAGAAGGATCAGACCGTGTTTTTGGTCACGCAGAAGGATGTCGCCGAGGAAGATCCGTCCCCGAACGGCCTATACCGTATGGGTGTGGTCGCCAAGGTCAAGCAGATCCTAAAGCTCCCGCACGACAATTTCCGTATCGTCGTCGAGGGCGAATACCGCGCGAGCATCGCCGAGATCGTGCAGCAGGAGCCGCATTATATCGCGGTGGTGGAGGAGCGGTTTGACCGCCCCGTCACCAATTTCCTGATGGCGGAGGCGCTGGTGCGCCAGTGCCGCGACGTGTTCGAGGAATACGCTGAGCTGGTGCCGAAGATGGCGCCCGACGTGTTGATGACCGTTGTGACAGAGGATCGCCCGGGCTATCTTGCGGACTACATTGCGAGCAATCTCGGTATGCCGTATGAAGAAAAGCAGCGTATCCTTAACCTGCTGTCGGTGAACAACCGCGTCGAGACACTGCTTCGTATTATACATAAGGAGTGTCAGGTGCTGCAGCTCGAGAGGAAGATCGAGGATAAGGTACAGCAGCAGATGGACGATAATCAGCGCGATTATTATCTGCGTGAGCAGATCCGCGCGATCTCCGAGGAGCTCGGCGAGGAGGACAATCCCGTCGAAGAATCTGCGGAATACGTTGCCCGCGTCGAAAAGCTCGGCTTGCCCGATAAGATCAGCGAGCCGCTCATCAAGGAATGCCGCAAGCTTGGCAAGATGCCGCCCGGCTCGCACGAGGCGACGGTGGTGCGCGGATATCTCGATACCTGTCTGTCGCTCCCGTGGAACGACACCACCGAGGATAACCTCGATCTGAAGCACGCGCGCCGCATCCTAGACCGCGATCACACGGGTCTGGATAAGGTGAAGGATCGCATTATTGAGGCGCTCGCCGTGCGTCAGCTCTCGGATGAGATGAAGGGGCAGGTGCTCTGCCTCGTCGGCCCGCCCGGTGTCGGTAAGACGTCCATCGCGCGGTCGATCGCTGAGGCGATGGGTCGCCGCTATGTGCGCGTATCGCTTGGCGGCGTGCGGGATGAATCCGAGATCCGCGGTCATCGCCGCACCTATATCGGCGCGATGCCCGGCCGTATCATCTCGGCGATCAAGCAGGCGGAGAGCAAAAATCCGCTCATCCTGCTCGATGAGATCGACAAGATGGGCAACGACTTCCGCGGTGATCCCGCATCGGCGATGCTCGAGGTGCTGGACACCGAGCAGAACAGCGGTTTCCGCGATCATTATCTCGATCTGCCGTTCGATCTGTCTCAGGTGCTGTTTGTGATGACCGCCAACGATGCTTCCGCGATCCCGTCGGCACTGTATGACCGTATGGAGATCATCAATCTCCCGAGCTACACCGCGCAGGAGAAGAAGCGCATCGCCAAGCGTCATTTGCTCAAAAAGCAGATGAAAAAGCACGGTTTGGACGCGAAACAGTTGCGTGTGTCGGATGCGGCGATCAACCGCATTATCGAGGGCTATACCGCCGAGGCGGGTGTGCGTAATCTCGAGCGCGTGTTGGCGACGCTGTGCCGCAAGACCGCGACCAAGGTGGTCGAGGGCAGCGGCGAGAGCGTGTCGGTCACGCCTGCGAATCTCGAGGAATACCTCGGCCCTGTGAAATATAAGGAAGATACCAAGACCCGCCGCGACGAGGTCGGCGTTGTCAACGGTCTGGCGTGGACGGCAGTCGGCGGCGCGACGATGCCCGTCGAGGTCGCGATCCTCGACGGCAACGGCAAGGTGGAGATTACCGGAAACCTCGGCGACGTGATGTAGGAGTCCGCGAAGATCGCGGTCAGCTACGTGCGCACCCGCGCCCACGACTGGCATATCCCCGAGGATTTCTATAAGACGAAGGATATTCACATTCACGTGCCCGAGGGCGCGGTGCCGAAGGATGGCCCTTCTGCGGGCGTGACGATGGCGACGGCGATCGTGTCGGCGCTGACGGGCATCCCCGTGAAGAAAAACGTCGCGATGACGGGGGAGATCTCCCTGCGCGGACGTGTGATGCCGATCGGAGGCTTACGTGAGAAGACGATGGCGGCGTTTACGCATCATATGGACACCGTCATCATTCCCGAGGATAACGCCTCGGATCTCAATGAGATCGACCCGACCGTGCGGGAAAAGACGCACTTTATCACCGCGCGCAGTCTGGACACGGTCATCGGCAACGCGCTGGTGTCCGATCCGTCTGCGGCAAATTAAGAGGGGGGAGAGCGCTATGCGTTGGGAGAATGCGGCCTTTGAGGCGGCGGCGGGTCTGTCGTCGCAGTTGCCGAGCAGTACGTTGCCCGAGATTGTGTTTTCGGGCCGCTCGAACGTCGGCAAATCCTCGCTCATCAACCGCCTGACGGGGCGAAAATCCCTCGCACGCACCAGCGCGACCCCCGGCAAGACCGCGACCATCAACTTCTATCACTTGGACGGTGCACGTCTGGTCGATCTGCCCGGTTACGGCTATGCGCGGGTGTCCGACAGCGAGCGGCGTCGTTGGTCGGAGCTGATCGAGGGCTATTTTAACGACGAGCGGGACGTCCGTTTGGTCGTGCAGCTGCTCGATATTCGCCACACGCCGAGCAAGGACGACTTCCAGATGCTCGAGTATATGGTCGAGCGGGAAATTCCGTTTATCGCGGTGCTGACGAAGGTCGATAAGCTCAATAAGGCTGAGCGGGCACAACGCCTTGCGGCGTTTGAACAGGAATTGGCGGATTATGAGGGGATCTTCACGCTTCCGTTCTCCTCCTCGAACGGCGAGGGAACGGACGAGCTTCGCGGGATCCTGTTGGAAACCATAGAAGAATAAAAAGGAGCCTACCGACGGTAGTCGGTAGGCTCCTTTTGATGTAAAGTTGTTTTGCTTTACATAATTTCGGGGGCGTCGATCTTCATCATCGACAGCACATTGTGCAGGGTGATGCGTACCGCGTCGCACAGCGTCAGACGCGCCATCATCAGATCAGTCTCCACACCCGATACGTGACAGGCGTTGTAGAACTTATGGAAAAGGGTAGCGAGCTCGAGCGCGTAGCGGGTGATGCCCGAGGGATCGTACGCCTTGGCGCAGTCGACTACCGTCTTTTCCAGCGCGGATAGATGACGGATAAGCTCGCGCTCCTCGGGAGCGGTGAGCAGGTTGAGCTGTGCGGGGGTGGCGGCAGAGATCGTCACGCCGTTCTCCTGCATCTTGCGGAAGATGGAGTGGATGCGTGCGTGTGCATACTGCACGTAATAGACAGGGTTGGACGAGCTCTGCTCGATCGCGAGCCCAAGGTCGAATTCCATCTGGGTGTTCGCTTCGCGCTGGTTGAAGAAGAAGCGCGCCGCATCGACGGGAACCTCGTCGAGCAGGTCGCTGAGCTGGATGGCCTTGCCCGAACGCTTGGACATCCGCACGATCTCGCCGTCACGCACCAAACGAACAAGCTGCATCAGCACGACGTTGAGCTTGTTACCGTCCATTCCGACGGCGTCCATCGCGCCCTTCATACGGGCGACGTGCCCGTGGTGATCAGCCCCCCACACGTCAATGAGGGTGTCATAGCCGCGCAGGAATTTATTGCGGTGATAGGCGATGTCGGCGGCGAAATAGGTGGGGTTGCCGTTGGCGCGCACAAGCACCTCATCTTTAATGCCTTCCTCTTCGCCGTCGCGGTTGAGATGCTTTTTCGGCTGATATTTCTCGCCGTATTCGCCCGCCTTGTACCAAAGAGCGCCGTCCTTTTCGTAGGTCAGCCCCTTTTCGGTGAGGATGTCGATGATCTCTTTGAGCTCGCCGTTGTTGTGCAGGGTGGACTCGGTGAACCAGCGGTCGTACACGATGCGGTATTTCGCCATATCTGCCTTCATCTTTTCGATGTTCAGCGGCAGGGCATACTCGATGAGCGCACGGCGGCGAGCTTCCTCGCTTGCGTCCACGAATTTATCGCCGTGGATGGCAGAAAACGCCTCGGCGTGCGCCTTGATGTCGTCGCCGTGGTAGGCGTCCTCGGGCAGCTCGATCCGATCCTCGCCGAGATGCAGCTGCAAATAGCGCACGTCCAGCGACAGACCGAACTTCTCGATCTGATTGCCCGCGTCATTGATGTAGAACTCACGCCACACCTCGTAGCCTGCGGCATTCAGTACGCTTGCCAGACAGTCGCCGAGCGCGCCGCCGCGGGCGTTGCCCATATGCATCGGGCCGGTGGGGTTAGCGGAGACGTATTCCACCATCACCTTCTGTCCCTTGCCGTAGTCGGCGCGGCCGAAATCGTCGCCTTTGGCGATGACCTCGGATACCACGTCGCCGTAGTAGGCGGGGGAGAGAAAGAAGTTCATAAAGCCGGGTCCTGCGACCTCGAAGGACGCGAAATAGGTGCCCTCGGTGTTCAGGTGCGCGGCGATGGTGTCCGCGATCTTACGGGGTGCTGCGCGGAATGCGCGGGCAGAGACCATCGCGATGTTGGCGGCGAGATCGCCGTTTTTGCGATCACCGGGGACTTCGATGACATAATCCGGCAGTGGCTCGTTCGGCAGTTCGCCTGCCTCGATTGCCGCCTTGACGGCGGCGGCGAGCACCTGCCGCAGTTGTTCTTCCGTGGTTTTAACAATATTAGACATAATCCTTGTCCTCCCGAATGGTGATGTGAACGGTGTGCTCGGAATTGACGCTACCGTTAAATCCGAGCGTATAGGCAAAATACAGCTCTCCGCCGACGGGCGACAGATCGTGCTTAAGCTCGGTAGCGTAGGTACCGAGGTCGATCGCGCCGTAGGGGGTGTTGTAGTTGCTGTGATGTCGTCGGTGCTTCTCCAACACGAGGAAGCTCGCGTTTGTGCCGGTGCGCTCGAGGATCACCTTGTCCTCGGCGACGTGTACCGTGGTCGCGGTGCCCTCCATACCGGTGGCTTCGCTTTCTTCGTAGTGGATATCCCAACCGTCAGCAGTCCTTGTGAGCGTGCCTGCGGTGGTCAGCTCGACGGTATCGGTCTGATCGTCAACCCTTTGCGTACCGACGATCTTGATGATTGCTTGCATCAGGGTTCAGCCTTTCTATTTCAGTGATATACTCTCGACTTCCTCGCTTACCGAGCGACCCAGGAAGATCTCTGCCGTGCGTGTGAAGCCCTCGGGACGGTCGGAGACAAAGAAACGGCACTGTCCGTCCTTCTTCTCTGCGAGCGCATCCCGCTCGGCAAGGACCTCGGCACAGTGGATGGCGGTCTCGCGTCCGGAGTCGATGAGGGTGACGTTTTCGCCGAGCTCCTTCTGAATGATCGGCGCGAGCAGGGGGAAGTGGGTGCAGCCGAGGATCAGCGTATCCACGCCCGCGGCTTTGATGGGTGCCATATAGCGGCGCACCATCGTGATCGCTACCTCGTCCGCAGGATCGATCCAGCCCGCCTCGACCAGCGAGACGAGCATCGGGCAAGCCTCGGCGGTGACGGTCAGTGTCTCGTTCAGTGCGAGCATCGCGCTCTCGAACGAGCGGCTACGCACGGTCGCCGCTGTACCGATGATACCGACGCGCTTGTTGCGGGTCGCTTTGACAGCCGCCTTGGCGGTCGCCTCAACCACGCCGATCGCGGGGACGGGGAGAGAACGCAGAATGTCGGGAGCGACCGAGCTGACCGTGCCGCAGGCGGCGATGATGTATTTGACATCGCGGTCGAGCAGCAGCTGGCAATCCTCGCGGGCATAGCAGCGGATGGTCTCCTCACTTCGTGTGCCATAGGGAACGCGTCCCGTGTCACCGAAATAGACGATGTTCTCGTGCGGCAGAAGCTCCTGCAGGCGGCGCACAGCGCTCAGACCGCCGAGCCCTGAATCGAACACGCCGATGGGACGATTATCCATACGCTCACTCCTTTCACTTGTACATACCGATATAGTATATCACATTCTATTAAATAGTGCAATCGAAAAATTCACAATTTCTCACTGTACATAGCCGAAAAAATGTGCTATACTAGAGGAGAATTCCCCTATGCGTGAAAATTTCGGAAGGAGGATGCCGCGTGCAGAGCTGTTTTGATCCGCTCTCACCGCAAACGTTCGAAAAGCGTCGTTTGCGGGACGATGCGACTTACATCGGTGTGATGATGCTCGCACTGGAGGGAACGATGCTTGTCCTCGGCAACCTTTTGCAGGTTATCGTGAATTTGTTTTCGATGGATCGGCAGACCTTCCTGCTCGTTTACGCAGCGATCTACGCAGCGGGGATGGCTCTGCCGGCTGTTGTGGTTTCGTTGATCGCGAAGCGGCGGCATTTTCCGCTTTCGCCGTCAAAGGCAACGGGTCCGTTTGATGTCTTTTTCGGTATACTCGCCGCGGTGGGTGTTTGTATGGCTGCCAATATTGCGGTCAACTACATTCTGCTTTTCTTTGAATCCGTCGGCGTTCCTGAGCCGGAGATGCCCGACTATCTGCAACCGACTATACCGAGTCTGCTGCTCAATCTGTTTGTGTTCGCCGTGCTGCCGGCCTTGCTGGAGGAGCTGGTCTTCCGCGGTTATGTTCTGCGCGCATTAAGACCGTATGGGGATTGGTTTGCGGTCGCGGTGTCGGCGCTGCTGTTCGGGCTGATGCACGGCAACATTGCGCAGATCCCGTTTGCGCTGATCGTCGGCGTTGCTCTCGGCTGGCTGTACGTGATGACGGATAACATCTGGATCCCCGTCGCGGTGCATTTCATCAATAACGGCTTTTCGTTTCTGCTGCAGTACTGCACCATCGGAATGGATGAAACTAAGCTCGGGATGATCAATGCCTTCGCCATTTTTGCACTGATTGCCATCGGCGCTTTGAGTCTGGCGGTGCTGTTCGCCCGCCGCAGTGCGTTGCTGCGCCGATTGCCGAGGAAGTCCTCGCTGTCGGTCGGTGCGCGAACGGGGGCGTTGCTGTCGTCACCGCTGTTCTTGATCTGCATAGCGGTGTTTGTATTGCTGACGGTTGTCAGTGTTTTGGGGAGTATGGGATAAATGGATGAACAGTATATGCGGTTAGCCCTGGCGTTGGCTAAGGAAGCGGCTGACGAGGGCGAGGTGCCTGTTGGTGCCGTCGTTGTCAAGAACGGCGAGGTTGTCGGCAAGGGACGAAACCGCCGTGAGATCGGGAAAAACGCCCTTGCTCACGCGGAGATCGAGGCGATCGACGAGGCGTGCCGCACGCTCGGCGGCTGGCGGTTGTCGGGGTGTCGGCTGTATGTGACGCTGGAGCCCTGCCCAATGTGCGCGGGGGCGATCATCAACGCCCGTATCGACGAGGTGATCTACGGCACGGTCGACCCGAAGGCGGGCTCGTGTCATTCATTGGTCGATCTGTTTACACTGCCTTATAACCATAAGCCTTTGTCCCGCTCGGGCGTGCTCGGGGAAGAGTGCCGACAGGTGCTCAAGGACTTCTTTCGCACGCTGCGGGCACACAAGGGCTGATTTTCATCAGGAGGAAGTTTATGCGCTTTCTGATCCTTTCGGCGAATACGGGCGGCGGGCATAACGCCGCTGCCTGCGCCATTCAGGAAGAATTGAATAGACGCGGCATCGAATCGGATGTCGAGGACTGCCTACGCTTCATTTCCGAAAAGACATCGGATTTCATCAGCTGGGGACATTCCTATCTCTACAAGCATTTGCCGCGCGTGTTCGGTCACGCCTATCGTTTGGAGGAGCAGCGTTCTTCGCAGTTTATCTACGATAGCATCGCACTGGGCGCGGCGAAATATCACGCATTCATCGCTGAGCGGGATTTTCAGGCGGTTATATGCGTGCACGTCTTCTCCAGCACACTCGTGACGGAGGAGCAGCGCCGCTTCGGGAAGAGTCTGCCGCATTTCTTCGTTGCGACGGACTACACCAGCAGCCCCGGTGCAGGGGAGGCTGAGGCGGATGCCTGGCTCATCCCCGATGAGGGGCTGACCGAGGAGTTTGTGCTGTGCGGTGCACCGCATGAGCGAGTGTTTGCCACAGGCATCCCGATCCGGCGTGCGTTTACGCAGTGCTTTGATAAGGAGCAGGTGCGCGAGGAGCTCGGTCTGCCGACCGATGGCCGGATCGTGCTGATGTGCTGCGGCAGCATCGGCTGCGGAAAGATGAATCGCATCGTGCCGGAGTTTGCCGAGTCGTTGCCGTCGGATTGTACGCTGGTCGTCATCTGCGGAAACAACGAGAAGCTGTATGATCAGTTGGTAGAGGATGATACGCCGCGCGTCGTTCCTGTCGGTTTTACCGATAAGGTCGCGCAGTATATGGCTGCGGCGGATGTTTGCTTGAGCAAGCCCGGCGGCCTTTCGACGACGGAATTGCTGGCAGTCGGTGTTCCGTCGGTGCTGGTCCTGGTGGTGCCCGGCTGCGAGAGCCGCAATATGGCGTTTATCACCGGCAAGGGGCTGGCGCTGGGCACAGAGGATTGGGAGCGCGCCGTTGAGCGAGCGTTAGAGCTGCTCAAAAACCCCTCGAAAATGACCGAAATGCGCCGTAGGCTGCAGGAGTACAACGGCGGTCACGGCGCCGAGAGGATCGTCGATTTCATCGAAAATGCGCTGAAAAATGAATGAGCAAAAATAATCACAGCCCTCTGCCGAGCTTCGGCAGAGGACTGCTCCTTTATAGGGGTAGAGAAATTTTGCCGCCACTACATCTAGTGGCGAGAGTAATTTGTTTAGCGGTGATATTCCGGCGGCAGTTGCCCATTTGTGATTATTTTATGTACGGAGTCGAGCGGGCCGACTTTACAGAAATAGCGCTTGCCGAGCTTGCTGCTGTCGCATAGAAGAATCACGTGGCGTGCATTCTGAATGAATACGCGCTTAAGACTTGCTTCGCTCTCGTCCGCATCGGTGATGCCAACCTCGGGTTCAATACCGCGACAGGAGATAAACGCAACGTCAGCGTTAAAGTTTCGCACGAACTCGATCGCCTGATTACCGGTGAAGGACATCGCATTCTCGCGTAGGCGCCCGCCGGTGGAATAGACCTCGATGCCGCCGAGCTCCGCTAAAATGTTGGCAGTTTTCAGCCCGTTGGTGATGATGCGCAGGCTTTGGAAGCCGCTCAACCGCCGCGCAAGATGGCAGACTGTGCTGCTGGCATCCATAAAAAGGGTCTGCCCGTCCTTGATGAGGGAGAGTGCCTTTTGGGCGAGCTGCTCCTTCGCGGCGGCGTTCTCATTCTCACGTAGGGTGAGAGGGAAGTCGCGGGTGTTGCTGTCGATGTGAACCGCACCGCCGTGGGTGCGGCGGATCAGCCCGCTGTTTTCCAGTATCTGCAGGTCGCGGCGGATGGTCGCGCCGCTGGAATACAGGGCGGCACACAGCTCGTCAACGGTCGTCGCTTGCTTTTTGCTTAAAATCTCTAAGATCTGGTTGCGCCTTTCTAGCGGAAGCATAAAATCCCTCCTATACATTGCTCGTTTATGATTATATATGATCAATTCAAAAAAATCAAGTGAAAATTCATCGTTTTTTGCGCCATTTATAGACGAATGGGCAATTTTGTTATATAATGACGATAACTAAAAAGGATTATAGGGCGGAGTGTGCCCATAAGCCGAAACAGCAAAGGAGAGTATAGGGTTTGAGCAAGCGTATTTTGGCATTTGATTTCGGCGCGTCCAGCGGTCGCGCGATCCTCGGTACATACGACGGCGAACGCATCCAAATGGAAGAGATCCATCGCTTTTCCAATGATCCCGTGAGCATAGCGGGCGTATTCCATTGGGACGTGCTTCGTTTGTTCCACGAGATCAAGCAGGGTATCACCAAGGCGGTGCACGCGGGCGGCTTTGACGCGATCGGCATCGACACCTGGGGCGTAGATTTCGGCCTGATCGATAAGAAGGGACACTTGATCAACAATCCCGTGCATTATCGCGATGCACGCACGATCGGGATGATGGATAAGGTTTTTGAGACCATCCCGAAGGATGAGCTGTACGGTCGCACGGGTATTCAGTTTGCGGCGCTCAACACCATCTTCCAGCTTGCCTACCTGCAGCAGAACGAGCCCGAGGTGCTCGCGCAGGCGGATAAGCTGCTGTTGATGCCCGATCTGTTTGCTTACCTGCTCACGGGCGTGATGCGTGCGGAGTACACGAATGTGTCCACCACGCAGTGTCTTGATCCCGTCACGGGCGACTGGGCATACGACCTGCTGGATCGTCTGCTGATCCCGCGCCGCCTGTTCCCCCGGATCATTGACGCGGGTGAGACCTACGGCCTGCTGTCGGACGCTATCTGTGAGGAGCTCGGCGCTCCGAAGGTGCCCGTCATCGCGGTGGCGACCCACGACACCGGCTCGGCGGTCGTGTCCGTCCCGTCGTCGGAGAAGGATTTCATCTTCATCAGCTGCGGCACGTGGTCGCTGTTCGGCACCGAGCTTGCGAAGCCGGTCATCAACGAGACCTCCTTCAAGTTCAACGTCACCAACGAGGGTGGCTACGGGCGTACCACCCGTTTCCTCAAGAACATTATGGGTCTGTGGCTCATTCAGGAGTCTCGCCGTCAGTGGATTCGTGAGGGCTTTGATGTGTCCTACGGCGATCTGGAGAGAGAAGCACTCGCCTGCGAGCCCTTCCGCTGCTTTATTAACCCCGACGCCGACGATTTCGTCGCTCCCGGTAACCTGCCCAAGCGCGTGCAGGAGTTCTGCCGCCGCACGGGGCAGTACGTGCCGCAGAGCCGCGGCGAAATTATGCGCTGCATCTACGAGAGCCTGGCGATGAAATATCGCTACACCTTCAAGGCTATTCACGAGGTTACGGGACTTGATTACAAGACCATCCATATGATCGGCGGCGGCACGAAGGATCGCCTGCTGTGCCAGATGGCAGCGGATGCCTGCAACGCACACGTGATCGCGGGCCCGATCGAGGCGACCGCTACGGGCAACATTGCTGTTCAGTTGATCGCACTCGGCGAGCTGAAGGATCTTGCTGAGGCGCGCAAGGTTATCGCGGTGTCTGAGGAGCCCAAGTTCTATGAGCCGCAGAATGCTGCCGCCTATGACGAGGCTTACAGCCGCTTTGAAGCGCTGTTATAAGGAGGATGTCAATGAAGGTATTAGTCATCAACGCCGGCAGCTCGTCGCTGAAATATCAGCTTTTTGAGATGCCGGAGGGCAAGGTGCTTGCCAAGGGCTTGTGCGAATGCATCGCCATCGACGGTGGCTGCATCACCCACAAACGCCCCGGCAAGGACAACTATAAGGTCGAGGTTCAGCTCGACAACCACGAGACGGCATTGTCTTGGGTGCTCAAGCTGCTGGCGGATCCCGAATACGGTGTCATCGCCGACATCAGCGAGATCGAGGCGGTCGGCCACCGCATCGCGCACGGCGGCGAGAAGCTCAAGCAGTCCTGCCTCATCGATGACGAGGTCATCAAGTACTTATATTCCATTGTTAAGATCAACCCCTTGCACGGGCCTCCCGCCATCGCGGGTATGGAGGGTTGTCGCAAGCTGATGAAGGATGTCCCGATGGTGGGCGTGTTCGACACCTCGTTCCACTCGACGATGCCGGATCACGCGTATGTGTATCCCATCCCGTACGAGCTGTACGAGCAGAAGAGCATCCGCCGCTACGGCTTCCACGGCACCTCTCACCGCTACGTAGCGAACCGCGTGGCCGAGCTGATGGGGAAGAGGATCGAGGATCTCAAGATCATCACCTGCCACCTCGGCAACGGCTCGTCCATCACCGCCATCGACGGCGGCAAGGTGGTCGATACCTCAATGGGCTTCACCCCGCAGGAGGGCATCCTGATGGGCACCCGCTCCGGAACGGTCGACCCCACCATTATCCCGTATCTGGTGGGCGAGGGGATGACCATCGACGAGGTCGAGAAGATGCTCAACAAGAAATCCGGTCTGCTTGGTGTGTCGGGCGTGTCCAGCGATGCCCGTGCTGTGTGCGATGCGGCTGCCAATGGTGATTCGCGTGCTCAGCTCGCGCTGCGCATCCTGTACTACGGCATCAAGAAGTACATCGGCGCGTACACCGCCGCGATGAACGGTCTGGACGCACTGGTGTTCACCGCCGGCATCGGCGAGAACGACGCGCTTCTGCGTCAGGAGGTCTGCCGCGATATGGATTATCTCGGCATTGTCCTCGACGAGGAGCTCAACCGCACCCTGCCGCGCGGCACGGAGGCGGAGCTGTCCGCGAAGGAGGCCAAGGTCCGCACCTGGCTCGTTCCCACGGACGAGGAGTTTATGATTGCACAGGATACCGCGAAGCTGGCATCCTTGTAATATAAATAAAGTCTATATTATAAAAAAGGAGATAAATACTATGCAACTGTCCGCTTACGAAATCAAAAAGCAGATCTGCGAAGCAGGTCACAAACTGTACTCCAGAGGCTTTGTTGCCGCGAACGACGGTAACATCTCCGTTAAGGTCAACGACAACGAGTATTATTGCACCCCCACGGGCGTGTCCAAGGGCGACCTGACCCCCGATATGATCATCCGCATCGACGGCAAGGGCAACAAGCTCGAGGGTAAGCTCAATCCTTCTTCTGAGATCAAGATGCACCTGCGTGTGTATCAGGAGCGTCCCGACGTGACGGCTGTCGTGCACGCACATCCGCCTGTGGCGACCGCGTTCACTGTTGCGGGTATCGAGCTGGATCAGTACATCCTGCCCGAGGCGATCCTGACCATCGGTAACGTGCCCACCTGCGAGTACGGCACCCCCTCTACGATGGAGATTCCGGATTCGCTGAATCCTTACATCCAGAAGCACGACGCGTTCCTGCTGAAGAACCATGGTGCGCTGACCGTCGGCTGCAACCTGCAGAAGGCGCTCTTCACGATGGAAGAGGTTGAGTTTAACGCCGTCATCTGCAAGCACGCCCGCGAGCTCGGTAACGTCGAGGAGATCCCCTGCGAGCAGCTTGAGAAGCTGATGGAGCTGCGTAAGAAGATGCAGATCCCCGGCCGTCACCCCGGTTGCAAGAAGTGTAAGAACCTCGGCACCGAGAACTGCCGCTGCAAACACAACGGCGAGGACCACAAGTGCACCTGCGGCAACCATTCCGCTCCCGCGGCGAACGCCGATGTGGTCGCCGAGATCACCAAGCGTGTGCTCGCTGAGCTGAATAAATAATTTACTTAAATCAATATAAAGGAGGAGCTGTCCATGAGTTATACGATCTATAACGCGGAAAAGACAGCGCGTATCGGCCGACTTGTCGACCACCTGTTCGCCAATCCTCCGCAGATCGAGGCTGATCGAGGGGTACTGATCACAGAATCCTATCGAAAGACCGAGGGTGAGCCGATCGTGGCTCGCCGCTCCAAGGCATTCTATCACATACTGGAGAATATTCCGATCACCATCCGCCCCGAGGAACTGATCGTCGGTAGTAGCTCGGTCGCTCCTCGCGGTGCGCAGGTGTTCCCCGAATATTCCTTCGAGTGGATGGAAGCTGAGCTGAATACCGTCTCTACCCGTTCGGCGGATCCATTCCAGATCACCGAGGATACCAAAGCGCGTCTGCGTGAGGCGTACCGCTACTGGAACGGGAAGACCACCAGCGAGCTGGCGACCAGCTATATGGCTCCCGAGGCCATTCGCGCCATCCGTCATAACATCTTCACCGTCGGTAACTATTACTACAACGGTGTCGGACACGTCAGTGTGCAGTATGACAAGGTGCTGAAGATCGGCTATCGCGGTATTCGCCGCGAGGCGGAGGAGGCTCTCGCCAAGCTGAGCATCAGCGACAGCGATTATGCCAAGCGGCACCACTTCCTTGAGGCGGTCATTCGTTCCTGCGATGCGGCGATCCTGTATGCACGCCGCTATGCCAAGCTGGCTGCCGAGCAGGCGGCCAACTGCGCCGACGACAAGCGTCGTCGCGAGCTTGAGCAGATCGCGGAGAACTGCCGCCGTGTGCCGGAGAACGGTGCTCAGAGCTTCTGGGAGGCCTGCCAGTCCTTCTGGTTTGTCCAGATGCTTCTGCAGGTGGAGTCCAGCGGTCACTCGGTTTCCCCGGGTCGCTTTGACCAGTATATGTATCCTTATTACAAGAAGGATATGGATGCCGGTCGCATCACTCCGGAGTTTGCTCAGGAGCTGATCGACTGTGTTTGGGTCAAGCTCAACGATCTGTGCAAGGTGCGCGATGCTGCATCGGCGGAAGGCTTTGCGGGCTACAGTATGTTCCAGAACCTGATCGTCGGCGGTCAGGACAAGCACGGCAAGGATGCCACCAACGACTTGTCCTTTATGTGCCTGCAGGCGTCAATGCACGTGATGCTTCCCGGTCCGTCTCTGTCGGTTCGTCTGTGGAACGGAACCCCTCACGATCTGCGTATTAAGGCGGCGGAGCTCACCCGTACGGGTATCGGCCTGCCCGCCTATTACAACGACGAGGTCATCATTCCCGCGCTGATCAGCCGCGGCCTCACCACCGAGGATGCCCGTAACTACTGCATCATCGGCTGCGTCGAGCCGCAGTGCCCCGGCAAGACCGAGGGTTGGCACGATGCCGCGTTCTTCAATATGTGCCGCGTGGTGGAGCTGGTGTTCCACAACGGTATGGACGACGGCGAGATGGTGGGTATCCCCACCGGCGATGTTACCCAGATGACGACCTTTGAGGAATTTTACGAGGCCTACAAGAAGCAGACGGAATACCTCGTCAGCTTGATGGTTAACGCGGATAACGCGATCGACGTCGCGCACGCGGAGCGTTGCCCCCTGCCGTTTGAGTCCTCGATGGTGGAGGATTGCATCGGTCGCGGTCTGCCTACGCAGTGCGGCGGTGCGGTGTACAACTTCACCGGCCCGCAGGGCTTCGGTGTCGCCAATATGGCGGACGCTTTCTACGCGATCAAGGAGCTGGTGTTCGAACAGCACAAGTTCTCGATGGCGGAGCTCAAGGCGGCGCTTGACCACAACTTCGGTTACGGAACGGTGGACCCTGCGGACATCGAAAAGGTGACTGCCGAGATCGTCAAGGGTCTGATCGATGGCGGTCAGCAGGTCGGAGAAGCGACGGTTGCGCAGATCGCCAAGCTGGTCAGCGAAAATACGCTGAATGCGGCTGAGCGCGAGCGCTACCGCGCCATTAAGCAGATGATCGACGAGATGCCGAAATTCGGCAACGATATTCCCGAGGTTGACGAATATGCCCGCCGTGCAGCCGGCTGCTACAGCTACGCGGTTGAGAAGTATGATAACCCGCGTGGCGGTGCTTATCAGGCAGGTCTGTACCCCGTGTCGGCGAACGTGCCGCTCGGCGCTCAGACCGGTGCGACTCCCGACGGACGTCTGGCGTATGAGCCGGTCGCGGACGGCGTGTCGCCCTCAGCGGGTAAGGACAGCAACGGCCCGACCGCAGCGGCGACCTCGGTTTCCCGTCTGGATCATTTCAATGCATCCAACGGTACGCTGTACAATATGAAGTTCCATCCCTCGGCATTGGCGGGACGCGCGGGTCTTGAGAATTTCGCGTCGCTCATCCACACCTTCTTCGATAAGAAGGGCTCGCACGTGCAGTTTAACGTCGTCAGCCGTGAAACGCTGCTCGACGCGCAGGCGCACCCTGAGCAGTATAAATCGCTGGTCGTGCGTGTCGCGGGCTACAGTGCGCTGTTCACCACCTTGTCCCGCTCTTTGCAGGATGACATTATCCGCCGCACCGAGCAGGCAGGCTTCTGATCGGCGGTGGAGAATATGGAACAAGACGTGCGTAACGTGCGTGGGCGCATCGCCGACATTCAGCGGTTTTCGCTGCACGACGGTCCCGGCATCCGCACCATCGTCTTTCTCAAAGGCTGTCGTTTCCGTTGTCGCTGGTGCTGTAACCCTGAGATGCAGAGCTACGACATTCAGACGATGAACGTGAACGGAACGCCGAAGATCATCGGCCGTGACGTGACGGTGGGGGAGGTCATTCGCGAGGTCGTGAAGGATCGCGACTTCTTCTGGCGCTCCGGCGGCGGACTAACGCTGTCGGGCGGGGAATGCCTCAGCCAGCCTGAGTTCGCGATCGCCTTGCTTAAGGCGGCGAAGGACGAGGGACTGAATACCGCCATTGAGTCGACCGCGTTTGCGTCCTATGACGATGTCATTGCGAAGGTGTTGCCGAATCTGGACACCTACCTGATGGACATTAAGCATATGGATCGGGCAAAGCACGAGGCCTATATCGGTCATCCGAACGACCTCGTGCTGGAGAACGCGAAGAGGATCGCCGTGAACGCGAAACGGTTGATCATTCGCGTACCCACCGTACCGGGGTTTAACGATACACCCGAGGAGATCGGTGCGATCGCCCAATTTGCGGCTTCCTTGCCGAACGTCGAGGAGCTGCACCTGCTGCCGTATCACCGTCTCGGTCAGGATAAATACACCTGGCTCGGTCGCGAATATACGCTGCCCGACATTCTCCCGCCGACAGACGAGCATATGCAGATGCTCCTGCAGGTGGCCGAGCAGAGTGGGCTGCGGTGCCAGATCGGCGGCTAAAGAGATTACATTAAGGAGTTGGCTGTTACGAAGCTGTATACCAAGGCCGGCGATACCGGTCACGCCAGCACCTTGACAAGACAACATATCCCGAAGAACAGCCCGATCTTCGACGTGCTCGGCACGCTCGATGAGCTGGGCGCTCAGCTCGGTGTCGCTAAGCGGCACGCGGCGAGTATCGCGCCGATCCTCGAACAGCTGCAGCAGGATGTCGTTGCGGTATCCGCTGAACTGGCGGGGGGGAAGCGCTTCGTTGACCGCGATAGGGTAGAGCAGTTAGAACGCGCGATCGATGCTGTGACCGAGAACACGGACGACAAGAACGGTTATGTTCTCGCGGGCAGCACGAGCGGCGGCGCGGCGCTGGATGTCGCGCGTACCGTCGCCCGACGGGCGGAGCGGTGCGCGGTTGCGGCATCCCAGACGGGCGGTTTCACCCGCGAGATGCTTGCGTGGCTCAACCGTCTCTCGGATCTGCTGTATGCCCTGGCTCGCTTGTGCGACCGCAGTGCGCCGACAACGTCGGCGACACCCGCCGCGACCTCCGCGATGGCGGTCGACGGCTTCTGCGACAAGGCGCTCGCCCTCTGTCAGGCGGTGAGAGCTTATGCGGCTCAGCAGGGCGTGAAGGTGGTCACCGCCGTATGCGACGCAGGCGGCAACCCCGTTGCGATGCTTCGTGCGGACGATGCCTTTATCGCCAGTGTGGACATCGCAATGAACAAGGCGTTCACCTCCGTGTCGCTCAAGATGTCGACGGACGAACTGAGTCGTCTCGCTCAGCCCGGCGGCTCGCTCTACGGGATCCAGTTTACCAACAACCATCGCATCGTGATCTTCGGCGGCGGCGTGCCGCTGACGGTGAACGGTGTGATCGTCGGCGGGTTTGGTGTCAGCGGCGGTACAGCCGAGCAGGACACCGCCCTCGGCGAATATGCAAAAGAATTTTTCGAAAAGGAGTTGAAATAAATGGCGATTGAAATCAGCGAAGCCCAGATCAGTCAGATCGTGGAAAACGTGTTGCGCACGATGCCCGGTGCTAAGTCCGCGGCACCTGCCGAGGCGAAAGCCGAGTGGGACAGCACCCAATACCGCGGTCGTACGCTGACCGGTATCTTCACGGATATGAATACCGCCATCGCCGCCACCCAGGAAGGGTACAAGGCGCTTCGTGCGATGACCGTCGAACAGCGTGAGAAGATCATCACCGAGATTCGGCGTCTGACCCGTGAAGAAGCGCACATTATGGCGCAGATCGGCGTTGCGGAGACAGGTATGGGTCGTGTCGACCACAAGACGGCGAAGCACATCCTTGTCGCGGATAAGACCCCCGGCACCGAGGATATTCAGCCGACCGCCCGCACGGGCGACAACGGTTTGACCCTCATCGAGATGGCGCCCTTCGGTTTGGTCGGCAGTATCACGCCGAGCACCAACCCGAGTGAGACGGTCATCTGCAACAGCATCGGTATGATCGCCGCAGGCAACGGCGTGGTGTTTAATCCCCACCCGAACGCCATCGCGACCTCGAACTACGCGGTCGACCTTGTCAACCGCGCGTCCAAGGCGGCGGGCGGCCCCGAGGTGCTCGTCTGCTCGATGGCGAAGCCCACGCTGGAGAGTGCCTCTGTGATGCAGTCGCATCCGCTCATCAAGCTGCTCGTCTGCACCGGCGGTCCCGGTGTTGTGCGTGCGGTGCTGTCCTCGGGCAAGAAGGCGATCGGCGCCGGCGCGGGTAACCCGCCCGTCATCGTCGACGACACCGCTGACATCCCGAAGGCGGCGAAGGACATTATCGACGGCTGCACCTTCGATAACAACCTGCCCTGCATTGCAGAGAAGGAGGTCTTCGCCTTCGCGAATATCGCGGACGACCTCATCCACTATATGCGGCAGAACGGCGCATATCTGCTCAGCCGTGAGCAGGCTGAGGCGCTTGAGAAGATCGTCCTCGTCGATCAGACGGGCAAGGACGGCAAGACCCGCAAGGTCATCAACCGTAAGTGCGTCGGTCGTGATGCGGCGGTGCTGATGGATAAGATCGGCGTCAAGGTCGACAGCAGCGTGCGTTGCCTCATCTGCGAGGCCGATTTTAACCACCTCTTTGTGCAGGAGGAGCTGATGATGCCGATTCTGCCGATCGTGCGTGTGCGTGACATCGACGAGGCGATCGACCTCGCAGTGAAGGCCGAGCACGGCAACCGTCATACCGCTCATATGCATTCCAAGAACGTGGATCATCTGACCCGCTTTGCGCGTGCGGTCGAGACCACGATCTTTGTGAAAAACGCTCCGTCCTACGCCGGTATCGGCTTCGGCGGAGAGGGACATACCACCTTTACGATCGCCGGTCCGACCGGCGAGGGTATCACCTCGGCGCGCAGCTTTACCAGACAGCGTCGCTGTGTGATGGCGGACAGTTTCCATATCATATAAGGAGGAGAAAATATGGATTTGAATGCAAGCCAAGTAGAAAGCATTGTCCGTGATGTGTTGGTGCAGATGGCCGGCAACGGCATTGCGGCTGCTCCTGCGGCATCTGCGGGCATCCCGAAGACCGCCAAGGTCGCGATGCTTACGGCTCCGAAGAACATCGAGGTCAAGGAGTTCCCGATGCCCGCGGTCGGCGACAACGACATTTTGGTCAAGGTCGAGGGCTGCGGTGTCTGCGGCACCGACGTCCACGAATGGAAGGGCGATCCCTTCGGTCTGGCACCTGTCGTGCTGGGCCACGAGGGTACCGGTGAGATCCTCGCACTCGGTAAGAACGTCAAGTGCGACACGGCGGGTAAGCCGCTGAAGGTTGGCGACAAGATCGTCACCTCGGTGATCAGCTGCGGCGAGTGCAAGATCTGCCGTATGCACCCCGACAAGACGAATCTCTGCGATAAGCAGGGCATCTTCGGTCTGATCTCGGACAGCGAGGATAAGCACCTCAACGGTTGGTTCGCCTCGCATCTGCTCATCAGTGCGAAGGGCGCGACCTACTTCGAGGTCAACGACCTCGACCTCAAGGAGCGTATGTTGCTCGAGCTCGCGTGTGTGTGCGTGCACGCTTACAACCGTGCAAACTCCACGGGCCTGATGAACTTTAACACCAAAGTGCTGGTGCAGGGCTGCGGCCCTGTCGGTCTGGTGCAGATCGCCGTGCTTCGTGCGGCGGGCATCAACCACATCATCGCCGTTGACGGCAATCCGAAGCGCCTCGAGATGGCGAAGAAGATGGGCGCCAAGACGATCGTGAACTTCCGCGAGGCGACTACGCTGGAGGCGCGTATCGAGGCGATCAAGGCAGTCACCGAGGGTATTGGCGCGGACTTCGCGTTCCAGTGCACCGGCGCTCCCGCGGCGGCATCCGACGCATACAGCTACATCCGCCGCGGCGGCGGCTTCTGTGAGATGGGCTTCTTCGTCAACAACGGCGAGTTTTCCATCAACCCCCACTTTGCGATGTGCAATAAGGAGATCAACCTCGTTGGCTCTTGGGACTACAGCGCGGAGGATTACCCGACCACGATCGCGTTCCTGCGTCAAGCGCGTGAGATGAATATCCCGATCAAGGAGCTCATCACCCACAGCTTCCCGCTGGATCAGATGAATAAGGCGATGGAGGTCAACGTCGCTCAGGAAGGCATCAAGATCTGCTATGTCGCCGACTGACAGGCAGAACGCGGAGGTGCATAAGGAATGAGTAAAGCGCTTGGTCTTCTGGAGGTTTTTGGCTTCACCACCGCGATCGTGATCGGTGATATGGTTGCCAAGGCCGCCGATGTCCGCATCGTTGCGCTGGATAAGAACAAACCCGCCAACGGCGACGCCGCTGAGGTCCCGCTGCTGATGACCATCAAGTTTGAGGGCGATGTAGCGGACGTTGAGCAGGCGCTGATGGTTGGCGTGGAAGAGGCGAAACGGCGTAACCTTCTCGTGACCTACGACCTGATCTCGCGTCAGGCGGAGGATACCGAGAAGATGGCACGGATCGACGCATCCGGGCGGGATAAGCTGCGAGGCTGACACCGCATAGATCCCCGTTAAAGCAGGACTTACCTGTTCAAATAAGTCAAACAATAAAAAATTAAAATGATAGGAGAATGTGTTATGTTAGAAGCATTAGGTATGGTTGAAACCCGCGGTCTGGTTGCCGCAATCGAGGCTGCCGATGCCATGGTCAAGGCGGCGAATGTTGTTCTGATCGGTTCCGAGAAGATCGGTTCCGGCTTGGTGAGCATCATGGTCCGCGGCGACGTCGGCGCTGTAAAGGCGGCTGTTGAGGCCGGCGGCGCGGCTGCGTCCCGTCTGGGCGAGGTCGTGGCGACCCACGTGATTCCCCGTCCTCATGGCGATGTGGAGAAGCTGCTTCCCGTCCTGAAATAAGTTCATTTCATCAGAAAGGCTTAGTACGGCTATGGAATTACCAAAGGAAACAAAAGCAATAGCCCTCTTAGAGGTGCAGGCCATGGTGGCGGCCATTGCCGGACTGGATGCAATGCTTAAAGCAGCGAATGTCCGTCTTATTCACACGGAGAAACGCCTTGGCGGACGCCTGGTGACCGTGGTGGTGGACGGAACGGTTTCGGACGTGACGGCTGCGGCCGAAGCGGGACGCGCGGCTGCCGCACAAGTCGGCAAGGTCAAGCTCTGCGAGGTCGTGCCGAACCCGCACCCCGAGATCGCGAAATTCTTGTACGTAGGCTGATAGATCGGGAGGAGAAACGATATGGCTGAGACAAAAAAATCAACCACTTCTGCCGGTAAGAAATCTGCCGGCACCACCAAAAAGCCTACGACCGCCGCAGCGGCGGTCGAGGCGAAGGAAGTCAAAACCGAGACCCCTGTCAAAAAAGCACCCACCACAAAAACAGTGAAAAAGGAGATTGTTAAAATGGAAGCTTTAGGTATGGTTGAAACCCGCGGTCTGGTTGCCGCAATCGAGGCTGCCGATGCCATGGTCAAGGCGGCGAACGTTGTTCTGATCGGTTCCGAGAAGATCGGTTCCGGTTTGGTGAGCATCATGGTCCGCGGCGACGTCGGCGCTGTTAAGGCTGCCGTCGAGGCCGGCGGCGCGGCTGCGTCCCGTCTGGGCGAAGTTGTTGCGACTCACGTGATTCCCCGTCCCCACGGTGATGTGGAGAAGCTGCTGCCCGTCCTGAAATAAGGATAGACATAAACACAGTCAATAATATTTAGGAGGTATTTGTCATGGAAGCTTTAGGTATGGTTGAAACCCGCGGTCTGGTTGCCGCAATCGAGGCT
>JAZSHK010000087.1:0-5445 GCA_045533185.1 Acutalibacteraceae bacterium | reverse complement strand
GTTGTTTTCAGGGAAGACGGGCTCGCAGGTGACGTGCATATGCAGCTTGCGTAGGATGGACTCGTCGCCCGAGTGCAGGATCTGAGTGGCGTGCAGCTCGCAGGAGCGGAGCTGCGGCAGTTGGGCGACCGCTTTTGCGGCGACGGGGTCGCTTGCGGCGCAGATATACAACGCGGTGAGCGCGTCGTCGAGCTTGAGTGCGCTCGAGCGGCTGCTCAGCAGGTTGGTTTTCAGGTCGATGACCGGCTCGAGCACCGCGGGGCTCATCAGCAGGGTGCTCTTGGGGATATCGGCAAGCACCTTGATGGCGTTGAGCACCGCGCCCGAGCAGGCGGAGAGAAGCTTCGTCGCCTTGCCGGTGATGATGCGCCCGTCGGGCAACTGGATCGCCGCGGCGGGGGCACCCGTGCGCGCGCTCTTGTCAAGTGCGGGTTCGACCACCGCGCGGTCGGTCTGCTTGAGGTCGAGCTGCTGCATAATGCCGCGCAGCTTTTCCACCGTTTCTTCCTTTTCGCGGCCCATACGCAGGTCGGTCAGCCCCTTGTAATAGCGGCGGATGATCTCCTGATAGCTCGCCTCGCGGCACGCCTCGTCGTCGGTGATGGCGTAGCCCGCCATATTGACCCCCATATCCGTCGGACTGCAATAGAACTTATCGTTGCCCGTGATGCGGGCGAGGATGGTGTGCACAATGGGGAAGGCGTCGACGTCGCGGTTGTAGTTGACGGTGGACACGCCGTAAGCCTCGAGGTGGAACGGGTCGATCATATTGACGTCCTGCAGGTCGGCGGTCGCCGCCTCGTAGGCGAGGTTGACAGGGTGCTTGAGCGGCAGGTTCCAGATCGGGAAGGTCTCGTATTTGCCGTAGCCCGAGACGATGCCGCGCTTGTGCTCGTGGTAGACCTGCGACAGGCAGGTGGCGAGCTTGCCGCTGCCGGGACCGGGGGCGGTGACGACGACCAAGGGCTTGGTGGTCTCGATGTAGGGGTTGGCGCCGTAGCCCTCGTCGCTGACGATGTAGTCGACGTCCGCGGGATAGCCCTTGATGGGGCGGTGGATGTAGTTGCAAATGCCGAGGGCATCGAGCTTGCTCTTAAACTGGTCGGCGGCGGGCTGTCCCGGGGAGCGGGTGATGACCACGCTGTTGTCCGAGATACCCATACTACGCACGAGGTCGATCTGCCGCAGCAGGTCGAGGTCGTAGCTGATGCCGAGATCGGCACGGATCTTGTTCTTTTCGATGTTGTCGGCGCTGATGCAGAAGACGATCTCCGCCTGATCCGCCATCGAGCGCAGCAGGCGGATCTTCGCGTCCGGCTCGAAGCCGGGCAGCACCCGCGCGGCGTGGTAGTCGTCGAACAGCTTGCCGCCGAATTCCAGATACAGCTTGCCGTTAAACTTGGACATCCGCTCGAGGATGTGCTCGCGCTGCTTTTGCATATACAGATCGTTGTCGAAGCCTTTTTTCATACTGCCACCCCATAACCAACAAAACTACCTTTTTAGAATACCACATTTCCGGAGGATAAACAAGGAAAAATCCCGTTTTTCTTTGCGAAATTTGCAGAAAATTTTGTTTGCGCTTACGGCACGCAAAAAAAACTTGTCATCGGACGGGTTTTCATATATAATAAGATTTGATATGGTCTGCGCACGGTGCCGACCGTACACACACGAGAGAAAGAGGGGGCGATCGTATGCGCTTTGGCGAGCTTGTCGGCAACGAGCGGGTAAAACAGCAGCTCGCGGCGGACATTGACAGCGGTCGGTTCCCCCACGCCCTGCTCATCGAGGGCGAGGTTGGCAGCGGTCGCCGCACACTGGCGATGGCGGTTGCCCGCGCCGCTGTCTGTTACAGCGAGGGCGAAAAGCCCTGCGGTTTGTGCGATGCCTGCCGTAAGAGCGAGCATCCCGACGTCACCGTGTACGGGGAGGACGCCGCCATCACGGTGGACGTGGTGCGCGAGCTTCGGCAGGAGGCGTACGTGATGCCCAACGAGGCGCCGCGCCGCGTGATGATCCTCGCCGGCACGCAGAATATGCTGCCGCCCGCGCAGAACGCCCTGCTGAAAATTCTCGAGGAGCCGCCGCGTCACGTGCTGTTTATCCTCCTTTGTGAAAACCGCACCCAGCTGCTCGAGACCATCCGATCGCGCTGTGTCTGCGTGACGATGGAGGCGGTGAGTTGGGAAGAGGCCGCCCCCCTTTTGCGAGCGAGGCTGCCGCGCGCGGACGAGCAGGAGCTTTTGCGCGCTCACAGCCTGTTCGGCGGGCGCATCGGCCGCGTGCTGGACGGGATGCAGGACGGCACCTTCCGCCGCGTGCTGGAATTGACGCCGCAATTTGCCGAGGCGGTGATCGCCCCGACAGAGCTTGCGCTTATGCGTCTGACGGGTGCGCTCGAGAAGGATAAGGAGCTGACCGCGGGCGTGCTGTCGGGACTTATGCTGGTGTTCCGCGATGCGCTGACGCTGTCCTACGGCGGGCGCGCGTGTCTGTCCACCGCTCCCGAGGCGGCGAAGAAGCTTGCCTCGCGGCTGTCGGGCAAGCGCTTGATGGCGCTCTCACAGCAGATCGGTGCCTTGCAGCAGGCGCAACGCCGCAATATGAACAATACGCTGTTCCTCACTCGAATGAGCGCCTGCCTGCGCGAAGCCGCAGAGGTCAAGTGACGATAACGAAAGAAAGGTTGACATAGAATTATGGCTATGACAGTCGGTGTCCGTTTCCGTAATAACGGAAAGGTGTACGATTTTAATCCGAAGGATCTCATCCTGCTGCCCGGCGAGATGGTGGTCGTGGAGACCGCCCGCGGGGTAGAATGCGGCGAGGTGGTGCGCGCGAACCGCGAAACCCCCGCCGTCGACGGCAAGGAGATCAAGCCCGTCCTGCGCAAGGCGACCCCCGAGGATCGCCGCCGCGTGGAGGAGAACGCCGCCAAGGAGCGGGAAGCTATGCGGGTCTGTCAGGAGCGCATCGCCGCCAACGGGCTGGATATGAAGCTCGTCGACGCGGAGTATTCCTTTGACAATTCCAAGATCCTGTTTAATTTCACCGCCGAGGGGCGGGTGGACTTCCGCAACCTCGTCAAGGAGCTTGCGGGGGTGTTCCATACCCGCATCGAGCTGCACCAGATCGGCGTGCGCGACGAGGCGAAGAAGCTGGGCGGCCTCGGCATCTGCGGGCGTCCGTTCTGCTGCGCGCAGTTTTTGCGCGATTTCCAGCCCGTGTCCATCAAGATGGCGAAGGAGCAGGGGCTTTCCCTCAACCCGACTAAGATCTCGGGCTCCTGCGGCCGTCTGATGTGCTGTCTGAAATACGAGCAGAGCACCTACGAGGAGCTGTGGAAGCTGTGCCCGAAGGTCGGCGCGACGGTGATGACCCCCGAGGGCCGCGGCGTTGTCACCGAGAGCTCGGTGCTTAAAGGGCAGGTCAAGGTGCGGCTGGACAAGAACCCCGATTCGCCGCCCGCGGAGATGCGGGTGGAGGACATCAACGTCATCCGCTCCGACCGTCCGAGCAAGGCAAAGCCCGCCGAGGCGAACGAGCCCGCGCCGAGGGAGAAAGAGGAGAAGCCTGCGAATACGCAGAACGGCGGCAACCGCCATCGTAACCGCCACCGCGGTCGTAGCAAACCGCAGGAGTGAAAATTTTTCCAACATTCGGCATAAAAAACCATTGCAATTTTGAATTTCTATGATATGATAGATATAGTCTCACATAGGAGGTGTAACGAAATGGCTTATAAGATTACTGATGCGTGCATCGCTTGCGGCGCTTGCGCCGAGGGCTGCCCCGTCGATGCGATCAGCGAGGGCGACGGCATCTATGTCATCGATGCGGACGCTTGCATCGATTGCGGTGCTTGCGCCGAGGCGTGCCCGGTTGAGGCTCCCGTTGCGGAATAATCGCACATAAGATTGCCGGACAGCATCGCTGCCCGGCAATTTTACTTATAAGAACGAGAAAGGGGCGATGGCGATGGATGAGTTCACGTGGCTCGCGGTCAAGGGTGACACGCAGGCGGCGGTGTCCGCCGTGCACCGTTTCGGCACCGATGCGATCCTGCTCGCTGATTTTGCCGTCCCCGCGCGCGGGGAGACGGTGTGTGAGCTCGGCACGGGCTGCGGCGCGATCGCCCTGCGTTTGTGCGCCGAGGGGACACCCGCCGCGGTGCACGGGGTGGACATTTCCCCCGCCGCGATCGCCCTCGCACAGCAGGGCGCATCCGCCTTTGCCGGTACGCCCGCGCCCACCTTTGCGGTGGCGGATTGGGCGCAGCCCGCGTCGATCGCGCCAGCGGGCAGTTTTCGCCGCGTGGTGTGTAACCCGCCCTATTTTCCGCCCGACAGCGGCGGCGTGAGTGAGAATGAGGACACCCGCCGCGCCCGCCACGAGCAGCCTGACACCCTGCGGGACGTCTGCCGCGCCGCGGCGTGGCTGCTGCAGTTCGGCGGTCGCTTTTGCCTGTGTCACCGCCCCGAACGGCTCGCGGCGGTGCTCGCGGCGCTGACCGCACAGGGGCTGGAGCCCAAACGCCTGCGCCCCGTCCAGCAGACGGCAGACACCCCGCCGTGGCTGTTCCTGCTCGAGGCCCGCAAGGGCGGCAAGGCGGGGCTTTTGTGGGAAGCACCGTTGGTGCTGGGGGATGCGGACGGTACCCCGTCCGCTGAATACCGAAGAATTTACGGAGAATGAGGATGGACGATGAATGACAATAAGACGGTCGGCAGACTGACACTGGTGGGTACCCCCATCGGCAATCTGTCCGACTTTTCCCCCCGCGCACTGGATGCCCTGCGCGCATGCGATTTTATCGCCGCGGAGGATACCCGCGTGACCTTAAAGCTGCTCAACCACTTCGGCATCACGAAGCCGCTGGTGAGCTATTTCGAACACAATAAGCGGGAGCGCGGCGAGGTGATCTGCGCCCGCCTGCTCGCGGGGGAGAACGCGGTGCTGGTCACCGACGCGGGGATGCCCGCCATCTCTGACCCGGGTGAGGAGCTGGTCGACCAGTGTCACGAGCGGGGCATTCCTGTGGGGGTCGTCCCCGGTCCGACGGCGATGGCGACCGCGCTCGCGGTGGCGGGTCTGCCGACGGGACGCTTTGCCTTTGAGGGCTTTCTCAGTATGAATAAGCGCTCCCGCCGCGAGCATCTCGACAGCCTGCGGGGCGAGCCGCGCACGATGGTGTTTTACGAAGCACCGCACAAGCTGCTCTCAACACTCGAGGACCTGCTGTCGGTGCTCGGCGATCGGCGGATCGCGCTGGTGCGGGAGCTGACCAAGATCCACGAGGAGGTGGTGCGCACCACCCCCGCCGCGGCGATCGAGCGGTATACGCAGGACGCACCGCGCGGCGAATTCGTGCTGGTGGTGGAGGGCGCCGCCCCGACCGAGCAGCCGCCGATGACGGTGGAAGAGGCCGAGGCGCTCGCGCGG
>JAZSHK010000076.1:0-6251 GCA_045533185.1 Acutalibacteraceae bacterium | reverse complement strand
CAACGGAAATTTTCCGTTGACGGCTGCTTTGCGTTAATTCTGTTTTCGCACGATGCGGTAATCGTCCCGCACGCGGTAATACGGACAGCGGCGATGCCCCGACATCGCAAAACGCTCATATTCGTCCATATCCAATTCCATCACGCACACATACTCTTCACATTCTTCATCGTATTCAAAGTTTTCGCAATCCTCGCACAGCATCTCACTCATCCGTCTCACCGCCCTTGGTAGTATTTTAGCACATCCTGCGCCGTTTTTCAATACCGCACAAGAAACTCGCTGTTGAGCAGGCTCCAATTCTGCGGGAACGGGCGATCAAGGCTCCAATACCCCGCCCCGCGAAAGCCGTATTCGCGGATAAGTGCGAGCTTTGCCGCGATGCTGCGCGCATCCTCAAACCACACCTCGTGCGCCACACCGTCCTCGTCGGTGTAGACGAAGAACGGCGCCTGCGCGACCGCATCGTATTGGATCTCTGCGCCGTACCGCCGCGCAAGCTCCAGCGCTTGCCCATTGGACAGCGAATCCGCGCGGGACACCCCGCGCTGATACGGCAGGCGGAAATTATACCCGTAGGTCGGGATACCCATAAAGATCTTTTCCCGCGGGATGACCGTCACCGCGTAGTCGAGCACCTGCCGCACCGACGGAATCGGCGCGACCGCGAGCGGCGGACCGAAGGTGTACCCCCACTCATAGGTCATCAGCAGCACCCCGTCCGCCGCCGCACCGAGGGCGGCGTAGTCGTGCCCCTCGTACAGACTGCCGGGCTGATCGGCGCTTGTTTTCGGTGCGAGCGCGACCACTACCTCATACCCGAGCGGCGACAGCTGCTCGCGCAGGCGGGTGACAAACTGCGCATACAGCGCCGCGCCCTCAGCGCCGATAAACTCAAAGTCCACGTCCAAGCCCTGATAATTCTTCGCCCGCATATTGGCAAGGACCGCCCCGATCAAGCGCTGCTGCGCCGTTTCGTCCCGCAGCAGTGCCAGACCCAGCGCGCTGTCGAACACCCCCTCGGGCGTGAGGGTGGACAGATGCATCCACGGCGTGACACCGTATTCCAGCGCCAGATCGATCATCGCCTGATCGTCCAGCGGCACGAGCTCCCCCTGCGGCGTAAAGCCGTAGGTAAACGGGGTAAAATAGGTCAGATACGGCAACGTCTCGCGCAAAAGCGACGACTGAATGAACGGGTACGCATAGGCGTTAACGTCCAGCAGATCGGTCGGCGCGGGCTCATAGCGGATGACCAGCGTCTGCCCGACCTGCACCGTCGGCAAGCCCCGTAAAGCGGGATTGTTGCGGTAGAGCTGAATAACCGACGTGCCGTACTGCCGCGCAATGCCGTATATGCTGTCTCCGCTTTGCACCGTGTAGACTTCGGCGGGAACGAGGATCAGAATCGCCTGTCCCACCACCAGCGGCACATCCTGCCCGATGCCGTTGACCTCGGCGATCAGCGCCGCGTTAACGCCGAAGCGTGCCGCAATGCTGTTTAAGGTATCCCCTGCCGCGACCGTGTATATCGTCATAGCATTCACCTCTCACAGCATCTATATGACACTGACAGCGTGGACTATACCCATATTAAAACTCTTGAAAAAGTCTGTTAAATGTGATACAGTATTATATGTGTGTTTACGCCCCGATCACGGCAGGCTGTATGTAGCCCGCTTATTTTTGGAGGAAACAGTATGAATTACGACGTTATCATCATCGGCGCTGGCCCCGGCGGCATTTTCTCCGCCTACGAGCTGACCCAGCGCAAGCCGGAGCTCAAGGTGGCAGTCTTTGAGGCAGGGCACGCCCTGCACAAGCGCCGCTGCCCCATCGACGGCGATAAGATCAAATCCTGCATCGGCTGCCCGACCTGCTCCATTATGAGCGGCTTCGGCGGCGCGGGCGCCTTCTCCGACGGTAAATACAATATCACCAACGATTTCGGCGGCACGCTGTACGAGTACATCGGCAAGAAGCGGGCGCTGGAGCTGATGAAGTACGTCGACGAGATCAATATGCGCTACGGCGGCGAGGGGACGAAGCTGTATTCCACAACGGGTACGCGCTTTAAGACCCTCTGCATCCAGAATGACCTGCACCTGCTCGACGCCTCGGTGCGCCATCTCGGCACCGATATTAATTTCGTCGTGCTGGAAAACCTCTATGCCTATCTCAAGGACAAGGTCGATTTCTATTTCGACACTCCCGTGCAGACGGTGAGCGTTGTTGACAGCGGCTATGAGATCACCTGCAAGGAGGGCGCCTTCCGATGCGCAGACTGCATCATCTCGGTCGGACGCAGCGGCAGCAAGTGGATGGAGACCGTCTGCAAGGACCTCGACATCCCCACCGAATCCACCCGCGTGGACATCGGTGTGCGCGTCGAACTGCCGGCCGCGGTATTTGCCCACCTGACGGACGAGCTGTACGAGAGCAAGATCGTCTATCGCACCGAGAAATACGGCGACAAGGTCCGCACCTTCTGTATGAACCCGAAGGGTGCGGTGGTCAACGAGAACACTAACGGCATCATCACCGTCAACGGCCACAGCTACGAGGATCCCGCCAAGCAGACAGAGAACACCAACTTCGCCCTGCTGGTCGCCAAGCACTTCTCCGAACCCTTTAAGGACTCCAACGGCTACGGCGAGTCCATTGCCCGCCTGAGCAATATGCTCGGCGGCGGAGTCATCGTCCAGCGCTTCGGCGACCTCATCCGCGGCCGCCGCTCGACCCCCAACCGCATCGAGGAGGCGTTCATCACCCCGACGCTCAACGCCACCCCTGGCGACCTGAGCCTCGTGCTGCCCAAGCGCATCCTCGACGGCATCATCGAGATGATCTACGCGCTCGACAAGGTCGCCCCCGGCACCGCGAACGACGACACCCTGCTGTACGGCGTGGAGGTCAAGTTCTACAATATGGAGGTCGAGGTCAACGACAAGCTCGAGTCGCGCTACAAAGGCCTTTACATCATCGGCGACGGCAGCGGCATCACCCACTCGCTGTCCCACGCCTCCGCCAGCGGCGTACACGTCGCGCGGCACATTTCAAATAACGGTTAAAAAACGGTCGGCAAGGAATTCCTTGCCGACCGTTTCCTTTATTCTTCTTCTTTTTTCTGTGCGATGTATTCCTTCGCGATGTAGACGGGACGGTGCTTGCCCTGAATATAGATGCGGGCGATGTACTCGCCGATGATGCCGAGCATGATCATCTGCAACCCGCCGATGAGCAGGATGAGCAGCACGATGGTGGCGTAACCGGGTACATCGATGCCGAACGCCAGTTTTTGCACCAGCACCACGATGCTGTACAGCACCGATGCCACCGCCATCAGCGCACCGACAATAGTCGCAATGCGCAAGGGGAAGGTCGTAAACGATATGATCCCCTCAAACGCGTATTTGCACAGCTTTTTGAACGACCACGAGCTTTTTCCGCCCTGCCGTTCCTCGGCGGTGTACGGAATATAATGTGTATTAAACCCAACCCACGAAAAAATACCTTTGGAGAAGCGGTGATACTCGCTCATCGCGAGCACCGCCTTGACCATCTCGCGGCGCATCGTGCGAAAATCGCTCGCCCCCGCCTTAAAGCTGATCTCGCAGGCAAAATCAATGAATTTGTAGAACATCTTTTTGCACGCGGCAATAAACTTATTTTCGCGTCGCGCGTCCTGATACGCCGCGACGCAATCAACGTCGGGGTTCGCCTCGAGAAAATCCACCATCTGAAGCGCGATCTCGGGACGCTGCTGCAGATCCGCGTCGATGACGGTAACGTAGTCCCCCTGTGCGCGCTGTAAGCCCGCGTACATCCCCGCCTCTTTGCCGAAATTGCGGGAGAAATTGATCAGCTTGATCTGTTCGGGGTATTCCTCGTATAATGCTTTGAGCTCATTCCAGGTGTTGTCGCGACTGCCGTCGTTGACAAACACCACCTCATAGGACATCCTGTCCCCGATCGCCTCGCGGCAGGCGGTAAAGAACGCCCGCACGCTCGCCTCTTCGTTATAGCAGGGCACGACCAGTGACCATTTCATACATTGCACCTTCTTACCGTGTCGATTCATTACCGCTTCATTATATCATACCGTAAAAGGAATAGCAATGCTATATTTTTATCCGGCCACTATCCTTTTTTCATTATATATGCTACAATGGAATTGCATAATTTTCCATCCGGCGAAACCAAGGCCGCTTTTTGCCGAGATATAGAATGACGACACCCGTAAAGGAGGAATTCGATGCACGATGAGAGGATCGTTGCGCTCTATTGGGAGCGGGATGAGGCGGCACTCGCCGCCACGCAGGAAAAATACGACCGTTACCTTACCAAGGTCGCCTACAACATCCTGACCGACCTCGAGGACAGCCGCGAGAGCGTCAACGACACCTATATGGCGGCGTGGAGCTCCATCCCGCCGCATAAGCCGAGCGTGCTGTCCACCTACCTCGGGAAGATCACGCGGCGGGTATCCATTGACCGTCTGCGCAAGCGCCACAGCGAGAAGCGACAGATATCGGAATACGCCTTGTCGCTGGACGAGCTCGGCGAGCAGTTCACGGGCGGCGATACCCCGCAGGAGGCGGCCGAGGTCCGCCTGCTTGCCGACACCATCGGCGCGTTCCTGCGCACCCTGCCGACCGACACACGCGCGCTGTTCATCGGGCGGTACTATTTCCTTGACCCTTTACGGGAGGTCGCACGCTATTGCGGAATGAGCGAAGCAAAAGCGAAGAGCCAGCTATTCCGCACACGACAAAGGCTTAGAGCCTATCTGCAAAAGGAGGGTTTCGACGTATGAATGCAAACAACCTGCACGACGCACTGAATCAGCTTGACGACAAGCTCATTGAAGAGGTCGACAAGCTCCGCGCCAAGTCGAAAAGCCGCAGCCGTTTATGGCGGCGTGGGCTCGCCGCCGTCGCCTGTCTATGCATCATCGCCGTGTCTGTGCTCGCGGTGAACGAGCTACGCCCCGTCACGCCCGACAGCGATCCCAGACCGACCACCTCACAGATCGAAAACCGCCCTGCAAACGCCGACGCACCGACGGTCGATCTGATGGAGGGCATCTCCGCAGCCACGGTCACAACGACCGATGACCTGACCGCCGGTAATGCCGCACTAACCGATTTTGCCGTACGGCTGTTCAAGGCGAGCGAGGAAAGCGGCAAAAACACGCTCATTTCCCCTCTGTCGGTGGTGAGTGCGCTCGCGATGACCGCCAACGGCGCAAAGCAGAACACACTCGCGCAGATGGAGCAGGTGCTCGGCCTGCCGACCGACATACTGAACAGCTACCTGTACAGCTATATCCAGACATTGCCGCAAGACGAAAAAACCAAGCTCAGCCTCGCCAACTCCATCTGGTTTACCGCCGACGACAGCTTTACGGCCGATCGGGATTTCCTGCAAAAGAACGCCGATTATTACGGCGCCGACCTCTACAAGGCCCCCTTTAATCAGTCAACCGTCGCCGACATCAACGACTGGGTCAAGGCCAAGACCGACGGAATGATCCCCGAGATCATCGACAACCTGTCCCCCGACGCGGTGATGTGTCTGGTCAACGCGCTGGCGTTTGAGGCGGAATGGCTGACTCCCTACACGGAAAACCAAGTCCGCAGCGGCACCTTCAGGCGCGAGGACGGAACGGTACAGCGAGTCGAGTTTATGCACAGCGGTGAATACATCTATCTCGAGGACGAGCACGCCACCGGCTTTATGAAATTCTACAGCAACCCGAAATACGCCTTTGTCGCGTTGCTGCCGAACGTCGGCACCTCCATCTCCGACTACGTCGCCTCGCTGGACGGCGCGACACTGCGCGCGATGCTGGACGCGACGCTGTCCTCGCCGCAGTCGATGTACGTCGTTGCCGCTCTCCCGAAGTTCGAGACCGAATACAGCACCGATATGTCCGCGCTTCTGGAAGATATGGGAATGCGCGACGCGTTCAGCGTAAAAAAAGCGGACTTCTCGTCGCTCGGCAGCTCGACAAAGGGCAACATCTTCATCAACCGCGTGGTGCACAAGACCTTTATCTCGGTCGCCGAGCAGGGCACCAAGGCAGGCGCGGCAACTGTCATTGATATGGCAGCGGGCTCGGCCGCGAACCCTGAGCCCAAGACCGTCACCCTAGACCGCCCATTTGTGTATATGCTCATCGACTGCGAGACCAACGTGCCCTTCTTCCTCGGCACGGTGATGGATGTAAACGGATAGCACAAAACGAC
>JAZSHK010000134.1:0-5976 GCA_045533185.1 Acutalibacteraceae bacterium | reverse complement strand
CAATCTTATTATTTCCCGGTATCAATGAAATTGTATCACAGTATAACATACCCCGTGAAAAAAGGCTGCTGCAAATATGCAGCAGCCTTTCAAAGCCAAAACTGTGTTCGTGATTACTGCTCTTGAGCGTAAACAGAGCACTGACGGCGATCCTTGCCCTTGCGCTCAAAACGGACAGTGCCGTCAACCAGAGCAAACAGGGTGTCATCGCTGCCGATACCCACATTAACACCGGGGTGGATGTGAGTGCCTCTCTGACGAACCAGGATGTTGCCGGCCAGAACGAACTGACCGTCGGCACGCTTCACGCCGAGGCGCATGGACTCGGAGTCGCGGCCGTTCTTGGTGGAGCCAACGCCCTTCTTGTGGGCGAACAGCTGGATGTTCAGTTTCAACATAGGAATTACACCTCCGTATTCATTAGGTGTACCCGCGCGGGGTACTGTTCTTCGAGTGCCTGCAGGTGAAGTCGGAAGCCGCCCAGAATACTCTGGCAAGCATCGACGCGGTCGGTGACGGTCAGATCCATCAGCCCCTCGTCCACGGTGATGTCCGCGGGGGCGGCGAGGATCTCGGTGACGGTGTTGGCGGTCATATAGGCGGCGGACGAAACCGCGGCGCATACAATGTCCTGCCCCATCTCACCGCCGGCGTGACCGGTGATGCGAAAGCCGCACAGCTTTCCGTGTGCTGCTTTGAAGCTTACCCGAATCATATTCAGGCGTTGATGGTGTCGATCTGCACCTTGGTGTAGGGCTGACGGTGACCGAGCTTGCGGGCACTGCCCTTCTTGGGCTTGTAGGTGAAGACCGTGATCTTCTTACCCTTGCCGTTTTTCAGCACGTGAGCGGTGACGGAGGCACCCTCAACATAGGGAGCGCCGACCTTCAGCGCGGCATCATCGTGCAGGGCGATCACCTTGTCGAAGGTGACGGAGGCTTCTTCGGCAGCGTCCAGCTTCTCAATGTACAGAGTGTCACCATTCTGCACCTTGTACTGCTTGCCGCCGGTTTCGATAATAGCGTACATAGGCGTACCAACCTTTTCTTTAGACTCGCTGTTTGCGGGCGGACACGGGGTCACTTGTCGCGGAAAAACCGCGCCCGAGACATGCGGCATCGGCCATTATAGCACGGATATCGTCCCTTGTCAACACTTTTTTGCGATTTTGTCCGCGTGGAAAAAAATGATTGACAAATGCGCGTATTTTGCATAATATGGATGCAGAGGGATGCAAAAGCCCCCTCGCTAAACTACGTTTCGCCGCTGTCCCGGCGGGCGAAATTGCGGAAGGATGAATGGGTTCTATGGTATTAGAAAAGATTAAAGAGATTTTGAGTGCGCAGTTTGAGGTTGAGGCCGATACCATCACGGCGGAGACCGACATCGTGGACGATCTGGGTGCGGATTCTCTGGACCTGGTGGATATGCTGATGTCCCTTGAGGACGAATTTAACATCGGCGAGGTGCCGGACGAGATGATCGAGAAGATCCGCACCGTCGGCCAGCTGGTGACCTACATCGAGGAGAATATGTAATTTCTCGAACACGCACAAGGGGCAGAGGGGACTCTGCCCCTTTTTGTTGATAAGACGAGGTATGATGATGCACGTTTTGCCGATGGCGGCGGCGCATATTGCGGCGATCGCGGAGCTCGAGGAGCAGTGTTTTTCGACCCCGTGGTCGGCGGCGGCGCTGACCGAAGAATTGAATAATCCACGCGCCGTGTTTCGCGTCGCAGTGGATGCCGACGGGCGCGTGCTCGGTTACGCGGGGATGCACCACGTCGGTGACGAGGGGTATATCGCCAACGTCGCGGTCGACCCCGCCGCACGGCGGCAGGGGGTCGCCCGCTTGCTGATGGCGGCGCTGGAAGCCTACGGGCGGGAGCACGCGCTGTACCGCCTGACCTTGGAGGTGCGCGCGTCCAACACCGCCGCCATCGCGCTGTATGCGGGCGGGGGGTATGTGTGCGACGGCGTGCGCCCGAATTTTTACGCTAAGCCGACCGAGGACGCCGCCATTTATTCGTTGTATTTGTGAGTGTGTATTTTGTCGAACCCGAAAATTGGTTTGTAGGGGCGGGGTCTCCCCGCCCGCGGGACGGGAAACCCGCCCCCTACGAAGGAGTGCTGGTTTATGCTGATATTAGGAATTGAATCATCCTGCGATGAGACCGCGGCTTCTGTCGTCGAGGACGGGCGGCGGGTGCTGTCGAATATCGTTGCCTCGCAGGTCGAGGAGCACCGTCTGTACGGCGGCGTCGTGCCCGAGATCGCGGGCCGCCGCCACGCGGAAGCCATCAGCGGGGTCGTGCGCCGTGCGCTGGACGAGGCGGGGGTGACCCTCGCCGACATCGACGGCATCGCCGTCACCTATGCGCCGGGGCTGATCGGCGCGCTGCTCGTCGGCGTGAGCTTTGCGAAAGGGCTCGCCCTCTCGACGGGAAAGCCGCTTATTCCCGTGCATCATCTGCGTTCGCACATCGCGTCAAACTATCTCGCCTACCCTGATCTCAAACCGCCGTTTTTGTGTCTGGTGGTGTCGGGCGGGCACAGCCATATCGTGAGGGTGGACAGCTACACGCATTTCGAGGTCATCGGGCGCACCCGCGACGATGCCGCGGGTGAGTGCTACGACAAAGCCGCCCGCGCGATGGGGATGCCCTACCCCGGCGGTGTGGCGCTTGACCGCCTCGCCGAGGAAGGCGACCCGACCGCCTACGTGCTGCCCCGCCCCCACGTCGAGGGCAGTCGGTACGATTTCAGCTTTTCGGGGCTGAAAACCGCGGTGCTCAACCGCCTGCACAACGCCGCGCAGAAGGGCGAGGAGATCAACAAAGCCGATCTGTGCGCGTCCTTCCGTCACACCGTGACCGAGCTGCTGGTGGGCAACACGATGCTCGCCGCCGAGGACCTCGGCGCGCACACCATCGTGCTCGCGGGCGGTGTCGCCGCTAATGCGGGCCTTCGCCGCGGAATGGAGGCCGCCTGCGCCGAGCGGGGATATAACCTCTATCTGCCACCCCTGTCGCTGTGCGGGGATAACGGCGCGATGGTCGCGGCGCAGGGGTATTACGAGCTGCAGGCAGGCAACACTGCCGGCACCGACCTCAACGCCGTCGCGAGCCTGCCCATCACCGCGGACAATCGATGAAATAAAAAGGAACGCTCAGCCGAGCGTTCCTTTTTTACTTTTCTTCGGTTTCGAGATTATCCAGCGCATATTTACAGCACTGCAATACCAACAGGTTGAAAGAAATGCCGTTTTCCGCCGATAATGCGTTTAACTGCTCAAACAGCGGTTCGGTAAAGCGTACGGTGCGGGAGATGGTCGCGTTCTTAAGTTCTTTTTCAATTTTAAACATAGTATCAACTCCTACATTGATACTATACCCAAAAAGCGGTTTTAATTATATAACCAAAAGTGGTTGCGTTTATGGTTGCGTTGTGGTAAACTGTGCGAGGGGTGATAGGGTGGATTCTTGCGAAAATGTCTTCTGCATTTATGAAGAAAACGGACAATGTCTGTTAAGTGGAGTGTCGTTAGATCTCCAAGGCGGATGCAGAAAATGTATTTATGTGGATGTGCCGAGTGAGGTATTACAAACCCTCAAACAAACAATGCGGAAAAAGTTTGAACTTGCGGATAAATAAAATCGGGGTTGTAGGGGACGATGCGCGTTCACTCTTCCTGCCGCTTTTGCATCCGCTGCCAGTTATAAAATCCGTAGAGGTCGTTGACCAAGAACAGCACGAAGCACAGCACCATCGGCAGGTAGGACAGGCTCTCCACCGTCGCGAGCACCCACAACACGATGAGAACAATATCATTCGCCGCGTAGCCGACGGCGTAATACGGACTGCGCAGAAAGGTGAGGTACGACGCGATGTAGCTCGTTGTCACCGAGACGGTGCTGAACATAAGGTTCGCGTTGCCGAGCACACGCAGGATGACGTAAAACGCCGCCGTCACCGCCGCCGCAGACACGATCATCACCGCGATCTGCCGTCGCGTCAGGCGGCTGACCGCAACCTCGCGCGAGCCGTTGTAGGGGTGGCGCAGCCACGACACCACCGATACGATCGCGATCGGTGCGGTCATACACAAATAGGTGATCATCTCGCCGTAATAGCGGAAGAAAAACGAGATGATGCCATAGAACACGGCGAACACAACGGTAAGCACCTGCCCGAGGACGTAGCCCTTGGCGACGAAGATGAGCGCCGTCACCCCGATGAGCGAGGCGATCATCGTGAGGATATCCCCGCCGCCCGAGAGGGTGTAGGACAGCACCACGGCGCAGACCGAGGTCAGCCACAAGGTCCGCTCAAAGCGGGTCAGATCGCGAAATGAGTTGAACATAGGTCATTTTCCTTTCTAACAAAATAAGCATCCGCCGTGCATCTTCCAAGACCTAACGATGCACGAACGAATGCTTAAGGCGGCAGGGCTTGCTCTGCCGCGGGCATTCACCCACCCGGTGGCGGGTATGACAGGATGTTTATTGACGGTTTATGAAACCACAAAATCGGGCTTGTAGGGGACGCTGCCTACATCGTCCCGTCAGGCTTTACGTAAAATTCATCGGGCGGATGTGGGCATCCGCCCCTGCGGCGTAATTCGAATACGCATTGTAGGGGACGGGTTTCCCGTCCCGTTCCCGATTACAGCATTTCTTTATGAAACCCGTCCGGCCACAGGGTCAGCAGGTGGTCGAAGCCCGCCTTCTTAATAAGCTCCACTGCGAGCGGGAACGCGCAGTCGATGGTGTCCGCCGCGTGGGTGTCCGCGCCGAGGATGACCTCGCCGCCCATCTCGCGCAGCCCTCGCAGCAGAAAATCGGCGGGGTAGGGGCGGTCGCGCCACTTGCGGGAGATGGCCCCCGTGTTCACCTCAACGACGGGGCAGACCTTGACCGTCTTTTCCAGCGCGGCGAGCGCGATGCGCTGATATTCGGGGTCGTCCTCGTCCATCAGGCTAAACTTCGTGATGACGTCAAAATGCCCGACGATGGTGGGCTTGCACCGCGTGATGTGGCGCACGACGGTGTCGAAATAATCCTGCGCGAAGGCGAGCTTGTCGCCGCCGAACTCGGTGTTGATGCAGTCGAGCTGAATATCCCGCGCGTGGTCGACGGCGTACACCTTGTAATTGTACATCAGATAGTGCACCGAGCCGAGGTAATAGTCGAGCTCCTTGGCAAAGGTCATATCCGAGTCGTAGTCCAGCTCCAGACCGCGCATAATCGTGATACGGTCGGCGTATTTCTCTTTGAGGCGGTTTAATTCCGCGAGATAGGCGGGGTATTGCTCCATTTTCATACAATACGACTGATCGCAGGGTGTGTCGCTGTGGTCGGAGAAGCCGATGGCGGGCATTCCGCGCGCGATGGCTGCCTTGACCATTTCCTCGGGCGTGTTTTTGCCGTCGGAGAAGGTGGTGTGGGTGTGATAACCGCAGTAGTTCATAGAATAACCTCCCCTAGGAGTGATCTGCACAAAGCATAGCACATTCTGCCGAAAAAAACAAGATATGTCCATAATCTTTTCTTTACATTTTATGCGGATGGTGGTATATTGGCCGATGGATTTTTGAGGAGTGTGAATACGTTGAAAGAGTTTTACTTACAGCCGAAGCTGATTTCGGCAATGAAAGGCTATACCAAGGCCCAGCTTGCGAAAGACCTCGTTGCGGGTCTGATCGTGGCGATCATTGCCCTGCCGCTGTCCATTGCGCTGGCGCTCGCTTCGGGCGTCGAGCCTGCCTGCGGCATCTACACCGCCGTTGCGGCGGGGTTTGTGGTGTCGCTGCTCGGCGGCAGCCGCGTGCAGATCGCCGGTCCGACCGCCGCGTTTGCGACCGTGGTCGCCGGCATCGTCGCTACGCAGGGGATGGACGGCCTGTTCCTCGCCACCGTGATGGCAGGCGTGATGCTGATTCTCATGGGCGTGCTCAAGCTCGGCTCGCTCATCC
>JAZSHK010000116.1:0-2462 GCA_045533185.1 Acutalibacteraceae bacterium | reverse complement strand
GCATCCAGTCGCAATTCGGCAGGGTGTTCGCGCGCGGAATCGCACAGACGGGCTTTCAGCATCGGCAGAAAATCCGCCGCAATGTCCTTGTGCACCAGACACACCTCGGCGGCGTTGCACACCGAGGGGCGGCTCATTTTCGCGTTGTCGAGGATGTCGAGCGCCATCGCGAGATCCGCCGCCTTATCGGCGTACACGTGGCAGATGCCCGTGCCCGTCTGGATGCAGGGGACGGTCGCGTTCTCCACGCAGGCGCGGATGAGCCCCGCGCCGCCGCGCGGAATGAGCAGGTCAACGAGTCCTTCCGCGCGCATCAGCTCGTTGGCGCTCGCGCGGGTGGTGTCCTCGATGAGGCCCACCATATCGGGCGAGACGCCGACCTGTGCGAGTCCCTCGCGCAATGCCGCGACGATCGCCGCCGCCGAGCGGTAGGCTTCCTTGCCGCCACGCAGCACGCAGACATTACCCGATTTTAAGGTCAGAGCCGCCGCGTCCGAGGTCACGTTCGGGCGGCTCTCATAAATAATCGCCACCACGCCGATCGGCACGGCAATCTTGCGGATCACCATCCCCTTGCCGTGGACGGTGCGCGACAGCTCGCGCCCGACGGGATCGGGCAATGCCGCGACCTCGCGGATCCCCTGCGCCATCCCCTCGATGCGGGCGGCGGTCAGCGTCAGGCGGTCGATCATTACCGAGGAAATACGCCCCTCAGCCGCCGCGACATCCGCGCGGTTAGCGGCTAAAATAGCGTCGGTGTGTGCGAGCAGGCTGTCCGCCATCGCGGACAGTGCTTCATTCTTCTGCTGTGTGGTGAGGGCGGATAAGCTTCGGCTCGCCGCCTTCGCACAGCGCAGGATCTCTTGTGTCGTTCTCATTTATTTCTCCTCCGCCAGAAAGCGCGTGCCGACCTCTTTGCCCGCGACGATGTCGTACAGCACGTCGGGGTCTTCGCCGTTGGCGATCACCATATCAATGCCCGCGGCGGTCACCATCTTGGCGGCAGACAGCTTCGTCTGCATTCCGCCGGTGCCGAGATTACTGCCCGCGCCGCCGACGGACGCTTCAATTTCGGGGGTGATGCGCTCGACTGTCGGCACAAGGGTCGCGGTCGGGTCGGTGTGGGGGTCGGCGGTGTAGAGGCCGTCGATGTCGGACAGCAGGATGAGCAGATCTGCCCCGACGTTGGTCGCGACGATCGCGCCGAGGGTGTCGTTATCGCCGATGACGATCTCCTCGGTAGCAACGGTGTCGTTTTCATTAATAATGGGTAACACGCCGAGTTCCAGCAGGCGGTACATCGTGTTGTGGAAGTTGGCGCGGCGCCCCTCGTGCTGAAGATCCGCTCCCGTGAGCAGCACCTGCGCGACGGTGTGATTATGCTCGGTGAACAGCTTGTCGTAGGTGTACATCAGCTCGCACTGCCCCACCGCGGCGGCCGCCTGCTTGGTCGGGATGTCGGTCGGACGGCTGCCGAGCGACAGCTTACCGACGCCCATCCCGATCGCGCCCGAGGACACCAGCACCAGCTCGTGGCCTGCGTTCTTGAGGTCGCTCATCACGGCGCACAGCTTCTCCACGCGGCGGATGTTGAGTAGCCCCGTCGCGTGCGCTAATGTGGACGTTCCCACCTTCACAACGATACGCATAGTGTTCTATCTCCTTTGCAAGGATGGGGCGATCCACACGGATCACCCCATCAGTTCTTAATCAGTCCCTTAATACGCGATATGCTCCTCGAGATACGCCTTGAGATCCTTGATCGCCACGCGCTCCTGCTGCATCGTGTCGCGGTCGCGCACGGTGACGCAGCCGTCGACCTCGCTGTCGAAGTCGTAGGTGATGCAGTAAGGCGTACCGATCTCGTCCTCACGGCGATAACGCTTGCCGATCGAGCCGGACTCGTCGAAGTCGACCATAAAGTATTTGGCCAGCTCCTGCTGGATCGCCATCGCGGGCTCACTGAGCTTCTTGGACAGCGGGAGCACCGCCGCCTTGAAGGGCGCGAGCGCGGGATGCAGACGCAGCACCACACGGGTGTCGTTCTTCTCGGCGTCGACGACCTCCTCGTCATACGCCTCGACGAGAAACGCGAGCGTCACGCGGTCGGCACCCAGTGAGGGCTCGACGACGTAGGGAATGTAGTGCTCGTTCTTCTCCTGATCGAAGTAGGTCATATCCTTGCCCGAGGTGGTCTGGTGGGCGTTGAGGTCAAAGTTGGTGCGGGACGCCACGCCCCACAGCTCGCCCCAGCCGAACGGGAACACGAACTCAAAGTCGGTGGTCGCGTTGGAATAGTGGCTCAGCCCCTCAGGGTCGTGGTCGCGCAGACGAAGGTTCTCGTCCTTCATACCGAGGCCGAGCAGCCACTGATGGCAGAAGTCCTTCCAATACTTGAACCACTCAAGCTCGGTGCCGGGCTGGCAGAAGAACTCCAGCTCCATCTGCTCGAACTCGCGGGT
>JAZSHK010000125.1:0-1734 GCA_045533185.1 Acutalibacteraceae bacterium | reverse complement strand
TGGTACGCGGAGCAGATGATTGACATCGTTTTCAAAACCGGAATCGACGGCTACCGCGTTGATCTGGAGCCGTTTGTGACCGGACATCAATACATCGCCGGCATCCGCAAGAGATTGCTGGATATGGGTAAGAAGATCTGCGTCATCGCCGAGTGTACCAGCGAGCGCGATGAAGCCTACGATTTTGACGAGCAGATCACCAACGAGGATCCCGAACGCTGGAATAGCCACACGATGTTCACCCATCTGCACAACATCGTTGATGCGGTCAAGACCGGCGCAGGCCACGGCACCATCTACACACAGGATCGGGGTCTCGGCGGTATGGAGCGCTTCTACTGTGTCTGCCTTTCCTGCCACGACAATCCCCGTCCGTGTCTGGAGGGTGATAAGATCCGTGCCGGATATCAGGCTATCTTCGCCCCGTACATCCCGCTTTGGTTCATCGGTGAAGACTGGATCAACCCGCTGGAGCCCGGTCGTATTCTGTTCAATAACGTCATTCGTTGGGAGCTGCTGGAGGAGCCGGAGCACAAACAATACCATCTGGCAATGACCAATATGATGCGTGTTCGCCGTCTGCATCCCGACATCTTTGATTACTTCCCGCCGAACCACCGCGACAGCAACATCTGCAAAGTGGAATCCAACTGCCATTTGCAGGCGTATGCACGGTATATGGGTGACCACGGTGTGCTCGTGCTCCCCAACACCGAGACGGAAGCGGTCGAGATCAAGGCCGTTATCCCCTTTGGCGATATGGGACTTGATGAGAATAAACAGTATGAAATCTCCGAAATTCTCAACGGTTATGCCGTTGAAACCGACGGCAAGAACGTTGCCGTAACCGTGGATGCCGGCGATATGGCCGTGATTCACGTGAAAGCGATCGACTAATCCATTTTCCTTCTGAAAAATATGGGAAAGACCCGAAAGCGGCGGTTGAAACCGCCCAAACGGTTTTGCCGCCGCTTTTGGGTCGGCACCGCGCACAGGTGCCGTCAGGCGTCTGCTTTACGCCTGCCATCTATTAAATGTGACAATCCGCGTTGCACGACGGTGCGACGAAACAATATAGGGCAATTTTTCGTGCCCCACCACAGTTCTTCAAATTTTGGAAAGGGAAGAAGGCTTTATGAGGAAAAAGTTATTGTCAATCGTCTGCGTCATCCTTGTGCTTTTGTCGGCGGTGCCTTTTGCTGCGGCAGCGCAAACAACGGGATCGGCCGTTGCCTATTTGGACTACAAAGCCGAAGCGGGCGACCTGCCGGAGCAGAGCATTCAATTGGATGTTGCCGCGGCGCAGAATGCTGTCCTGGTCGATGACGAGGAAAAGGGCAAGGTAGGCACTCTCGCCGAGGGCGATCAAATCACCTGGCGGTTTGACGTTGCCGTGGCCGGCAATTACCTGATTTCGGTCGATTATAAGGCTCTGCCCGATTCGTACGACTCCATCAGCGCGGACCTTCTGATTGACGGCAGCCTTCCCTTTGCGGAGGCGGCGGGTCTTCCGCTGGAACGGAGCTGGGTGAACGACGGCGACCTGCAGTACGACATCCACGGAAATCAGATTCGCCCCAATCAAAAAGAAGTTTCGGTGTGGAGCACCAAGACCCTGCGTGCGGTTGATGCCGCGGCGGGCGACCTTGAATTCTACTTTACGGCCGGTGCACACGATATGACACTGCGTCTGGCCCGTGAAAAGTGTCTGGTCAAGGCCGTGACACTGACCAC
>JAZSHK010000088.1:0-1966 GCA_045533185.1 Acutalibacteraceae bacterium | reverse complement strand
TTTTTTGTTCGGTTTTAGCGGCGAACACCGCCACCGCGGCGGAGAGTGCGGCGCATCAGGAAGCCCGTTTCGCGTACTGCCCCGTCGACGATCCGTCGGATATGACCGCCATCACCATCCAGAAGGTGGGCGACACCGTCGAAGGCCAGAAGGTCGAGATGCTGTACGACACCATCCTGATGAATAAGGACACGAGCGAGGTCTTCATTATGTGGACCGCCAAGACCTCGCAGTATTACCGTTTCTACCGCGTGTTTGACGTCGCGACGGGCGAACTCGGCCCGATCCGCGTCAACCGCTTCAAGGCGGGCGACGTCACCAACGACTTCTCCATCAGCGGTGTCCGCAAAGCGCTCAAAGCGAACGGGATGGACACCCGTTGGTTGCTCTCTGACATCGGTAACATGCAGAAGCTGACCCCCCGCGTGGAGGACGGCGTCACGTGGTACTACACGGGTGCCTACATCTGGCAGTTCAACTGCATCATCAAGAGTAAGGACCTCATCACGTGGGAATTCGTCGCCGCTCCCGATTTTGATAACCAGAGCGAGTACGAAAACGCCACCTACGTGCTCGGCGACAAGGTGTATTACTTCGTTCGCCAGTACGACGGCAACTCCACCTTCGACGACGAGGGCAACAAAATTAAGTGCGACACGGGCTTCCTTACCTGCTACGATCTAACGACGGGTGAGTGGGCCGCACCGCTGGAGATCAAGGATTGCCAGTCGCGTTCGGATTTCTTCTACTACAACGGCGAACTGTATCTGATGCACGCGCCGAAAAACCGCAACGGCATCGGCTTCGTCCGCATTGACACCGATAACATCGGCAATAGTGAAGCGGTGTTGGTCGCGGATATGCAAAGCAGCTGCTTCTATCCGTTCGCGATGGTGTACGGCAACGAACTGTACATCTCCTACACCGTCAACCGTCAGCACATCCGTCTGTCGAAGGTCGACCTGTCGACCTACTTCGGTGTCAACGAGACCCCGATCGCGGCGCTGCCCGAAACCACCCCCGATATGACCGAGGAAGAAGTGGTGGAGGACGACCTCGACGTGTGGGAGCGCTTCTGCCCCTGCGGCGCCTCGGAATACAAGACGCTGCCGATGGGTATGCCGACCGAGACCGACACGGAGAGTAACCTCATCTACGGCGCGATCGACCAGAACATCGGTCTCGGCGCGACGGAAGGTACGACGGTGACCAAGACGGTGGCGGTCGATCTCAAGGCGGGCAGCCGCTACGCGCTGCGCTTTACCGCCAAGGGCGGCGCGGGCAAGGTCGAACTCGTCGGCATCACGGGCGCCGCGGTGACGACGGTCGCCAACGATGCGTGGCGCGTCTACCAGTACCACTTCACCCCGGACGCCGGTCTTTCGGCCCTCGATATCAAATTCACCCGCACGGGCGCGACCCGCTTCGACGCGGTGAACATCCAGATTTTGGAAGCGCCGCAGGATGGCACGTTCAACCTGTTCCCCGGCGCGGATATGACGGTGGAGAACGCCGTGTTCGGCACGGCGAACGCGGGCCTTTCGAGCGTGTACGGAGCGGGTTCCGCGCATACGGTCGACCCGACGGACAGCACGAACAAGGTATTAAAGCTTGTCAGCGGTCGGGCGGGTTACTTCCAGTTGAACGGTACACTGAAGGGCCTCCAACTGAATTCGGATATGTATCTGGAGATCACCTTCCGCCGTACCGGTCCCGGCGTGAGACTCTGTAAAAACTGGGGCGCGAATTTCACCGCCTATTCCGGCGATCAGACGGCTTCCACCGCTTCCGGTGAGTGGGAGACCTACACCTTCTACGTCGCGCCCGGCTCATCTGACCTTGTGTACGGCAGTGGCGCGTGGGGAAGCCAGCACATCAGCTTTTATGCTAACGGTGCAAATGCTTACATCGACGATATCGTCATCCGCGAAGTGCCGCGCGTCGAAAGCGTGTCCTTTAAGGACGG
>JAZSHK010000069.1:0-2728 GCA_045533185.1 Acutalibacteraceae bacterium | reverse complement strand
TTGCTGTTGCAATTCCGCTCCATATTTGAAAATATAGGAAAGCAAAAATATTACAGCTGAAACAAGAATAAAATCTAATTCAAATGTGAACTGTGGCACAACTCTAGTGATATTTTCGTTGACAAGAATAGTTCCAAGATCGTATCCATAGTATAAAACCAAAGATTCAACTATTGAAAAAGTACCGGATACAAGCCCGAATATAATACTTATCCATCCTAATTTTTTGAGATTGAGAAAAATCGTAGTATGAAAAGGCTCACCCGCAATAATGGGCTTAAAAATATTTCTTAAAATTTTAAAGCATATACAACTTGTGACCGCACACAACAATAAAATTCCGCCCATAGTTAATATGTAGGTAATTGCAAAATTAGTCGACGGAACCATATCTTCTTTTACATAAAATTCTAAATTACCAAAAGTAAATGTACTCATAATCTCGTTTGTATAGTTAGGGTCAATTTTTAGTATTATTGCTGTTACAATAAGAATAGGAACACATAAGATTGTGGCACCCAACATAAAACGAAAGCACCATTTGATAAAAGTGTCTAATTTTCTAGCGATTAAATTTGATTTGTTCATTTTCTTTTCCTCCAAAGTTTTTTGTTGTATATACAATAACACATAAAACAATGTTTGTCAACTATTTTTTAACGTTTATCATTAAAAATTTATTTTATCGTTCAATTGCACGCAAAATTCATCAAAACACATTACTATATCTATTAGAATCGTCCTTTAATGTTAAGATATTAAATTTCACAGTATAAATTCTCACAAATCACAAATAATAGTATCACGATTTGAAATTAAAGGAGTTTTTATATATGAAAGCAACAGGTATTGTGAGAAGAATTGACGACCTTGGTCGCGTGGTTATCCCAAAAGAAATTAGAAGAACGATGCGGATCCGCGAAGGCGACCCGCTGGAGATCTTCACCGAAAAGGACGGCGAGGTGGTGTTTAAGAAATACTCCCCCGTCGGGGAGCTCTCCCCCTTCGCGGTGCAGTACGCGGATGTGCTGTCCCGCGCCTGCAATATGACGGTGCTCATCTGCGACCGTGACCACGTCATCGCCGCCGCGGGCAACGCCCGCAAGGAGTTCTACGAACGGCGGGTGTCCGCCCAACTCGACGAGGTAATGGAATCCCGCCAGGTGTACGTCACCCACGCGGGCGCGACCAACCGCCTGCAGCCCGTCGAGGCGGTCAACCGCTTTGCGGCGGTCGCCGCCCCCATCATCGCCGCGGGCGACATCACGGGGGTGGTGTGTCTGCTGCAGCCCGAGTCGGGCACCGTGCCCAGCGAGGGGGACGTGCGTCTCGCGCAGGTCGCCGCCGCCTTCCTCGGCAAGCAGATGGAAGAATGATCAAACCATAAAGCACACCCTCTCCGTCGCCTGCGGCGACACCTCTCCCAAAGGGAGAGGCTATGGACGCTGAAAACTAAGCAAAAACACCCGACCGACGGTCGTCTGTTTTTGTGATTAGTTAAGCCCCTGCGCGCCGACCTGCGCGAACAGGCGGGCGACCGCGAGGCGCAGCGGTGCGTGCTCAGGCAGGGACAACTCGGGGTCAGCGGACAGACGGTTCGCCGCGCTCGTCTGCGCAAGCTGTACGAGCCCCATATCCGCCATCAGATCTGCCATCTTCAAATTCGGCAGACCGTGCTGACGGCTGCCGAAGAAGTCGCCGGGGCCACGCATTTTCAGATCCTCATCCGCGATGCGGAAGCCGTCGGTCGTCGCGCACATCACCTGTAGGCGGCGACGGGTCTCCTCACCGCGGTGATCGGAGATGAGGATGCAGGTGGACAGATGCTGTCCGCGTCCAACGCGACCGCGAAGCTGATGAAGCTGTGCGAGACCGAACCGCTCGGCGTTCTCCACCACGAGGATGACCGCGTTGGGCACGTCCACGCCGACCTCGATGACCGTCGTGGACACGAGAAGCTGAATCTCCCCCGCAGCAAACGCTGCCATCGTGCGCTCCTTCTCCGCGGGCTTCATCCGCCCGTGCAGCAGTCCGAGGCGGTAGCCGCGAAACGGCCCTGACTGCAAATTCTTAAACAGCTCGGTGGCGGCGGTGAGGTCGGTCGGCTCCTCCCCCTCCTCCACCAAGGGACAGACGATATATCCCTGCCGCCCCTCGTCGAGGTGGCGGCGAACGTAGCCGTAAGCGCGCTCCCTCTTCTGCGACGAGATCGCAAAGGTCTGGATCGGCTGACGCCCCGGCGGCAGCTCATCCAGCACCGACACGTCGAGATCGCCGTATAAGATCAACGCGAGGGTGCGCGGGATCGGGGTGGCAGACATCACGAGCATATGCGGATTGACGCCCTTCGCGGCGAGCGCGGCGCGCTGTCCGACACCAAAGCGGTGCTGTTCATCGGTGATGACTAAGCCCAGCCTTGCAAAATGCACGTGCTCGCCAATGAGCGCGTGGGTGCCGACGAGCAGGTCGATCTCCCCCGCCGCGAGCGCGGCGAGAAGCGTCTGCCGCTTTGAGGCGGTGACCGAGCCGGTAAGCAGCGCGATGCGCACGCGGTCGCCGAGCAGCTTATGCAGGGTTTCGGCGTGCTGTTCGGCGAGAATTTCGGTGGGTGCCATCATCGCCGCCTGCCAGCCGTTACGAACAACGGTATAGGCGACTCCCGCGGCAACCGCGGTCTTGCCGCTGCCGACGTCCCCTTGCACGAGTCGGGAAGTCGGAGGCCAAGCGG
>JAZSHK010000142.1:0-23842 GCA_045533185.1 Acutalibacteraceae bacterium | reverse complement strand
AGAAAGAACGGCGAAGGTATGATTCGCAAGCGAAGCGACGGACGGTGGGAAGGCAGAGTGGTGGTCGGCTACGATGACAAAGGTTTGCCTATCACCAAAAACATCCTTGCTCACACCAAGACCGAGTGTGCAGAGAAGCTTGAAAAACTGAAAGAGGAATACCGACCGCCCAGCACGCGGTGCAAGCCGGATATGCTGTTCGGCGACTGGATGGAGTTCTGGTACGAGAACTACTCAAAGCCTGCCATCCGACCGCTGACTCAGCAAAACTACGAGAACCGAATCTACGACCACATCATCCCCGACATCGGCAAGATACCGCTGAACAAACTGACGCAGAACGACTTGCAACAGTTCTACGCACGGCTGAAGCGAAACGGACGAAAGCAATACGTTGAGAAATACGGTCCCGGTTTATCTGACCGCATGGTACGTGCCTGCCACGCAAGCTGTCGTATGGCGCTTGAAAAAGCGGTAGCCGAAGGGCTGATACGATTTAATCCTGCCATCGGCTGTAAACTGCCACCCAAGAAAGCGCGGGAGATGCAGGTGCTGACCAAGGACGAGCTACAGCGGTTCCTCGCCCAGGCCAAAGAGGACGGATACTACGAACTGTTCCTGCTGGAACTGGGCACAGGGATGCGCCGAGGTGAGCTGATGGGACTGCAATGGGATGACTTAAACTTCGAAACGGGTGAACTCCAAATCGTCCGCCAGGCGTGTGCGGTGAACGGAAAGATCGAGATCTCCGTGCCGAAAACAAAAAACTCCATCCGCACGGTGGTACTGCCGCCGTCGCTAGTGGAGGTACTGAGGAAGTATAAGGAAACAGTGAACTCCCGATGGATGTTCCCGTCGCCGCAAAATTCCGTCGTGCCGCGATATCCCACGTCCGTCGGCGATATCCTGTCGCTCCTCCTCAAACGGGCAGGATGCAAGCACGTACGGTTCCATGATCTGCGTCATACCTTCGCCACGATGGCGTTAGAGAACGGCATGGATGTGAAAACGCTGTCGGCAACGATAGGCCATGTGTCAGCGGCAACGACGCTTGATATCTACAGCCATATGACCGACACCATGCAGATGCAGGCGGCGGTGAGCATTGACCGCAAAATCGGCGGCACAAACGCGCAGATGCCTGTGGTAAAGCAAACACCAGAGGATACGGTAAAACCGTCCGTAAACGCCCCGTGTGCGCCCACAGAGCCCCATCCCGAGCCTGTCCCGAGAAAGATACGAAAGAGCGGTACGGGGTGTCTGTATCAGATAAACGACAACCTCTGGGAAGGCAGCTTCTTCCCGAGACTGCCCGGCGGCAAGCGAAAGAAATTCAACGTCTACGCCGAAACGCGAGAGCAGTGCGAAGTCAAGCTCGCCGAGATGATTGAAAGAGTCAAAGCGGAGATCGCGGAAGAAAAGGAATGGCTCAAAGGAGAGTAAAAAGACAGGAGAAAGCGCAACCGCCACGGAGTTTCCGTGGCGGTATTATTTTGAATTTACAACAACTAAAGTTAGTTTTAGTGTTACAAAAGATAGTTTATATATGTTTGTGTATAACTACGAATTTTTGTAAAACATCTTGAACTTTCCTACCCGAAGTGTATAATTTACATAGTGTTGACAAAAGAGGTGAGAATGTGCAAGAAAATTGTTGCGAAGGCAAAGGTTGGCTGTTTGATGATTCTGAAATATTAAATGCTATACGTGGGCAGTTTTCCCCAAATCAACTTAGTGCCTATCTAAATATGGAAAAGGATACGATGTTGAATCCTGAAAACTATGTTGTGCTATTTCATGAAAGATTTCACTATTTAGAATCAATTTTTACTTCGTATGGACACTTAAAGTGGAGTTCATTTCGAACTGTTACGGCTGATGTTATAGATATGTGGCTATCTTTAACAAATGAAGCTTCAAGTAAAAAAATCCCTATCGCCGAGTATCTAAAAGATCCAACGGAAAATGATCTAAAAGTTTTAGCCAATGTTTGGATGCAAGATTGGATATATCAAATATTCCCCTTGTTTGAAAAAGCACAGTATCCTGAAAGTTTGAAAAAAGTTTTGAATGTTCAAAATGAACAGTTAGGACCTATTTTCAACTTAGGAGTGGAGAACTATCAAATAAAAGGAATTGATGTATTAGAAAGTTTTGCAAAGTACCAAGAGGCAATCTTAGGCCATTTGATTGGCTATAAAGACTTTTTAGACGCTCTTGATATCAGTAGAATAGGTCCTGAATACTATTCTGCTCTTCATTATTTTATTATGAAAGTGGGCGCAGATCGAATCTCTGAGTTTCCTATTGCTTGTGAACTTTCTTTAACAATATCTCATTTGCCTACGCCAAATAATGTCAATTCAATTCTAAATTTCAGCATAGGGCATAGATTCTCTGTAATCTTAGAATATATTAGTCAGCATCCCGAATTGAAAAACCCTGACATACATTCAGATGAAGCTTTCTTTGATTATGCCAATAAGGTCCTTGGGGGATGTGGGTTTGGTACTTACAAATCCAATTGGAAATTTGCAGAAAAATATGTTAGCCAAACGGACTTAAAGTTGGCTAACGAAATGGAGCGGGCAATTAAGTTTAAGATGGAAAATCCGTGGGTATTATCATTCCCGTTTAGAACATTGGAGGATTTTACATCAGCAGAGTTTAACAGTTTCTTTCCTCTTTTTACTATAACAAATGATTCTGTTCTCTATAACCTAAACAGTGTATCTTCAACTGAGGTTGTATTTGAAAACCATTTTCAGGCTCTTTGTTTGCAAATATGTGGTAAAATGTCTAATCGTTGTATTTATCCTAATATGTTGCAATGTGGGTTTTCTTATTTTGGAACTAATAATTGTCCACATCAGTTGTCTGGCGAATGTGACGGTCATATAAATAAGAGTACCATCTTACCTAAACTTGAATGCGACTCATTTGGAGATATCAAGAGAGGATGTACAATGGATCTTGTTTTGTTTGGATATGGAACAAGTATAAAAGAAATAGAAATCGGAAATGTGAATCAAAAAGTCGAAATGGACGATATTTCTGATGCGGTAAAAAGATTAAGAGATAATAAGTAACATTGGTGAGATAGAGGTTGATGAACCTAGGCGCTATTATTATATGCCAGAAATTGTTGTTTAAATATTTTGCAAAAAAGTGGAGACGTCTTAAATAACGTCTCCACTTTTTTGGTCCGAGTGACAGGGATCGAACCTGCGGCCTGATGGTCCCAAACCACCCGCGCTCCCAGCTGCGCCACACCCGGATATCTATTCAATTTTTCAGTTTCTCGCGTGGAAGTGGGACAAACTGTGGTCAAACGCAAATTCCACGCCGTTTTGCGTTTTCATAAAGTGCCGAAAGTCCGCATAAGTAAAGGCTTTTCTGGACTTTTGCTTTTTTACGGCTATAACTGCTGGGCACGCTCCCAAACCACCCGCACTACCAACTGCGCCACACCTCGGTATTCACTTTATCGCGCAAACACTCACTCGGAAAAATGATGCAACGCATCATTTTTATGGAGGCGGCCACCGCAGCAATTGGCACCGACGCATCAAAAGCCGCCCCGACACACCCCAATTTTCAACACGGCAGAATTTTACCACAAAATCGCCGACAAGTCAAGGCGTGTCGGCAACATCAATCTCCTGCAAAAGCGTCGCAAGCTCCTGTTCGGTGACGGTGGCATTAAGCACATCCAGTAGACGATTCGCCGACAGATTCTCCGGCAGGTTCAGTGCGCGCAGCAGCGCGCGGCGGCGCTGTGCGCTGTCAGCGCATCCACTCAAACCGAGCTCGTACAGATCGCCCTTAGTTAAGTGCATTTTACCCACCGCAGAGCCACCTCCGGCGGCATCCTCAAAGGTCGCGCCCGCGCGCTCCAGCGCGGCGATCACAACAGCGTTATCCATCCCTTCGACGCCGAGCAGGCCCTCTTTACCGGGGGTGGACTTGCGCCGCTCCTTACCCGCAATCGGCGGGATATAGGCGTGGCGCATCTGCTTGGCGGGGATCGCACCGATAAGGTGATTGCGAATGAGCATCCCCGCCGAGTCGCTGTCGGTGAGGATGATCAGCCCGCGCTCGGCCGCCAAGCGGCGCAGCAGCATAAGCCGCGGCTCGTCACGGAAAATGCCGAAGCCCTCGGTCGGCACGACCAGCGCGTCCACCGCGCTTCGCACGCGGATCTCATCGTATTTCCCCTCAACCACGATGGTCTCGCGCACCCGTTTCACCGAATTCACTCCCTTAGGGTAGAGCGAAATATCCGAACGCCGTTTTGAAAAGGGGGATTTCCGCTCTATCGTCGTTAAAATACTCGTAAACCCGCAAGGGTTTACTCCGTTTTATGCCTTGATAGAACAAAAATCCCTTCTTTTCAAAATCGAAGACCTCAAAGCGAGCAGATTTCGATAGATTTTTATTCTATTTGGGCGAAGCAAGGCTGACGCCTTGCGAGAACAAATAGGGGGAAAAGCTCCGAGATCCGCCGCTTTGGGGCGGGTTCGGATATATCGCTCTACCCTAACTGTGCGCGCGCGATCAGGCGAGACACCGTCTGCTCAAGCAGCGTGCGCGAATCCTTGCCGCTGAATTTGAGATCATTATCCGCCTGCGCGAGAATCTCTAGGGACTCTCTCAGCATCCCCATGCTCATCCGCCCCGCATCCCGCGCGGCGTTGCGCAGGCGAAACTCCTTGCCCTTATAGCTCTTGATGTCCGCGGCGAGTGACTCCGCCGTCGCGCCGCCGATGGACGCGACCTTCGCGCGGTACACATCCGCGTAGGCGTTGGACAGCACCGCGAGCACCGGCACGGGGTCCTCACGCTGCACAAACAGCTGATGCAGCAGCTCGTATGCCTGCTTGGCGCGTCCTTGCAGGATCGCCTTTGATAGGTCGAACACCCGCGCCTCCAGATTCTTCGTGCCCATCCGCTCGATCATCTCGCGGGTGATCACCCCGCCGTCGGCGAGCGCGACGAGCTTATCCAGCTCGCACAGCAGCAAATTGAGATCGTTGCCCGCCTGCTCGACCATCAGCCGCGCATCCTCGGCGGCCAGCACACAGCCACGCCGTTTCGCGCCGCCGACCAGAAGCTTTACCACATCACCCGCGGTCTTGCGGGCAAAATTCACCACGCAACCGCTCTTCTCCGCTTCGGCGAAAAAGGTCGCCCAGCCCTTCTTCTTATCGGGCTGCACCGTCATCTGCCAGAACACCAACACACACGTGTCCGGCATCTGCTGCAGAATTTCGGTGAGGCGATCGGCGTGGGCGGCAAGATCCATATCCCGCACCGCCACGCAGGTGCGCTCCGTCATCAGCGGCAGCGCCTCCACCGCCTCCTCGAGCTGTTCGACGGTCAGCGTCTGTCCGTCGAAGCGGTGCATATTGAACGCATCGTCAGGGTCACCCACCGCCTGCTTGGCGATCAGGCGGGCATACTGCTCGACAAGGTAGCTCTCCTCGCCGTACAATACGTACACGGAGGCCAGTCCTTCTTTGAGTGCAGTCTTCAGTTGTGCTTCGTTCATCGCCATCGCTTAACACTCCATTCTCCGCCGCCGCGGGTGGTCAGACACAAGCTCTCCTCGGTCACCGCCGCCATCGGATACGGCAGCGCTGCCGCCGCCGTGAAGGCGGCCTCATCATTCTCATCGGCGAGCAGGATCCCCTGCCCCACCGTCATTTTCTCGCTCTCGCTCGGCGGCTCGCCGACAAAGATCGCGCCATCCGCGACGCACGCCTTTTCGGGCGTTATCGCGAGGGTCGTCCCGCGGCAGGAAAGCCACCAGCTCCCCGCGCCATCCACCGTCAGCGTCGTTTCCGTCCACAGCTCAAGCTCGGTGCTCTCACCGAGCGGCTCAGCTGACAGCTCCAGCCCACGCGTAAACGCGGCACTCTCGGGGATGATCAGCCGCTTCACCGTCACCCGCCGCATCAGTTCGGTCAGATACGCCGCATCGGGGGCTTCTCCGCCGCCGACGATCACGAAATCCAGCTCCCCGTCGCAGGCGCGCACCAGCGCGTCATTGGTGTAAATGCCCGCCACATCCTGCACAATGAGACCGTAGCGACCCTCCTGCTCAAGCAGCAGCACCGCGCCGTCCGCGCGCATCGACACGGTGATGACGGTCGTTTCGCGGTGAAGCCGCGTGTCCGCACCGACGGCGAGCACCAACGCCGCCGCGAGGAACGTCGACAAGCGGCGAAACTGCCCTTTCAGCTTACATAAGCATAGTATAACCAATCCGCAGCCGCCTGTCAAATACAGAATCGTCCACGCGCGGGCGGTCGGCACGGTCGCGATGGGCAACCCACCGACCGTGTGCGCGACGATAAGCAGCCACCGCACGAGCTGACCCGCAAGATACAGCACCCCGTTCGCGACAAACGCCAGCGGCGGGACCAGCGCGAGCAGGGTGCCGATCCAGCCGAATACCAGCACCACGCCCGCAGGGACGACCGCCAGCAGATTAGCGAGCGGCGACACGACCGACACCTCGCCGAAATAATAGCCGAGCAGCGGCAATATCGGCAGCGATGCGGCAAGCGTCACCGCCACGCCGTCAGCCACAGGCTTCCACAGTCTGAGGCGATACAGCCGCGCCTGCAGCGGCTTTGTCAGGCACAGCACACCGCCTGCCGCGCCGAAGGATAGCTGCAGGCCCGCGTCCAGCAAGCAATAGGGATTTACCGCGAGCAACAGCAACAGTGCAAGCCCCATCGAATTGAGCCCGTCGGCGCGGCGGATAAACAGCTGTCCACCCAGCATCACAAGGCACATCACGCCCGCGCGCACCACCGACGGCGTAAAACCGATCAGCGCCATAAAAAATACCACCGCCGCCATTGTCAACGCGGCAGCGAGCTGCCGATGGGACAGCAGAAATCTCAGCAGCCCGTAGACGCCTGCCGAAATGATCGACAAATGCAGCCCCGACACCACCAGAACGTGCGGCAAGCCCGCGCGGCGAAAGGCGGCCATCGTCGCATCCGACACGCCGTCCTTTTCCCCGAGGCAGATGCCCGCGAGCAGAGCGCCCTCTTCCCCGCTGAGGCGTTCACGGATGTTGTCGAGCAGCCGTTCGCGCAGCGGGGAAAGCGCATTTCTCCACGAGCGGGACGCCGCCGTCACCGTCATCGCTTCTTCATCGTATGCGATCGGATACGCCTGCAGGAACACGCCATCCGCCTGATAGCTCTGTTGTGTAGGATACAGCGCTTTGAGCTCCACCTCGGCGCTCACCGTCTCGTGCAGCTTCGGCGCGACCAGCTCGTTACCATACAGCAGTACCCGACTGCCGCGCGACAGCTTGTCCGCGGCGAGGATCTCGACGGTGACCATATGCCCCGAGGAAGGCCGCTCCACCACTTCGGCGGTGATGGTGTCTTCACGCCCCGCCAGACAACGCACGGGGTCGACCGTCCGCAGACGATGTAGACCGAACAAGCTCAAAAACACCGCCGCCCACACGACAATATACACCCATATCGGATGGCGCAAAAACGGCACAAGACAGGTAAGCACCAGCACGATCGCCGCAGCAAACAACACACGCGGCGACAAACGCAAGCTCATAAACGCGCTTACGGCAGCCACGCCGCCCGCGAGCAGCATTCCGCGCCTGACCGACCAATCGTTCGTTGTAAGTAAACGCATAACAAAACCCCAAAATCGAATATAGAAAACAGACCGACAAACTTTCGTCTGCCGGTCTGTGCGGTACTGTTATAACTCGGGATCGGGCTTGACCTCGGTCGGCGCAGTCTCCAGCAAGGAGGGATCTTTCAGATACTGCTTCATCCGGCGGAACGCCATCGCGAAATAGCTGCCCGAAGCGATGCGCTCGTCCATCACGACGCCGAGCGGCAGGCACTTTTCAAACACGATCTCGCCGCCCTTGCGCTTGGCGACCTCGCGGCTGTTGCCCGCCGCCATCACGACGCTGGTCGTGCCGAAATCGTAGCAGTGGTGGTAGATGTGATTGGTGCGGATGCTGGCGAGGTTGGTAAACACCATCGAGGTGTGGAAGGGACTCGCGTCGATGATCGCCTTGGGCAACAGGTTATGCTTATCCGCCCATTTGAGGATACACACCGCCGCGCGCAACAGCCCCGGCAGCGATACCAGCGTGGTGATCAGCTTATCCGTGGCGTTGTTGTCGCCCTCAGCGCGGTTGTTGCTGACGTACGCCTGAATACGCTCTTCAATATCAAAAATGGTGTCGGTCGGCTGAAAATAGATCTTGGACATCGTACCGTTATCCGCCTCGCCGCCCTTGAGCACCACCATACCGACGGCGATCTCGTTACGGGAATAGGCGCGCTTATTGACGATGAAGCGGTTAAGCGCGGGGTACTCACCCACCGTGCGGACGTACGCCGCCATCAGCACCGCCATATGGCTGACGGGGACACCCTCCTTCTTCTTCGCGCGGATATAGGCATCCATCGGGGCAAGCGGGATGTCGAGGGTGATCGAGTTCATCGAGTCACTGCGCTTCGCCATCACGTGCGCCGCGATGCGGTACATCGGGTCGGTGTGGCGCAGCAGCGTTCCATCGGCTCGTTTCATAAAAACACTCCTAACTCCGACAGCCCCATTGCCGCAGAGCTGTCTTTAATACAAAAAACTCGGGCATTTGTCGCTCGCGGCGGCAAATGCGAGGACACAACCGTCTCGACCAATTGGTTGTGCAAGGTACGAGTTGTGTCCATTTTATCACATTTTTCGACAAAGCGCAACCCTAAAAGTGCAGTTGACAAGCGAAGGGGTTTATGGCATTATAATTCTATATAGTTCTATCGTATAATAGGAGGCTGATCCTATGTCCTTACAAGCACAAAAGCCCGCGCGGGTCGCGTACGCCGATCTGGTGCGTGTCATCGCTATTCTGATGGTGGTGCTCATCCATTCCGCATCCCCGCTGTTCAACACCCTGCCCACCGACAGCAACGGCTTTGCGGTCAGCGTGCTGCTCGACGGCATCGCCCACGCGGGCGTGCCGCTGTTCGTGATGGTATCGGGCATCTTTCTGCTGGACGAAAAGCGGGAGATGTCGGTGCGCCGCGCCATCGGGCATTATGCCCTGCCGCTCGTGGGGCTGTACTTCTTCTGGAGCATCCTCTACGCCGCCGCCAACAAGGTCGCCGTCCCGTTGCTGTTTGAGCACGCCGCGGTGAACGGTGAGATGTTGAAGAGCTTCGGCGTCGCCGTGCCGGAGGGCGCCTATCATATGTGGTACCTGCCGATGATGGCGGGGCTCTATCTCATCACGCCGCTGCTGCGCACCTTCGTGCGGCAGGACAGCCGACACCTTGTGCGGTGGTTTCTGCTCCTCGTGTTCGTTCTTCGCTTTGCGTTGCCGACGGGCATCCGTCTGGTCGCGGAAGTGACGGGGTTGGATTTCTCTGCCGCATACAACCGCTTTGAACTGCTCGCGGGCTGGGAATACCCAGCCTACTACGTCGCAGGCTGGTATATCGCGAACACCCGCCCCGATGCCCGCTCCCGCCGCGCGGTGTATGCCGCGGGCGCGGTCGCGCTTGTCGCGCTGCTCGCCCTCACATGGTGGGTGTCGGTGCACCGCGGCGAGGCGGTCAAGGAGCTGATGGAGCAGAAGAGCCTCTTCTGCTGCGTCTACGCGGTCGCGCTGTTTTCGCTGGTCGCGTGGGAGGGACAGAAGCTCCGCCCTCGCCCGCTGCTCACCCGTCTGTCCGCCCTGAGCTTCGGCGTATACATCGTGCACGTGGAAATTCAGCAGCTCTACAAGCAGTTTATCCCCTACGACAGCGGCAACGTACTCGTCTACATTCTCGTGCAATGGCTGGCGGTCACGGCGGTGTCCTTCGTCGCCGCGTGGGTGCTGTCCAAGATCCCACTGCTTAAACGCTCGGTACGGGCATAAGGCGGGGGGAATTTCTATGCGCAACACGACATTATGTTATATCCACAACGACCGCGGGCAGACGCTGCTCATCCACCGCATAAAGAAGCAAAACGACCTCAATCACGACAAATGGATCGGCGTCGGCGGCAAATTCGAGGACAAGGAAAGCCCCGAGGAATGTCTCCTGCGCGAGGTAAAAGAAGAAACGGGGCTGACCCTCACCGCCTACCGCTATCGCGGCATCGTCACCTTCGTATCGGATGAGTGGGAGACGGAATATATGCATCTCTTCACCGCCGACGGCTTCGTGGGGGAGCTCTCTCGCTGTGACGAGGGGGTGCTCGAATGGGTGGACGACAACAAGGTCGCCGCTCTGCCGACGTGGGAAGGGGACCGCATCTTCCTGCGCCTGCTCGAGGAGGACGCGCCCTTTTTCTCACTGAAATTAGTCTATGCGGGCGACACGCTCACCTATGCCGCGCTGGACGGCACACCGATGAATATTTAACCCCGATAGCAGAAAAGCAGCATAGCCACCGAAACGGTGGCTATGCTGCTTTTTGCTTATTCGGCGGAGTTGCGGTATTTCGCGGGCGTTCTGCCGGTGACCCGCTTGAAGGTGCGGACAAAATGCGGCAGATCGGAAAACCCCACCAATGCGGCGATCTCCTTAACGCCGGTGTTGGTCGAGCGCAGCAGCTCCATCGCCATATTGATGCGGTAGTTGACGATGAAGGAGTGCAGCGAGATGCCGGAATTCTTTTTGAACACGCGGTTGATATATATCGGATTAAGGTGGTAGATCTCCGCGAGCCTGTCATAGGAGAGTTCCTCCCCATAGTGGCCCTGAATATATTGCATAATATCCCTCGTCAGCTCAAAGCCGCCGCCCGACGACTGCGTGCTGCCGATGTTGAATTCCCTCACGATGCTGATGATCAGGGCCTTGAGCAGGGTCGACAGAAGCTCGTCCGAAAAAGCACCGCCGAGATAGTATTCGGTGACCAGTCGACGAAATTTCGCCTCAAGGGCCTGCGCATTCGGCAGCAGGATGTGTCTGTTCAGGATGGTGCTGTTGGAAAAGACGATGCTCTCGAGGACATCCTCGTCCGAAAACATATCGGCGTGCACCGGATGAAACGGCTTGCGGATGTGAGAGAAGCGGTGGGTATAGTCAAAGTTGATGGAGATATAGTGCAGCACCTCGTTGCCGACGGTCTGCCAAATGTATTTCGTCCCCGACTGAAAGAGGATCGCATCCCCCGCGTGCAGGTCATACGGCTCGTTTTCAATGATGATGCTGCCTCTGCCGGAGATGATGTAAAAAAGGCGGCAGTCAGAAGCGCGCAATTCATAAAACACATCGTATTCGGTGCTGCGGCTGATCGAGCCGATGATGGCCTGCCGCACAAACGGATCGATCTCTTTTAACAGCATAGCGCCCCTCCTTTTGGATATTCATTTTACACAATTCCATTTTTGTTTTATTTTAGCAAACACAACAGTAAATGTCAAGATTTCTGACCGCTATGAAAAAACAGTAGGTTCGGAAAAGACAATTTTAGGTTTGCTTTCGCCATTTACACTGTCGGGAGCGTGAATTATAATCTAAGTGAAAATAGGAGAGGGCGCTGAACGCTTGCGTGACCGGCCCTCCGGCCTAAGCGATTTCGGAAAGGACGCGAGAAAATGGAAGCCTTGATCACCGATATACAGCGGTTTTCGCTGACCGACGGCGACGGCATACGCACGACCGTCTTCTTCAAGGGCTGCAATATGCACTGCACCTGGTGCCACAACCCCGAGACCATCTCGGCACAGCCCGAATTGATGTTCTACACCAACAAGTGCATCGGCTGCGGCAAATGCTTTGCCGCATGCCCGAACAACGCGCACCGCATCGAGGGAGACCGCCACGTCATCGACCGCAAGGCGTGTGTGAACTGCGGCAAATGTGCCGCCGTGTGCTACGCCGAGGCGCTGACGATGTGCGGGAAGTCTATGTCGGTCGAGGACGTGATGAAGCAGGTTCGGCAGGATATTCCGTATTATGAAGCCAGCGGCGGCGGTGTCACCCTCTCGGGCGGCGAGGTGCTGTGCGACCGCGATTTCGCGGTCGCACTCACGGACGCCTGCCACGCACAGGGAATCTCCGTCGCGGTGGAGACCAACCTAAGCTTCCCCTTTGAAACGATTGCACCCTTGCTCGAGAAAACGGATCTCATTATGTGCGACCTCAAACTCTTCGATGACGAACGGCACCGCGCATACACCGGCGTGAGCAACAAGCACGTGCTTCAGAATCTCCGTCGGATCGATACGCTCGGCATTCCGATCATCGTGCGTACGCCGCTCATCCCCAACGTTACCGACAGCGAGGGAAATCTGACCGCTATCGCTGACTACATAAAGGATATGAAGCATCTGCGGCGATATGAATTGCTTAATTTTAATCCCTTGGGCGAGGGCAAATACATCGGACTTGATAAAGAAAACGTTTTTGCGTCTGCCCGCCCGCTTTCGAAAGAGCGTCTCGCCCATCTCGGTGACACGGTCGCCGCGATGGGGGTTACCGTTAAAATCATCTAAGAGAGGAGACTGACCGTGAGCGCCATTCAATTTATCAATCAGTTCCCCGTGAACGAAGAATTCACCTACGACAAGCGCATCGCGCTTCTGCGTCAGCGCAAGATCGCGCAGACGGAGGAAAAGGCCCGAAACGGCGGTGCGAACGAGGATGACTACGGTCTCATCGTGCAGGACGAGTTCCGCTATGAGCTCAAGCCGAACCACGAAAACGGCTCGATCTACGGCTATAAGGCGTGGACGGAAAACTACTGTGCCATCCTCGACAGCCATCCGCTGTACTGCGATCCGCTGGACGCTTTTGTCGGAAAAGGCTTTCTGTTCCTCGAGCGGCTGCGGCCCGTGACCTGCAAATGGAATCCCGCCTATCCGTTCGATGACCTCAAAGTGCTGTTTGACAAATACAACGTCATCTCCGGCATCGACAACTGTCACCACTTCACCCCCGATCTGCAGATCGGCTTTGATCTCGGCTGGGGCGGCATCCTCCAAAAGCTCAAGGAGCAGCGCGCGCTGCACGATGAGAGCCATCACGAGTTCTACGACAGCGAGATCGCCGTCGTCGAGGCGATCATCCGCTTCTTGAAGCGCGGCGCAGCCGAGCTGCGTGAGTTGGCAGAGAAAGAGCAGAATACCACGCTCAAGCAAAACCTGCTTGAAATGGCGCAGGTCAACGATAAGACGGCCGATCAGCCGCCCGAGACCTTCCGCCAAGCGATTCAGTGGATGTGCTGGTTCAGTATGCTGTCCCGCACCTACAACCGCGGCAGTGCGGGCGGACAGCTCGACGAGATGCTGCGCCCATATTATGAGCGGGACATCGCCCGCGGTATCCTGACGGATGACGAAGCGGTGTTCTATCTCGCGTGTCTGTTCCTGCAGGATAGCCGTTATTTCCAGCTCGGCGGTCCGGATGTCAACGGTAAGGATATGACATCTAAGATATCGTATTTGTGTCTGGAAGCTGCCGACAAGATCAACATCGCCTGCAACCTCACCATCCGCGTGCACGATGGACTGGATAAGGAGTTTTTCAAAAAATCCGTCGCCTATCTGTTCAAGAACAAGCAGGGCTGGCCGCGCTACTCCTCCGACAGCGCCCTTGCCGAGGGCTTTATGAAATGCGGCTACCCGCTGGAGCTGGCGAGAAAGCGCGTGGCGGCGGGCTGCCACTGGATGTGCATCCCCGGTATGGAATATACCATGAACGATACCGTCAAGATCAATCTGGCGAAGGTGTTCGAGGTCGCCTACTATGAGATGATGGCGGACAAGACGCAGGCACCCTCTGCCGACGGGCTGTGGGAGCATTACAAGAAGCATCTGAAGATCGCGGTGGATGCCACCGGCGACGGGATTATGCATCACCTCAAATACCAGACCAAATCGCAACCCGAGCTCATCCTCAATCTGTTCCAGCACGGGCTGATCGAAAAGGGCGTCAACATCACCGACGGCGGCGCGAACTACTATAATATGTGCGTCGACGGCAGTGGTATCGCGGTAGTCGCGGACAGCTTCGCCGCCTGCGAGCAGCGGGTAGACCGCGAGCACAAGCTCACCTATGAGCAGCTCACCGCCCACCTGCAGGAGAACTTCGAGGGCGAGGACGGCGAGTACATCCGCTCCCTGCTGTACAACAGCGAGCGCTATTGCGGCGGCGGTACGCTCGGCGACGACTGGGCGAAAAAGGTCAGCGACCTGTACACCTCGCTCGTGCGCGATCTGAACAACCGCCACCCCGGCGTGAACTTTATCCCCGGCTTCTTCTCCTGGTCGAACACCCTCGGCCTCGGACAGACCGTATCCGCCACCCCCAACGGCCGCAAGGCGCACGAGGCGATCAACCACGGTGCCAATCCGAACGGCGGCTTCCGCAAGGACGGCGCGGTGTCGGCGATGTGCAATTCCATCGGCGCGATCCAACCCGGCTACGGCAACTGCGCACCCGTGCAGCTGGAGTTTGACCCCGGCATCGCGGGCGATGACGAGGGGATCGACAAGATGGTCGCGATGATCCGCACCATTATGAGCACCGGAAACACCCTGCTCAACATCAACATCATCGATGCAAAGAAGATCTTAGAGGCGCACAAGGATCCCTTCAAATACCCCGATCTGGTCGTGCGCGTTACGGGCTTTACCGCGTTTTTCGCGATGCTGTCCCCCGAATTCCGTCAGTTGGTCGTCGACCGCATCACCGCGGTCAACGGCGATAAGATTCAATAACGTATGCAGGAGGTTTAATAATGAACGTTGTTATGGAAAAGGTTGATACCACCGTGAAAGGCAATCGCTCGGTGGAGCTTTGCAAGGGCGAGATCCCCGGCGCACACCCCGTGCACCACACCATCGAGGCGGGCAGCACCCTGTCCTTTGAGGCAAACGTCGGCTATTATCACATCCTCATCCTCATTGAGGGTGCCGCCTCGTTCGTCACCGGCGACTATTCCGCCGCGTTTGACGGCAGAACGACCTTCGTTCCCGCCCCCGACAAGGCGCTTACCGTCACCGCGAAGACAGATGTGCAGATCCTCGAGATCCAGTGGGACGAAGCTCCCGGCGACGAGGAGGATCTTAAGGAGTACAACACGCAGTTCCCCGTCGTAGTGCCGTATCAGGAGTCTATCCAGTACATCGACCCCAACAAGAGCGAAAAGACTATCAGCCGTATGATGATCCCGCACGAGGTGCTGCCACGCTTCACCATCGGCTCGGTGGAGTCCTACGGCTACGATCTGGTGCGTCCCCACGCCCATCCGATGCTGGACCAGTTCTTCTTCAGCTTTCCCGAGAACGATATGGAAGTCATCATCGACGACGAGAAGATCAATATGAAAGGGAATATCATTATGCATATTCCTCTCGGGTCGAATCACGGCGTAGAGGTCACGGGCGACCGTCATATGCACTATATGTGGATCGACTTTATGCCGGATAAGGAAGCGGGACTCAAGCGCCTTAATTTCAGCCATCGCCCCACCGGTACGGTGCGCGACTTTGCCAACGAGGATAAGAGCCGATGAATGTCGATCTGAAAAGGCCCGTGCGCTTGTCTCGCGCCGGTGCGTGGCGCACCTACACGGGCGGGCGGCTGATCGAGACACTGCACGGCAACGAGAACGCCAAGGACAGCAACTTTCCCGAGGAATGGATCCTATCCACCGTCGCGGCACGCAACAGCGGACGCGAGCACATCGTCGAGGGGCTGAGTATGGTGGATGGGACGGCCCTCTCCCTCGCACAGCTCATCGAGGAGGATCCGCAGACCTGCCTCGGACAGGCACACGCGGCCAAATACGGCACGACCCCGGGTGTACTGGTCAAGCTCCTCGACTCCGCCGAACGGCTGACCATTCAGGTGCACCCGACCCGCGAGCAAGCGAAAGTGCTGTTCGGCTCCCCGTTCGGCAAGACCGAGTGCTGGCACATCCTCGACACACGGGAGATCGGCGGCGAGACGCCCTGCATTTATTTCGGCTTTAAGCCCGCCATCACGCGGGAGCACTGGAAGGCCGTCTTCGACGCGCAGGACATCCCCGCAATGCTGGACTGCCTGCATAGGATCGAGGTAAAGCGCGGAGACACCTTTCTCATCGAGGGCGGCATCCCCCACGCCATCGGCGCGGGCTGCTTCCTCGTCGAGATCCAGGAACCGACCGACTACACCGTGCGCACCGAACGGGTCACGCCTGCGGGCCTGCAGGTGGCGGACTTTATGTGCCATCAGGGGCTCGGCTTCGAGCGGATGTTCGACTGCTTCGACTACACGGGATATACCGAGGAGCAGGTACTCGCACGCTGGCGGCTACAGCCGCACGGCAACACGTTGGTCAGCTACGATGACACACCGATGTTCCGTCTGGAAACGTTGACGGTCGACGGAGAAGCCACCGTGCGCGCCGACGGCACGTTCAGCGGCATCTACGTTCTCGAGGGTGAGGGTGTCATTGACGGCCAAGCGGTGAAAAAAGGCGCTCAATTCTTTATCCCCGCGGTCTGCGAGCCGTTCGCGGTCAGCGGCGAGATGAAGATCATACGATTTTACGGACCAAAGGAGGATATTTGATGCGTTACGGATTTTGCAAAGAGTTTTCCACTCCGCTGAAAACAGAGGTGGACTATGACCTCATCAAGATGATCAAGGATGCCGGCTTCGACTTTGTGGAGATGCGCGCGATGCTCGTGTCCGCTCTGTCGGACGAGGAATTCGACAAGCTGGAAAAGACGCTGGGGGAGCTGGACCTCGCCTGCGACTGCTGCTGCGCGCTGTTCCCGCGCACCATCCGCGTCACCGGCAAGAGCGTCGACTACGCCGAGATAGAGGCGTATATCGAAAAGACCTTTGATCGCTGCCACCGTCTGGGTGCGAGCAAGATCGTGTTCGGCAGCGCTCCCGCCCGTGCACTGGACGAGGAGACCACCGAGGACGAGGGTTACGCCCAGATCGCCGACGTGATCAAAAAGGCGATCGTGCCCGCGTGCGAAAAATACGGTATGACTGTCGTGATGGAACCACTGCGCGCCGACGCCTGCAACTTCATCCACACCCTCGCCGACGGTATGCGGGTGGTGGATGCGGTCAAGTCGGATAAGATCCAATTGCTTGCCGACACCATCCATATGATGAGCAACCATGACAACCCCGACGACGTTATCAAGTACAAGGACAGCCTCAAGCACATCCACATTGCGGAGCTTGCACGCGTGATGCCCGAGGACGGCTACAGCGATTATATTCAAACCGTTCTGGAGAATCTGCGTCGCATCGGCTATGACGGAACCGTATCCTTTGAAAGCAAAAACGGCGACGGTTTGGAAAGTATGAAAAAAGCCCTCGCACTGCTGAAAAACCAATTTTAATCATTATAAAGGAGAGATTACAATGGCATTCAAAACCGCCGTGGTCGGCTGCGGCCGCACCGCCAACGACCTGCACGCCCCCGTTCTGGAGAAGCACCCCGACTTTGAGGTGACCGCGATCTGCGACGTCAACCTCGATGCGCTGGACAAATACGCCAAGCGCTTCCCGGGTGCCCAGAAATTCACCGACTACACCACGATGCTCCACTCGGATGCGTTCGACTTCGTCATTATCCTAACCTACAGCTACACCCACACCGCCATCGCGCTGGATTTCCTGCGCGCGGGTAAGAACGTGCTCATCACCAAGCCCTGGGCGATCACGACCGCCGAGGCGGATTCCATCATCGCCGCCGCGGCGGAGAACAACGTCATCGTGATGCCCTTCATCCCCTGCCACAACGGCGCGGATGTCGAAAAGCTCAAAGAGGTCGTTGCCGCCGGCACGATCGGTAAGGTGTTCCGCGTTTATCGCGCGCAGATGACCTTCGGCAAGAGAAGTGACTGGCAGACCCGCAAGGCATACGCCGGCGGCTACCTCAACAACTGGGGCCCGCACATCGTCGAGCAGGCGATGCACTTCGTCGATGAGCCGATCAAAACGGTGTACGCCCATAAGCGGCAGATCATCAACCCCGGCGACGCAGACGATATGTTCTGCTCCACGATGACCACCGAGAGCGGCGTTATCGTGCAGGTGGATCACAACATCATCTCTGACTATCTGCCCAACTGGGTCGTGCAGGGCGATAAGGGTACCATCTACGTTAAGGGCAACGAGATGGAGATCCACGAGATCTCTTATCCCACCTCGGATGACCCGAACGTCTATCGCAGCGTCACCGAGACCAAGAAGACCAAGATCACCCTCGAGGGCAAGATCTTCGGCGATCACTATGCGATCTATACGATGATCGCCGAGACGCTCAAGGGCAAGCCCTACATCGTCACGCTGGACTATGCCCGTCATCTGACCGAGATCATGCAGTCGATCCACGAGTCCGCGGACGAAGGAAAGCTCGTCACGCTGTAAGAGGGGTGCCGTATGAAAGAACGATTGACCGTCGCCTTTGTCGGCTGCGGGAATTTCGCCCGCCACTTTGTGGAGCTGTTCAAGGTGCACCCCTATGTGGACAAGGTCTATGTCTGCGACCTTATCCCCGAAAAGGCGCAGGAATACGCGGACAAGTTCGACGTGGAGATCATCGGCTCCTTCGAGGAGATCCTTGAAAACAAGCAGATCAACTGCATCGCGAACTTCACCCAGCGTCACCTGCACGGCGACATTGTCATCCGCGCACTGAAGGCGGGCAAGCACGTCTATTCCGCCGTGCCGATGGCCCCCACCGTCGAAGAATGCCGGCAGATCGTGCAGTTGGTCAAGGAGACCGGCCTGACCTATCTGATGGGCGAGACCTGCTACTATTATCCCTGCGCGATGTTCTGCCGCGAGGCGTACAAAGAAGGGAAATTCGGCGACTTCACCTACGGCGCGAGCCAGTATTATCACCACATTGACTCCATCTCCTACGGCAAACGTCCCGGCGAGGGCGGTATGCCGCCGCTGCTGTACCCCACCCATTCCACCGGTATGATCCTGTCTGCCGTCAACTCCTACGCGAAGAAGGTCACCTGCTTCGGCTATGTGGACAAGACCAACGACGGACGGTTTGAGGTCGGTAAGAACCATTGGGACAACGTGTTTTCCAATCAGTACGTGATGATGCTGCTGGAGAACGGCGGCACGGCGCGCGTCACGGAGGCGCGCACCTTCGGTTGGATGAAACCCAGCTCCTACATCTCCGCCATCTACGGCACGAACGGCGGCTACGAATTCTCCAACGCCCAGCACATCCTCGTGGAAAAGGACTGGGAAGGCGATAAGGAGCGGGTACGCCTGACCGACGTGAGCGACTACGTCAACACCAAGGGTATGGTGGAGAACAAGGACGACCCCGATTTCAAAAACAAGGTTGCCAACGCGGAATGGCAATGGGACGAATACGCGGCGGTGCAGCTCAAGGAGATGCAGCGTCTGCCCAAGGAATACGACGCGGTGGACAACGGCCATATGGCCACCCACAAATTCCTCATCGATGACTTCTGTACGGCCGTGTACACCGGCAAGATGCCGGTGCTCAACGCGTGGACGGCCGCCCGTTTCACCATCCCCGGACTGGTTGCCATCGAATCCGCCAAGCTCGGCGGTATGCCGATGGACGTGCCGGACTGCGGCGACGCGCCGATGGAATAACAAACGATCTGCTCCGTTTGCAGGCAAGCGGAGCAGATTGTGTTTGCAAATCGTCCGATAATGCAGTAAAATAGACGCAAAGGGGATGATACTATGTTCCGCAAAGCCACGCCGGAGGAGGTCGGGATTCCCTCCGCCGCCATATTGCGATTCATCCAAACACTGGAGTCCTATCAGCTAAAGACCCACAGCGTCATCATCGCGCGCGGGGATGCGATCGTCGCCGAGGGGTATTATGCCCCCTTCACCGCCGACACCCTCCACCGCCAGTATTCGGTGTCCAAGAGCTTCGTGGCGCTGGCGGTCGGTCTCGCGGCGCAGGAGGGATTGCTGTCTCTCGACGAGCACGTGATGACCCATCTCCCCGAATACCGCGGACTGATCAAGGATGACCGCATCGAGGAGGCGACTGTGCGCGATATGCTGTGTATGAACACGGCGATGGTCGATTACAGTCCGTGGTGGGGTAAGCAGGACCGCGTTGCGGCTTATTTTGAGAAGCCCTCGCGGCAGATTCCCGGAACAAATTTCTTTTACGACAGCGCGGGAGCTTTTTTGCTCGGTTGTGTGGTTGAAAAGCTTACGGGCAAGCGCTTCCTCGAGTACCTAAAAGAAAAACTCCTGCTAAAGATGGGCTTCTCTGCGGAGTCCTATTGCCTGCTGGCTCCCGGCGGTCATTCGCACGGCGATTCGGGTGTGATGTGCACCGCGCGCGATCTGCTCATTTTTGCCCGCCTGCTGATGGACAAGGGGCAGGTCAACGGTGAACAGCTTATCGACCGCGATTTTATGGAGGCGGCAATTGCCAAGCAAGTGCCGACCGACGGCAAGGATATGATCGCTACCTTTGGCACGCACGGCTACGGCTATCTCATCTGGAAAATGCCGCGTGACGGCTTCGGCCTGTTCGGTATGGCGGACCAATATGCCATCTGTGACCCGCAGACCGATGTGATCTTTATTCTTAATTCGGAGAATATGGATTGCCCGAGCAGCCGCGCACTCATTCTGCACGCGCTGTACAACACGGTCATCGCCGACGTCGGCGACCCGCTACCCGCCGACGATGCGGCAGCAGCGCAGCTCGCAGGCTATCTGTCGAGCCGTGAGCTTGTTCACCTCAAGGACGCGGTTCACAGCCCGCTCGCCGACACCGTAAACGGCGTGAAATACCTCACCGAACCAAATGCGATGGGCATCGAGTATATTACGCTGCACTTAAACGGCGACAGCGGCGTGCTGGAATACAAAAACGCCGATGGCGTAAACGAGCTTGCGTTTGGTATGGGACATAATGTGTTCGGTAAATTCCCCGGGCAGAAGCGCATCGGACTGACCGCCTCGGTCTATGAGGACGGCGCGTACGATTGCGCCGTCTCGGCACAATGGAGCGCACCCGACACGTTGCACATCCTCGCCCAGATCATCGACACCTATATGGGGACGTTAAGCATCTCCCTCGCCTTTAAGGATGACCGTATGAGTATTGCAATGCACAAGCACGCACAGTACATTCTGGATAACTATGCCGGCTATACAGTCGGCATCCGTGCGCAGGGAAGCTGAATGACAGCAGACCCCGTCCCGCCTTTCGGCAGAACGGGGTCTGTGTTTTTACGATTTATCCCCCGATTTTGCGATCAGTGCGCAGAGGAAACCGAACACCACCGCCGCGGTGATGCCGCCCGCCGTGCCCGTAATGCCGCCGGTGATCGCCCCGACAAGCCCCTGCTCACCCACCGCCTGCTGCACGCCCTTGGCAAGGGTGTACCCGAAGCCCGTCAGCGGCACGGTCGCCCCGCAGCCCGCGAACTTGACGAGCGGCTCATACACCCCCACCGCCGTCAGCACCACCCCGAGGGTGACAAACCCGACGAGCACTCGTGCGGGTGTGAGCTTGGTATAATCAAGCAGCAATTGCCCGATGACGCAGATCCCCCCGCCGATCAAAAACGCTTTGACGAGCATCCACCAATCCATTCAAATCCGCTCCTTTCGCACGGCGTTATCATTCTCCGCCGCGGGCAAAAATATGCGTTTTGGCAAATAATACTGGACATCACGGGCGGTTTATGTTATGATGTATGCTGGATATCAATGATATTGACTATTATAAGGAGGAACAAATCCCAATGGACCCTGACAGTATGCAGCCTATCATATTTATGGTGGTGCTGGTGATCTTCTCTGCCTACTTCTCCGCCACCGAGACCGCGTTCTCGACCTTTAACCGTATTCGGGTAAAAAATCTCGCGGAGGACGGCAACCGTCGCGCCAAATTGGTGCTTGACCTATCCGAGAACTACGACCGCCTGCTCTCCACCATCCTCGTAGGCAACAACATTGTCAACATTCTGCTCACCGCGATCGCCACGGTATTCTTCACCAATCTCTACGGTGAGGGTATCGGCCCGACTGTTTCCACGGTGGTGTCCACCGTCGTGGTGCTCATCTTCGGTGAGATCTCCCCAAAAAGCTTAGCCAAGCAATATGCCGAAAGCTTCACAATGGCGACCGCCCCCATCCTGCGATGCATCGTCGTCATCCTCTACCCGATCAACTGGCTGTTCGGTCTGTGGAAAAAACTTCTGAACGTGCTGTTCAAATCTGAAGACGACCAAGGTGTTACCGAAGAAGAGTTCCTTACCATCGTCGACGAGGCCGAACAGGACGGCGCGCTCGGCGAGGAGGAGAGTGACCTCATCCGCCGCGCGATCTCCTTCAACGACCGCGAGGCGGAGGACATTCTCATCCCGCGCGTGGACGTGACCGGCGTGCCCGCCGACGCGACCTACGCCGAGATGCGCGAGATATTTGCCGAGAGCGGCTTCTCCCGCTTGCCTGTGTACGAAAACACGATGGACAACATTATCGGCATCGTCCATCACAAAAACTGCACCCTCGCCGAGGGCGAGCCGAAGCCCACCGACATTATGTCACCGGTGGTATTCATCCCCCCGACGATGAAGATCCGCCTGCTGCTCAAACAGCTGCAGCAGGAAAAAGCCCACATCGCCATCGTCGCCGACGAATACGGCGGCACGCTCGGCATCGTTACGATGGAGGACATCCTCGAGGAGCTGGTCGGCGAGATCTGGGACGAGCACGACGAGGTCGTCGAAAACATCCGACCCGTCAATGAGAATGAGTATTCCGTGCTGTGCACGACCGAGCTTCGCGAGATGATGGAGTATTTTGACCGCGAGACCGACTGCGAATCCACGACGGTCGGCGGCTGGGTGATGGAGATCCTCGGTCACATCCCCGAGGCGGGCGAGAAATTCACCGCCGACGGACTGGCCGTCACCGTCATCGAGGCGGCGAACACCCACCCCGAGGAAATTCTCGTCATCCCCGTCGAGCCGACGGAAGAAGCAGAGGAAGAATAATATAAACGAACGAACGGACAGACCTTGACGGTCTGTCCGTTCGTTTTACGTTTTTATTCCGCTGGGGCGTCGATGAAATCCTCCGCATGATCGCGGATGTATTCCTCACACAGCGACAAGGGGCATTCCTGCTGGATCGCCCGCCGCAGCGTCGCCTCGAGCGCGTCGGTCTTCTCCTCGGCGGTGTGCAGCGCCTCCCACGCGGCGGCACACTCCGCCGCGCCGATATCGGCAAAGCTCTCGCGCGCCAGATCGGCAAATTCCCGTGCGGCGGTCTTCATCATCGCCGCATAGCCGCTCGCCGCCATCTCCTTGCACACCACCCACACGGCGTACACCGTGGTGTTGGCGTGCGGCAGGCTTGCCAGCACCACAACGGGGTCGGGGCGGCGGGCCTCAGCGGCCTTGGCGAGCACGCGGCTGACCGCGCCGTCCACCAGCTCACCCTCGGGGGCGTTATCGATCATTTCCCGGGTCATAACGGCGTATTTCTTCATCAGTCGCTCGGCACGGGTGTCCTTGCCCTGCCGACGACCGAAGCGCATCGCCACAAGCAACAGCAACGCGATCACCACGAGGATGATGAGTTCTTTCCAATCCATACGATCTTCTCCTTAATCGATAATGCGGCGATAGATGTCGCCTTTTTTGAGCCCCGTTTCGGCGGCGGCGGCCTTGGCCGCTTCGGAGGGGGACATCCCCTGCGCGAGATATTCCCGCGCGAGCGCCTCGGCCTCTTCCACCGTCATCGGCGGGTGCTCGGTCGGGGCGGCGCCCTCCCCCACCCGCACGAATTCGCCGCGCGGGGGGTCCTGCGTATACCGCTCCGTCGCCCCGGGG
>JAZSHK010000047.1:0-4435 GCA_045533185.1 Acutalibacteraceae bacterium | reverse complement strand
CGCTTGCCGGTCTGAATGACCGTCATTTCGCTTTCGCGAAACCGCCGATTATTTGTGCGCGTCGTTTTAAGTCTTTTGCAAGGCTTCTCGCGACAGCTTTGCTATGATACCACGACTTATCCCTTTTGTCAACAGTTTTTTTCGCTTTTTTTGCAAAATTTTCCGAGGTTTTTTCGCACCCCCTTATTTGGTAGTTTACCCTGTTTTTTCCATACTATACCTAGTGGTGTCCCCAATATGAATTTCGACGACTTGCTTTACTCCTTATATATAAATAACAGCCGCGGAGAAAACTCTCCGCGGCTGTTCAGTTCACTTATCAGCCCTCGTACAGCACCTTGGCGGGCGCGAGATCGACCTTCGCGACGCTCGCCTTCATCTGATCGAGGTTCTCGGACGGCAACTCAAACTTCTTGTGATTGCCCCACCCGCTCACATCGGTGTCCACCTGCAGCGCGACCGCCGACTTGGGACCGTTGTGCTGGATCCAGGTGTTGCCCTTAACGATGGGGCCGCGATTCTGCGAATCGTTAACGTATGCCGATACCAACAGGAACCGATAGGACGTATCCAAGATATTGTTGCGGATGACGACATTCTCGCTCGGGATGACGCGTCGCCAATAGCAGATCGCCGATGTCACGCTGTCGTTCGAGCCGAGGCGATTCTTCGTACCAAAGCCGTAACCTGCAAAGCGCAGGACGTTATCTTCGTATACGCAGTCCTTGATCAGACCCTTTTCGCTGCCGGTGTAGATCTCGATGTTGTAGTTGCAATACTCAATGAGATTTTTCTTCACTTTGACATTGACGTGCGTGGCGTTACCGGTGCCCTGGTTGGTATAGCCCGCGTCGAAGCACTGGTAGATCCAGTTATTCTCCACCCGCGCGTCGGTCACGTGGCTGTTGAACTCGATGCCGTTGCCGTAACGCACGTCGTCGTCGTCAAGCGCCATCATACTGCCGCCGATATAGCCGATCTCGCAGTTGGTGACGGTGATGTTTTCCGCGATGCTGAACGCAATGCCGTGTGCGCCGCCGTATTTTATGCACAGGTTATCGATGGTGATGTTCGACAGCTTGCCGCCCTGCACCGACGGACCCATAATATGCTTCCTGGGACAGATCTCGATGTCGTCGTACAGCTCGCCGGGGTTGCCCTTCGACAGATACAGATACACATACCCGTGCACCGCGTCGTGATGGAACTGAAAGTCCGTCGCCAGCTTGTTTTTGAGCTGTTTGCCGTCGGATGCACACACCTTGCCGTGATCGAACACGATGTTGCCAATGTCGTCAAGCAACCGGTCGACCTTAAGCAGCCACACGTTCTCACGGTCGGTCTTCTCCCACAGGGCGGGGTCCGCGTAGTTCTGCGGGCTGCCGTAGACGGCGGGCTTCGGGCCGACACCGTAGGCGCCGTAGCTCACACCGCTCACCATCGGAATATTGCCGCGGTACACCGCGCCGCGCTCAAGCAGCACCACATCACCGGTGGAAAACCGTCCCGTCAGCTGCAGCTTCATTAGCGTGCGCCACGCGGTCGCAGGGGATAATCCGTCGTTGTTGTCATTGCCCTTCGGCGAGATATAATAGGTCTTGTGCGCCGCCATTGAAGGCGTGACAACGCTCGCGCTGTTAACGATGGCAAGGCGCAGCTTCTCCGCCTCGGCGTCGTAGCTACTGTGCTTCTCGTTATACACAATTGCCGTGTTATGGGTGACGGGCTTCTCCCAATCCGTCACCGTGGGATGGGTGGCCGTCGTAGACGTGGCGGTGGTGGCGCGGGTACGTCCGCCCGTCGTCGTGCTGCTGCCCGACGGTATCGCGGACGGGTCCTCAAGCGGAGCATCCGATGCCATCGACGAAGACGGCTCGTCCGCGGGAGCACTGCTCTCTCCAATGCCGCCCTCGTATGAGCTCGGCGCCGAGCCGCCCCCGCCATCCCCTTTACCGCCGCAAGCGGTAAAGCTCAGCAGCATCAGCACGGCCAATACAATCGCGATTAGTTTGCGCATAGAATCGTCCCCCTTATTAACATACACTTGGTTGTCATTTAAGACTACCATAAATTTCTCAAAAAACCACGTGTTTTTCGCAGGCAGGTATTTGCCCGCATTGGTTTGCACAGACTTTGACGGGCGGATGCGGTTTGTACAAAATGCAAGGAAGCCGAAGCATTCCTGCTTCGGCCCCTTGCTGCGTTGGTGTCCCCCGAATTGATCGAAATAGCGTTATTTGAAATAGAGCTCGATCTCTTTTGCCGTGCTGTCGACCTTCTTAACAGAGGCCTCAAGCGTCGCCTGATCGGTCACAAGCTGTGCGGTCGGTGCGGGGCTACTTGCTTCTGCTTTTTATACTACCACATTTTTGACCAAAATCAATGGATTTTTTCGTTCATTTTATGGACAATTTTGACTTTTTGGGCGTTTTGGACAATAAGATGAGGCTGTTCGACGGCCTGCGCTGCGCGTCTGACGCGTGGTTTTCGCGCTGAAAAACGGCTCCCCCGATCAACGATCAGGGGAGCCGGCAATCACGCATCCTTTTATTTCGCGTAAAATTTCACGTATTTCGAGCTGCTCTCGAGCTTCTTGACCGAGGCTTCCAGCGTCGCTTGGCTGGTGGAGGGCCGGATCATATTCTTGGTGTCGTGCTCGGGGTTATCCGCATCGCGCATCTGCGCCAGGCAGGAGTTCGTATCGTTCCACTGGATGTAGGTGTTGCCCGAGAACTTCGGCCCCTTCACCCCGTCGCTGTAAGCGAACTTGACCATACTGTGATAGGAGGTATCCATAACGTTGTTGCGGATGACAAAGCCCGCCGCATCCATCCTGCCGGCAACACCGCTGATGTGTGCAATGGACGTTGTGTCCGAGCCGAAGCGATTGAGGGTGCCGAAGCCGTAACCCGCGAAGCGCAGGATGTTGTTCTCATACACCGTGTTGCGCACGTAGCCCGTGCCCCGGGGGTTGTCTTTATCGCAGTACACCTCGATGTTGTAGGGACAATACTCGATGAGGTTCGCATCAACCGTGATGTTTTCGTGCCTGGCTCCGCGACCCTGGTTGGTGTAACCCGCGTCGTAGCACTGGTAGATCCAATTATTCTTGATAAGCGCGCCGTTGATGTGGCTGTTAAACTCAATGCCGTTGCCGTAACGACCTGTTGAGTCGATCATCGAGCCGCCGATGTAGCCAACCTCACAGTTGGTGACCGTGATGTTCTTCGCCGCCGAGAACACCACGCCGAAGGAGCCGCTGTACTTGAGGCAGAGGTTGTCGATGACAATGTCCTCGGCGATTACGCTGTTGGAATTGTCCTTGCGGGTGATGATGGAATCCTTCGGGCACAGCTCGATGCTGTCAAACGCCGCACCGGGGTTGCCCTTGGAATAGTACAGATAGATGTAGCCCTTTTCGAGGTTGTGGTAGTAATAGAAGTCCTGCGGCTTCTTGGCCTTGTCGGTGATCAGGTTCTCCTTGAACATTCTGGTGGTAGACGCGCACACCTTGCCGTGGTCGAAGACGATGTTGCCGACATCGGACATTCCCTTGACGCTCAGCTTCCACACGTTTGTATATTTGGTCTTCTCCCAATATTTCGCGTCCGCGACGTTGCAGGGGCCTGCGTAGAGCTGCGGCTTTACGCCGCTGCCGTAAGCGCCGACCCTCATCCCCGACACGACCTGCATCGTGCCGCGGTACACACCGCCGCGCTCAAACAGCACGACGTCACCCGTCTTAAACTGTCCGATTGCCTCGCGCACGCGCTGAGTGGTGCGCCACGCGGTCGCGGCGGACTTGCCGTTATTCTTGTCGTCACCCTTATAGGACACGTAATAGGTCGTGCCGCTCGTCGAGGGCTTGACGGTGTTCTGCGCGTTCAGCACCGCCTTCTTCATCGCTTCGGCCTGCGGATCCGATTCGGAGTGCATCTCGTTGTACAAAATCGAGGTGTCGTAGGTGATCGGCTTCTCGTTCGCCGTGGACAGCGAGATCGGCACGGCGGTCACCGCGGTGGCAGTCCCCTTGCCGCTCGTGGTCGCAGTGGTGCGGCTGCGACCCGCGGTGGTCGTCGAAGTGCCCGCGCTGTCACTCGAGGCGGAATCCGGCGAGTCGGGGTTCGCAGAAGTATCCGAGTCCGCGGGATCGTCGGAGCTCGCGGGATCGCCCACGGGCGTGCTGCTCTCCCCTGCGCCGCCCTCGGACGAAATCGGCGCGGACGAATCACCCTCGCCGCCGTTGCCGCCGCAAGCGGCTAAACCGAACAGCATCAACACTGCCAAAGCTAATGCAAAAATCTTTTTCATTGAATATGTCCCCCTTTTTGTACTGTAGGGTAGGAGCGCCTACCCTTTATTGACGACGTTATTATAGCATATAACGCCTCGCTTGCAAAGCGATTTTCGGAAAAGTGCCGTAAAATTAAAAAAC
>JAZSHK010000057.1:0-7074 GCA_045533185.1 Acutalibacteraceae bacterium | reverse complement strand
CGGTCATGGATATCAAAGCTGCTGTGATCCTGATTGCGGACACGGCTGCGGCGGACGTCCGACTTGTCCGCCAGAATCAAGGCAGCAGCCACGCCGTTAACCGGCCCGCCCGTGCCCTCGTCGTGGTTGCCGATGGCGGTGACGATGGTCGCGATGTCCTCAGCGGTCATATCCATATGATCCAGCAGACGGAACGCCATCACCGCGCCGCTCTGCGAATGCTCGATGCGGTTGACGAGATTGCCGATGTCGTGCAGATACGCGGCGATCCTGACGATCTCCACCGTGTGCGCGTCGTAATCCAGCGTCTGCATAATGTAGGCGGCGGTCTGCGCGACCTTGCACACGTGCGCAAAGCTGTGCTCGGTGTACCCGAGCGCAATCAGCGACTCGTCCGCCTTGCGGATGTAGGTGCGGATGTCCTCGTTCTGCTTTAACTCTTCGTAGGTGATCATTGTGTTCTCCTCAGTTTTTGTTGTAAACGCAAAATCTGCTCGCGGCGTGCGCGCGCCGCATCGTCATCGGGAATATATTGCCCGTTCTCCAGCCGAAGCATATCCCCCGCCTTGGCATCCGCGGGCAGCTCTGCGCGCGGCACGGTGTGCGCCGCTTTCTCTTCGTCGATGAGCACGGCAATATCGCCTTCGAAACGGTCGATGCTGTACAGCATACCGCCACTCTCCTTTATTATTTCTGTGTGCTGATGGTCAAATCCTTACCGTCGGTCGCTATAGCGATATGCCCGTGTACATCGGCACGATAGATCGCAACGTCCATCTTGTCCAAACGGGCGAGCACCTCGTCGTGCGGATGACCGTAGGAATTGCCCTTCCCGCACGCAACGATCGCGTAATCGGGATCGACCTTCGTTAAAAACGCCTGCGAGGATGAGGTGTTGCTGCCGTGGTGACCGAGCTTGATCACGTCCGCCGACAGCGGCCTGCCTACGGCGAGCAGTTCTTTCTCTACCTCGGTCTCGGCATCGCCCATAAAGAGGAAGCTGCGCTCCCCAAAGGTCAGGCGGGTGACAACCGAGATGTTGTTCGCCTCATCGCTCTCAGAGAGCGGGGCGAGCACCGTCAGCTGTGCGGTGCCGAGCGTATATACCGTGCCCGGCTTTGCTTCTTCGACGGGAACACTCTTATTGTCTAACGCTTCCAACATATTAAGATAGGTCGCGGTGGTCGGTGTCTCATCCTCCGGCATAAAGGACATCACGAATTTGTCGACGGGGATGCCGTTGATCACATCCGCCATTCCGCCGATGTGATCGGCATGCGGATGGGTAGCGATCACCAGATCGAGTTTCTTGACACCTTGGTGATTCAGATACGCCAGAACGTCGTCGCCGTCGCCGCGTTCGCCCGCGTCAATAAGGGTGTTGACCTCACCCTGGCGGATGAGAATGCTGTCGGCGTTGCCGACGTCGATGAAATACACCTGCAGTTCGCCCTCGGGCGTAACGGGTGTGCTCGACAGGTCCGCGTTGGCGAACAGCTCATCCCAGCCGGGGATACCGAGACTCGGCACGAGCTGTCCGAGCTCGATCACCAAGCAGAAGATCAGCACCGCCGCCGAAACGGCGGCAATGATCTTCTTTTTCGTTTTCTTACTGAAGAAAGCCATCTTATTCTTCCCCGTTCATATTCATCTCGATCCACTGCTGACGGGTGATGAGCACCTCACGCGGCTTACTTCCCGCGCTCGGGCCGATGATGCCGCGTTGCTCCATCTGATCGATGATGCGACCCGCGCGAGCGTAGCCGAAGCGCATCTTGCGCTGCAGCATCGAGGTGGAGATCTGTCCCGCCTCGACGGCGATCTCGATCGCCTGCGGCAGTGCCTCGTCAACATCGTCCCCGTCGCCATCGTCCATCGCGTCGCCGCGGCTGCTCGCGCGTCCCGCGGCCGCCGCCTGTTTTTCGATTTCGTCGATGATCTCCTGATCGTATTCCAGCGGCTTATCGGCGTTCTTGAGGAATTCAATGACCCGCTCGATCTCCTTATTCGTCACGAAGCAGCCCTGCACGCGGCGGGGCTTCGACTGGCCGACGGGCATAAACAGCATATCGCCGTAGCCGAGCAGTTTCTCCGCGCCGTTGGCGTCGAGGATGGTGCGGCTGTCGGTGCCGCTCGCCACCGTCAGTGCCAAACGGCTGGGTATGTTCGCCTTGATAAGGCCCGTGATGACATCCACCGAAGGACGCTGGGTTGCGATGACCATATGCATACCTGCGGCACGCGCCATCTGTGCTAGACGGCAGATGGAGTCCTCCACCTCGTTAGCAGCGGCCATCATCAGGTCGGCCAGCTCGTCGATCACGATGAGGATGAGCGGCAGAGGCTTGACGGTCTCGCTGGTGCGCGCCATCTCGTTATAGCCCGCAATATCGCGCACATTCGCCTCAGCAAACATCTGATAGCGTTTGAGCATCTCGTTGACCGCCCAGCCGAGCGCGCCCGCCGCCTTGCGCGGATCGGTCACGACGGGAATAAGCAGGTGCGGAATGCCGTTATACACGCCGAACTCGACCTTCTTCGGGTCGATGAGGATCATCTTCACCTCGTCGGGACGGGCGCGGAACAGCACCGACTGGATCATCGAGTTGGTACACACCGACTTACCCGAGCCGGTCGTACCCGCGATAAGCAGGTGCGGCATCTTCGCAAGGTCGGTCATTACCGCGTTGCCTTCGATATCCTGACCGAGTGCGACCGTCAGCTTACCCTTCGCGGTGCGAAAATCCGCCGTATCCAACAGCGAGCGCAGACAGACGGTGTTGCGCGCCTTGTTCGGTACCTCGATACCGACCGCCGCCTTGTTCGGGATGGGCGCCTCGATGCGCACGCCCGTCGTCGCCAGACGCAACGCAATATCGTCCGCGAGACCTGTGATGCGGCTGATCTTCACACCCGCACTGGGCTCGAGCTCATACCTTGTCACCGCAGGGCCGCGGGTAACGTCGCTCAGGCGGGTGTTGATGCCGAAATCCTTGAGGGTGTTGACGAGCAGCTCGCCGTTAAGCCGCAGCTCTCTCTCGGAGTTGCCCGCGACGCTCGACGTCGATTCGTCCAGCAGGGACAGCGGCGGATAGCGATAGATGATCTCCTGCTGTGCCTCTTCTTCGTTCTCCCCGATCTCCGCCTGCGTCTCGGCAGTCAGCTCGTCGACCGAGGGGCCCTCCGCTTCGGGCTCTCCCTCACTGTTGAGCTTTTCGTTCGCCTTTTTCAGCGCCTCGAGCTTATCCGTCGGCGTTTCGGCGAGCGCGGGGATATACTCCATATCCGTCGTTTCTTCGGCCGTTTCCTCGGCGCGGCGCTTTTTCCGGCTCGTCTTCGCATAGCCCTCGCCGAGCTCGATGTCGATCTCGCCGCGTTTCTCGCGCCGCTGGCTGATCTCGGCAACGACGTGGTCGATACCCTCTTTGGTCTTTTCAACGGGCTTGCGCACCGCGCGCACGACCTGCATAATGGTCGTGCCCGTCACCAGCATAAAGAACACCGCCATCAGCAGAATGATGATGATCTTCGCACCCGTATCGCCGAACGCCGCCTCGGCGGGATAGCCGAGCAGCACGCCGAGCACGCCGCCGCCGTGCAGTGTGCCCCCATTCTTAAACGCGGTCGCGATCGCAGGGAAAAAGCCCTCGTCACCCGTATTCGTCGTGAAGGTGAATACCACGCTCATCAACATCACGACGAACGCCACACACTCCCATATACGGATCTTCACGCTGCGGCTGTCCTTCTCCAGCGCCATAAACACCGCGTAAACGCCGAACGCCACCGGTAGCAGATAGGCAGAGAAGCTGAACAGACCCAGCATCACATTGTGCAGCCACGTCCAGACATTCTCTCCCTTGATGATCGCCAGACAGAAGGTCAGCACGGCGACCGCCAACAGGATCACCGCCCGCATCTGCTTGCGGGTGCTGAGCTGTGCTTTCGTCTGTTTTGCCTTCGCGGCACTCGTCTTTCTCTTTTTCGCCATTATGTAATCCTCCGTTATGATAAGGTGACGCGAGTAATCCGAACTTGTTTTAAAAAGGCGGATTTTCGTTCACCCGTCGTTAAAGTACTCGCCAATGCGCCAGCATTGGCTGTGTTTTTGCCTTGGTTGGCCAAAAACCCGCTCTTTTTAAAATCTTCGACCTCAAAGGAAGCAGATTTCGAGGGGTTTTTGTTCTTCTTTTCTGCCGATAGGCTGGCGCCTATCAAAGAAAAAAGGGCGAAAAGCACCGAAATCTGCCCCTTTGAGGCAGGTTCGGATTACTTGCGTCACCTTATGTAAAGGTCGGGCACTTTACGCACCCGAGGAGTCTTCTTCGATCATTTGATATAGCGCGGCGACCGCGTCCTTCAGCATCCCGATGCTGTCGATGAGGCCCTCGTTTACTGCTTCCTCGCCCGCGAGCACACTACCGACATCCGTCGCCATCTCGCCCGTGGTCATACATAATTCGTAAAACCGCTCGGAAGAGATCGAGGAATGGCGGCACACAAAATCCACGATGCGCTCCTGCATCCGCCGAAAATAGGTGAACGCCTGCGGCACGCCGAGCACCAGCCCGTTCGTGCGCACAGGATGGATCGTCATTGTCGCCGACGGCACGATGAAGGAGCGTCGCGCCGCCACCGCGAGCGGCACCCCGATCGAATGACCGCCGCCGAGCACCAATGACACCGTCGGCTTCTTCATTCCCGCGATCAGCTCGGCGAGCGCCAGCCCCGCCTCGACATCCCCGCCGACGGTGTTAAGCAGGATGAGCAGTCCCTCGATCTCGCGGCTCTCATCCACGGCGACCAACTGCGGGATCATATGCTCATATTTCGTCGCTTTTGTCTCGTTCGGCAGGACATAATGCCCTTCGATCTGACCGACGATGGTCATACAGTGGATGCGATGATTTCCGTTATCCGTCGTGACCGACGAGGTATCCTCCACCAACTGCAGACGCTGCTGCAGACGGGTCGATTCGTTCTGCTGATCGTCACCCGTGCTCGGGTTCTTTTCTTCTTTTGCATTCATACCATCACCCCACCCTATTGTGGCGGGAACGGCAAGAATTATGCACATAAACACTTATACTTCTATATTATAACGCGCACACGCGCATTTTTCAAGCCAAAACAGCAAAAAACAAGGCCTCTGCGTCAACAAAAGCCTTGTTTTTATCTTATTTTGATTGAATATACTCATCCATCGCGGCGGCGGCGGTCTTGCCCGCGCCCATCGCGAGGATAACGGTCGCCGCACCCGTGACCGCGTCGCCGCCCGCGTACACGCCGACACGCGAGGTCAGGCCGTTCTCATCCACAATGATGCCGCCCCATTTCTCGGTATCGAGGCCGTCGGTGGTGGACTTGATGAGCGGGTTCGGCGAGGTTCCGATCGCCATAATGACGCAATCGCACTCCAGCACGAACTCGCTGCCCTCCTTGACGACAGGACGGCGACGACCCGAAGCGTCGGGCTCACCGAGCTCCATCTCGACACAGCGCATACCGCTCACACAACGCTCATCATCACCCAAAATCTCCACAGGATTGGTGAGCAGGCGGAAGGCAATGCCCTCCTCCTTCGCGTGCTCGACCTCCTCGGCGCGGGCGGGAAGCTCCGTCTCCGAGCGGCGGTACACGATCGACACCTCATCGGCACCGAGACGCATCGCGCAGCGCGCAGCATCCATCGCGACGTTACCGCCGCCGACCACCGCTACGCGGCGGGCGTTCTGGATCGGTGTCGCGCTGTCGGGGCGATAGGCCTTCATCAAATTGACGCGGGTGAGGAACTCATTGGCGGAATACACGCCCTTGAGATTCTCCCCGGGGATGTTCATAAACCGCGGCAGACCCGCACCCGAGCCGATAAACACCGCCTCGAAGCCGCCTTCCTCAAGCAGCTCGTCGACCGACAGCACCTTGCCGATAACCATATTGGTCTCGATGTGGACACCGAGCGCCTTTAGCGTATCGATCTCCTGCTGTACGATGGCTTTGGGCAGGCGGAACTCGGGGATACCGTACACCAGCACGCCGCCCGCAAGGTGCAGCGCCTCATACAGCGTCACGTCATAGCCCTTCTTCACCAGATCGCCCGCGCAGGTCAGACCCGAGGGGCCCGAGCCGACGACCGCGACCTTATGCCCGTTCGACACGGGCTTTTTTACATCCGCGAGGGTGCTGTTTGCGTTGTGCCAGTCCGCGACGAATCGTTCCAAGCGGCCGATCGCCACAGGCTCGCCCTTGATGCCGCGCACGCACTGACTCTCGCACTGGCTCTCCTGCGGGCATACGCGCCCGCACACCGCAGGCAGCGAGCTCGAGCGGGCGATCACCTGATACGCCCCCTCAAAATCCTCCTGCGCTACCAACTGAATGAACACAGGAATGTCGATCTGCACGGGACAAGCGCCCACGCAGGGTTTATTCTTGCAGTTAAGGCAACGCATCGCCTCGTCCACCGCCTGCTCGGCGGTATAACCCAGCGCGACCTCGTCAAAGTTGCGGCGACGCACCGACGGCTCCTGACTGGGCATCGGGTTCTTTTTGAGCGACATATTCGGCATATCACTGCACCTCCTTCTGGAACAGACGGCAGGTCTCCTCGTGTGCGTGCCGCTCGAACGCCTGATACATTCCGCCGCGGGTCATCGCCTCATCGAAATCAACGAGATGCCCGTCAAACTCGGGGCCGTCCACGCAGGCAAACTTTGTCTCCCCGCCGACGGTGAGGCGACAACCGCCGCACATTCCCGTGCCGTCGATCATAATCGGGTTCATACTGACAACGGTCTTGATGCCGTACTCCTTGGTGAGTAAGGAAACGAACTTCATCATCGGTAGAGGGCCGATGGCGATGACCTCGTCGTACTGCTCGCCGCCGTCGATGAGCGTTTTCAGCGCAGTCGTGACTAATCCCTGCTCGCCGTAGGAGCCGTCGTCGGTCATCACCTTGAGCAGGCTGCTCGCCGCGGCAAATTCCTTCTCGAGGATCACGAGGCCCCTGCTACGGAAGCCGACGATGGCGTGCACCTCGGTGCCCTGCTCGTGCAGTTTCTTCGCCACGGGATA
>JAZSHK010000052.1:0-2222 GCA_045533185.1 Acutalibacteraceae bacterium | reverse complement strand
CACCGTCATCATCATCACCCACGACCCCGCGATCGGCGCGGCGTGCCCCCGCCGCCTGACGATGGCGGACGGGCGGTTAAGCGAAGGATAAAAACAACAGGCCGCAAATTCTGTTGTAGGGGCGACCATCGTTTTAGTATGTAAAAATCAGCCCGCAGCGGGTATTCCCGCGGCGGGCGTTTCTCATTCTAAATTGAAAATTTCTTCATAGCGGACACGCAAAATATCTTTAATAAGCAAAATCTCGTCGGGATACAGATGTCGCTGTCCGACCTCAATCTTCGCGACCGAACTTCGCGTAATATCACACCCGCTCACCTGTAACTTTGCCGCAAGCTCTTCTTGCGTTAATCCCTCTCGCTCACGCAAACGTTTAATATTCTTACCGATGCGTTTTTCTATTTCGGCGTTCATAATAACGTCTCCTTTTGCACCTGTTTAAGGACAAAATTCTTGACATTATTATATGATTGCTTTATTCTGATATTGCACCTATATAAGTGCAACCAAAAAGTACGATGATTATAATGAATTCAATCAATCGACGCCGTGTACTCTTAACGAGTGTGCTTCTATACATCGTCGTTCTTTTATCTTCCTGTCACGCCGAGGACAGCAATAGCGCCGTTACCGTTACGACACAAGCAACAACAACGACAACCGCAACCGTCACAACTAAGCCGCAAGTAACCTATATTCTCAACACAAGCAAACGCAGTCGTCGCTTTCATCGTTCGGACTGTTATAGCGCCAAAAGCATAAAGGACGAAAACCGTCTGGAATTTACCGGCACAAGAGAACAAGCCATTGCCCGTGGATATAGGCCTTGCGGAAATTGCAATCCGTAACAAAAATCCGACCCACTCGCGCGAGCTGCGAGCGGGTCGGATTTTACGTTATTTCTTCAGTTCCAGTGTCCGCTCGTAGGCTGCGGTGACCGCGCCCATCGCGGTGGCGCGGAATGCGCCGTCCTCGAGAGCGTGCACGCCCGCGATGGTGGTGCCGCCGGGGCTGCACACCGCGTCCTTGAGGTCGCCGGGGTGGCGACCCGTCGCCAGCACCATCTCGGCAGCGCCGAGCGCCGTCTGCGCGGCGAGCTCCAGCGCTTGCGCGCGGGGGAGCCCACATTCCACGCCGCCATCGGCGAGCGCCTCAATGAACAGATACACAAACGCAGGACCGCAGCCCGACACCGCGCTCGCGGCATCGATGCGCGCCTCGTCGATCGCGCACAGCCGACCTGCGGCAGCCAGCATCTTAAGGAACGCCGCGGTCTGCTCGGCGGTGACGTTTGCCGACGCGGAGTAGAGGATCATTCCCTTGCCCACCGCCACGGGGGTGTTCGGCATAATACGGATGATGGGGGCGTCCACCCCCGCCATATCGCGGATCGCCGCGGTGGACAGCCCCGCCGCCATACTGACGAGCAGGGGCGAGGTCTCACGCTCAGCGAGCGGCAGGGCGGCGAGCACATTCGCCATCATCTGCGGCTTGACACCGAGAAAGAGCACGTCACACTCGCGGGTGACGGTCGCGTTGTCGCTCGCCTTCGCGCCGAGCTCAGCCGCCAGTGCGGCGACCTTCTCCGCGCACGGGTCGGCGAGGTACACCTGCGCGCCGCCGATGGCCTTCGCCACCGCCGTCGCCAGTGCGCCGCCCATATTGCCTGCGCCGATAAATCCAATTTTCATAACGTTCACACTCCCTTTTATCGCGTCTGCCCGTCGCCGGTGATCACGTATTTGTAGGTCGTCAGCTCCTCGAGTCCCATCGGGCCGCGCGCGTGCATCTTCTGGGTCGAGATGCCCATTTCACAGCCGAGCCCGAACTCCCCACCATCGGTAAAGCGGGTGGACACGTTGACGTATACCGCCGCCGAATCCACCGCCGCGGTAAACCGCGCCGCCGTCGCCTCGTCCGCAGTGACGATCGCCTCGCTGTGCATCGTCGAATGCGCCGCGATATGGGAAATCGCCTCTTCGATGTCCGCGACCACACGTACCGCGAGGATATAATCGAGAAATTCGGTGTCAAAATCCGCCTCATTCGCGGGGGTGCCGTCGATGATCTCGGCCGCCGCCGCATCCAGTCGCAATTCGGCAGGGTGTTCGCGCGCGGAATCGCACAGACGGGCTTTCAGCATCGGCAGAAAATCCGCCGCAATGTCCTTGTGCACCAGACACACCTCGGCGGCGTTGCACACCGAGGGGCGGCTCATTTTC
>JAZSHK010000080.1:0-8002 GCA_045533185.1 Acutalibacteraceae bacterium | reverse complement strand
TGATTAAGTCCCATACGCGGGTGGGATGGAATGGGCAGACGTAGTGGACCCAAAACCCCCCGGTGGCGCCACCGTGCCGGTCCGAGCCCGGCCACCGGCACCACGCAAAGAGGGCACCCCGTAGGGGTGCCCTCTTTGCGTGGTGCTAATGGTCGATTGATGCTCTCGATCGGCTTGCGGTTTGACTTGGCGTGTGGTATACTGTCGTTATATCACCGAAAGGAGTGTGCGCTGTGAGAGCAAGTCTTCGCAAACCTGCCCCGATCACACTCAGCTTTTTGCTCATCGAGCTGATTTTGTACTGTTTCATCCTCACCGCGGGCGGGACGGTGCTGGTCGCGTGTGAGTTTGCCGCGATCGTGCTGTGCTTCATCTACGCGCTTATCCGCGCGGGCAAGCGCGCCCCGTTGCTCGTTGCCGCGCTGGCGTGTACCGTCTGTGCAGACTTCTGTCTGGTGGTGCGTGAGCCCATCGAGCGGCTGTGGGGGATGGTGTTCTTCCTTGCTGCGCAGACGCTGTATGCGGTGAAGCTGCACCGCGCCGTGAGCGGGCGCTCGCTGCTCATCGTTCGCATCGCGCTTGTTGCGGCGGCGGAGCTTGTCGCTCTTGTCGTTCTGGGCGAGCGGGCGGACGCGCTGGCGCTCGTGTCGATGGCGTATTACGCGAGCCTCATCGCGAACATCCTCGTTTCCGCGCGGCGGATAAAGGCCTCGCCGCTGCTGTTTATCGGGTTTGTGCTGTTTATCCTGTGTGACACGGTGATCGGCTTGCAGGTCGCCGCCGACGCGTACCTGCCGATTACCGAGGGCTCGTGGCTTTACAGCGTGCTGTTTATGGGCTTTAACCTGTCGTGGCTTTTCTACCTGCCGTCGCAGGTGTGTCTGGCTTTGAGCGGGCAGCATCAACAAAAACGGTGTTCCGTCGATTGACGGAACACCGTTTTTGTTACAGATCCAGCTTGAGGTCGCCCTCTTTGATCCAGCCGAGGCGGCGGCACGCAAGGCCGACAAGCCACGTCAGGACGGCGGGCAGCACGATGCAGACAAGCACAAGACCGATCCAGTCCATCGCGTCGGGGGTGATGGCGAGCGCTTTGTCGGCGGGGGTGAACCACCCCGTGATAACGCCGATCGGGCCGCACAGTCCGCAGGTTCCCATACCCGCGTTGACCGCCGCGCCGTTCATCTGCAGACCGAACACACAGGTCGCGGTCGGGCCCGTGATGGCGCACGCGAGGGTGGCGGGGACCCCGACGCGGGGGTTGCGCACGATGTTGCGCATCTGCAGCATCGAGGTGCCGAGGCCCTGCGCGACAAGACCGCCCCACTTATTCTCGCGGAAGCTGAGCACCGCAAAGCCGACCATCTGCGCACAGCAGCCCGCAACCGCGGCGCCGCCCGCAAGCCCCGTCAGCCCGAGCGCCGCGCAGATGGCGGCGGAGCTGATCGGCAGGGTCAGCGCGATGCCGACCGTCACCGACACGAGGATGCCCATCAGGAAGGGCTGCAGATCGGTCGCCCACATAATCAGGTTGCCGAACCAGCTGGCGGCAGCGCCGATGGGGGCGGCGATGAGGGCGGCGAGCCCCACGCCCGCGAAGATGGTGACGAGCGGCGTGACGAGGATGTCGATCTTGGTTTCTTTAGACACGACCTTACCGAGCTCGGCGGCGATGATGGCGATGATCAGCACCGCGAGCGGGCCGCCCGCGCCGCCCAGGGCGTTGGACGCCCAGCCGACCGCCGTGAGGCTAAAGAGCACCAGCGGCGGGCACTGCAGAGCGTAGCCGATGGCGATCGCCATTGCGGGGCCCGCCATCTGGGAGGCGTAGCCGCCGACCTGCGTGAAGATCGCGATGTCGGTCAGCGAGCCGATGGTGTTGAGGATGGTACCGATGAGCAGGGAGCAGAAAAGACCCTGCGCCATCGCGCCGAGTGCGTCGATGCCGTAGCGACGCAGAGAGATCACAATGTTTTTGCGTTGCAGGAACGCGCGGAATGTTGCCATAGTTCTCCATCTCTTTTCGTAATTTTTTCTTATTTTAGCACTTTAACGCGATGTATGCAACCCGCAAAATCGACGGAATTTTTCGTATGTATGCGACAAAAACAAGAAATATTTGACAAGAGTATGATGCTACGGAGTTTGTACAAACCGCAACGGGCGACGATGGTCGCCCCTATGGTGCGATTTGGAATGGTGCTCGTAGAGGGCGGGTTTCCCGCCCCGTCAAAGGTTCACACAAATAACGATCCCCGCCGAGGGGGTCGGCGGGGATCTCACGATTATTTTTTAGGCGGGTTTTTCTTCTTGCTCCAGATGAGCACGCCCGCGACGGCGGCAGCCGCAACCGCGGCGCACGCGCCGAGGATAATGAAGGGCAGCGCTCCGATCGGCTTGTCATCCGCGGCATCCGCGGCCGAGGTGTCCGCGGGAACGGAGGTGTCGGGTGCGGATGCATCGGGCGCCTGCGGCTCGGATGCGTCGGGGGTATCGGGGGTGTCTCCTGCCTTGACGATGAGGTCGTCTCGGCTCTTGATCTCGGTCTTGCCGTCGGCGTCGGCGAACCACTTGCCGCAGGAGCAGGAGTAGTATTCGATGTTGCCGTCCTGCTCGGCGGTGGCGGGCTTCGCCTCGATTTTGGTCAGCCGATGCACGTGCCCAAGCGCGGGGGTGATGATGTAGCCGCAGACGGTGCAGGTCTGATCCTTCGACTGCGTGGCGGCGGGTCCCGCCGTATGCTTTTCGACGGTGGATTTGCCCCCGCAGGTCTTGCAGGTGTGCCAATGTCCGTTGGCGTCGGTGATCCACTTGTTGTCGAAGCGGTGCTCGTGCACGAGCTTCGGTGCGAGTTCATAGCCGCAGACGGTGCAGGTCTGGGCGGCCTTCTCGGTCGCTGCTGCGCCGGGCTTGTGGGCGGACGCCTTCTCCTGTTCGCCGCACGCCTTGTTGGTGCAGACGCGCCAGTGTCCCGTCTTGTCGGATTTGTATTCGCTCCACTTGTGGGTGTGCGCGATGATGCCGGACGAGCCGCCGCTGCCGCTGCCGGTGTACTGCGTCACCGCCTTGACCTTCATATTGCCGGTCACCTTACTGACATTCTCGCTCCAGCCCTTGAATACATAGCCGCTCGCGAGATCAAATGTCGGCGCGGTGGCCGCTTTGCCCTCGATAACAACGCTCGAGCCGATGAGGGTCTTGCCGTCCTCGGCGTAGAAGTCAACGGTGTACTTGGTATCGCCGAGGTCGACGGGCTGCGACCAGTTGGCGAAGCGCTTGAACAGGTCGCGGTAGGTGATGACCTCGAGGACGCCTTCTTGCTCTTTCTGTTTGATGTAGTCGAGCAGCTGGATCAGATACTCGTGTTTATAGGTCGCCATACCGGGCACTTCATCGTAACCGTGGGTGGCGAGGATGGTGAAGGATTTGTTGCTGATCGCGCTGTCGATGAGGGGTTTGGTCTGAGACCAACCCGCGGCAAGCCACTTGCGCGGGTTATTGTACTGGGTCGACATACCGTAGCGATCGCTGTAGTAAAAATACTTGCTGGTGATCGGCTCAACTCTGGCGCGTGCCGCATCGGAATAGTGGTCGAGCTCTGAGCCGCCCTTGCCCTGTACCATAATGCCGTTGACATTAAAGCCGTGCGCCTTGAACGCTTCGGCGGAGGCCTTAAAGTCCGCTTCGATGGTTTCGAGCGGGGTGTTACCGTACACGCCGAGGTTGTTGTGGGTGTGGGAGGTGATCTCACCGCCGTGGTCCTCCAACCAGCGCAGGCGGGCGGTTTTCTCGACGTTGGTGCCGAGGTCGATCGACCAAGTCGAGCAGCACATCGGGAAGCCGTATTGCTCGACGATGAGCTTATAGAAGGTCTCGAGCTCCTCCGAGGCGTCGTCCATCTCGATGATGACGTAGCCCTTGTCCATCGGCTTCCAGGTCATCGGGACGGTTTCGGCAGATGCGGACATAGGTGCACACACTCCCATCATAGCAAAAGTAACCACGCTCACGAGCATGAGGCAAAGAAACTGTTTCAAATGACGCATAAAAAGTCCCTCCTGCGTTGTTTAGTCTACTTCATCATAGAAGAAATACCGGTTTTTTCAATAGCAAATCGGACGTTACTCCAGAGATTCAAGAATTCCCTGATACGAGCGTTCGATCGGGTCGGCATACACGTATTTGATCACGCCGCCGTCATCGTACGCCACGTAGGCGCGGGCGACCAGCGTCTCGGAATAGGACGTCTGCGGAATGTTGACGATCACGCCGGTAAACAGGATCGTGCCGTCCTTCATGGTGATTCCCGTGGGGGCATTGGCGGGATTCTGCAGCTTTACCGCCGGAATGTCGTAGGACACACCGCTGAGGCCGAGCACCAGCTCGGCGCTGCCGAGCTTCGTCTTGCGGGCAAACACCGTGCCCACGGTGGTGACTTTGTAGGTGACGCCGTTGACGGCGATGGTCGCGGCGGAATAGTTCGCCGTGCCGTCGGCGTTGCGGGTGGCGTTGATGCCGTCGATCGTGCTGATGAAGCGCAGACCGCCGTCCCCACGGATCTGCGCGGCGTGGGCAGTCATCGTCGCCGAGCAGGTGGGCGTTTCCTCCCACCTGACGGTATAGACGCCTGCGGCTGGCACAGACAGGTGTCCGTTTTCGGATCGGGCCTTTTCGGTGCCGTTCGCGTCATACGCGACTGCCGTATAGGATCCTGCGTCGTTGAGCTTGTAGGTGCCGGCCGTTTCGGTCGTGCTCAGTGTGGAGCCGACGTCGTTCGCATCGACGACCAGTTCGTAGAAAAGGCCGTTTGACGCTCCCACTTTTTCCGCCGTCGGATAATTGTCTCCTGATTTTGTGGCGTTGGCGTTTTTGGAATTGTTGTTATAGATGACCTGTAGCGCCTTGCCATCCGCAAACGCAACGTTATCCGGATAGAAAAACAGGCCGGAAGAAGTGGTATGATAAGATAGCCCGTTAGCCAACGTAATGTTCACGTCGCCGTTATAGGTGATCTTGTTTGCTCCAAGCCGCAAGGCGATTGCCGAGCCGCCGGTTTGCACGAAATTGATACCGTCTGATTTGTTGGAAAAGGTGCTGCCCTGCGAGCCGAAGGTGACCTTAAACAGACTGCCGCTCTTGACGGTGATGTCCTCCACGCCTGTTGAGGCGGTATTTCCGGTCCACGGGATACCGATCAGGAGGTTCGTGGTGGTGGAGGATACCCCCTCGCCAAGCGTAATGTCGTTCGTGCGAGAATAAAGTCCCAGTTCGGCGGAATGGTTAAACTTCAAATTTTCAAATACGGTCGGTCCATTAACTTGAATATAGTTTTTTGAAACCGTGGGCGCGAGCAATGTCGTTGCACCCACACCGCGAACAGTAATCTCATGAGTGTGGGCGGCAATGTCTCCGGTGTAGGTTCCGGCGCTAAGCTGCACAATGCGCGCCGAAATCTCGGCGCTCGTCAGCGCATCCAGCGCGGAGATAGCCGCGCTCATCGTGGCGTAAGGTGCGGTTTCAAAACCGATCTTGGCGGTCGTGTCGTTGCCGTTCGCGGCATCAACATAGGCGACCATGTCGCCCGCCAATACCCACCTGACGGTATACGCGCCCACAGTGGGCACGGTCAGGTAACCGTTTTCGGATCGGGCCTTTTCGGTGCCGTTCGCGCCATACGCGCCCGCCGTATAGGGTCCTGCGTCGTTGAGCTTGTAGGTGCCGGCCGTTTCGGTCGTGCTCAGTGTGGAGCCGACGTCGTTCGCGTCAACGACCAGTTCGTAGAAAAGGCCGTTTGACGCTCCCACTTTTTCCGCCGTCGGATAATTGTCTCCTGATTTTGTGGCGTTGGCGTTTTTTGAATTGTTGTTATAGATGACCTGTAGCGCCTTGCCATCCGCAAACGCGACGTTATCCGGATAGAAAAACAGGCCGGAATCGTTATGCCAAGATAGCCCGTTGGCCAACGTAATGTTCACGTCGCCGTTATAGGTGATCTTGTTTGCTCCAAGCCGCAAGGCGATTGTTGTGCCGCCGGTTTGCACGAAATTGATACCGTCTGATTTGTTGGAAAAGGTGCTGCCCTGCGAGCCGAAGGTGACCCTGAACAGCTTGCCGCTCTTGACGGTGATGTCTTCCGCGCCTGTTGAGGCGGTGTTTCCGCCCCCTGAGACACCGATCAGGAGGTTCGTGTAGGGGGTGGTTACTCCCTCGCCAAGGGTAATGTCGTTTGTTTGAGAATAAAGCCCCATTTCGCCGGAATAGGTAAACTTCAAATTTTCAAATACGGTCGGCCCAAAAACTTTAATATACGAGCCTGTAGGCGCGAGCAACGTCGTTGTACCCGCACCGCGAACAGTAATCTCATGAGTGTGGGCGGCAATGTCCCCGGTGTAGGTTCCGGCGCTAAGCTGCACAATGCGCGCCGAAATCTCGGCGCTCGTCAGCGCATCCAGCGCGGAGATAGCCGCGCTCATCGTGGCGTAAGGCAGGGAACTGTCTCCGATCTTGGCGGTCGTGTCGTTGCCGTTAGTCGGATCGACGTAGGCAGTCACGTTGATAACGTCGTCCTTGCCGAGGGGTGTTCCGTCGGCGTATTGTGCGGTCGCCGTTACCTTCAGGTTATCGGTGACGTTCGAGAAATCCGTATCCCATCCGGTGTACGTGATGCCGGGGAGAGCAGGGGGAGTCGGTGCGGTCGCCGCTGAGCCCTCGTCCACGACCTGCGATTTCAGCAGCGTTTTTCCGTCCCTGGAGTAGAAGTCAACGGTGTACTTGGTATCGCCGAGGTCAACGGGGGTCCCCCATTCGGCAAAGCGCTTGAACAGGTCGCGGTAGGTGATTACCTCGAGCTCGCCAGCGTCCTCTTTCTCTTTGAGGTAATCGAGCAGCTGGATCAGATACTCGTGGGTATAGGTCGCCATACCGGGCACTTCATCGTAGCCGTGGGTGGCGAGGATGGTGAAGAATTTGTTGCTGATCGCGCTGTCGATGAGGGGTTTAGTCTGAGACCAACCCGCGGCGAGCCAGTTGCGCTTGTTATCGTATTGGGTGGATACGCCGTAGCGATCGGAATAGGCGAAATATTTGCTGGTGATTGGCTCGACTCTGGCGCGCACCTCCGGGGAATAATAGTCGAGCTCTGAGCCGCCTGTACCCTGCACCATAATGCCGTTGACGTTAAAGCCGTGCGCCTTGAACGCTTCGTAAGAGGCCTTAAAATCCGCTTCAATGGTTGCGTCCGGGGTGCTGCCGTTCACGATAAGCTTGTCGTGGGTGTGGGAGGTGATCTCGCCGCCGTGATCCTCCAGCCAGCGCAGGCGCGCGACCTTCTCGGTGTTGGTGTCGAGGTCGACCGACCAGCAGGACGAGCACATCGGGAAGCCGTACTCCTCGACGATGATCTTGTAGAAGGTCTCGAGCTCCTCCGAGGCGTCGTCCATCTCGATGATGACGTAGCCCTTGTCCATCGGCTTCCACGTCATCGGGTTGGTTTCGGCGGACGCGAGCATAGGAATACCGATGCCGATCATACTAAGAATGACGGCGGCCACAAGGCCGAGGGAGAGAAAACGGTTTTGTTTGCGCATAGATGCTTCTCCTTCATGGTAGTATTCTGTTTTTAGTATACAATAAAAATTTTGCTTTTCCAAGGGATAATTTTGACCAAAAATTAGCATGTTTTTGACATAGCGCAGGAGCTTGATTGCCTGTTCAAATGGCTTAAAAGTCTGTTTTCGCGGGCGGGCGGGCAATGCCCGACCACCGGAGATTGTACAAATTATTGCGGGACGACGTGGACGTCGTCCCGTTTCCGAAGAAAAGGCTCTTCCTTTGGGAGAGCTCCCGCGTAAGCGGGTGAGAGGGCGAATGCTTGCGCAAGTTAAAGATGTTTCGCCCGACAAAGCCCTCTCCGTCGCGGCTGCGCCGCGCCACCTCTCCCAAGGGGAGAGGCTAATGTGGCTCGTACAACCCAAAAAGCCGCAGGGGAGAGCGGTCGCTCTCC
>JAZSHK010000092.1:0-15381 GCA_045533185.1 Acutalibacteraceae bacterium | reverse complement strand
CCCGCCACGTCGGTGACCTCAAGCTGACTGCCGTTCGCGTCGCACTTGAGGACGTACAGATCACCATTTAATGCGTCAATCTCACTCGCCAGCGGCATTTCGTGGCTTTCGCTCGGCAATCCGGTGCCGTTGTTGAAAACGATCTGCACCGCGTTGCTACCGAAATCTGTTTTATGGTCAGCAGAGTACATCCCGGTGTCCAACAAAAAGCCCGTTGAGGTGTCAGACGACTTACCAACCGTACCACCGTTGATGATCACATTAACATCACCGGTATAAATATCTCCGCCACCGTTATTTTTATCGCTGCTGCCATGTGAGCCAACACGAATATTATATACCGTACCGGCATTCTGCACATAGGTTACGCCGAGAATCGTTTTAGAAGATTTTCTGGTGCTGTTCGTGCTTGTGGTGGAATTGATGTTACCCAATTCAATCGTATCGAAAGTGGAAGCGGTATCCAATACAACCACAGACTGTTTGGTGGGCAGTACATGGTATACGGGCGCGCTGCGTCCCGCATTCAGTTTCGCTGTACCCTTCAGCACCAAATTGCTTCCGAATGTCACCTCGTTGTGTCGACCTTGGAAGGTGTAGGATCCCGCCGCAGACTCTGTCTGCTGAATCGTCAGATCGTCCAAGGTCATCGGCCCGAACAGCCACATGGAATTCTGTGTCGTATACAGATGGTTGATATCCTTACCAAACTCGCCGCGAATCGTCACCGGCTTGGTATAATCCGGCGACTCTGTTACACTACCGGTCGGCGAGACGTAATAGTCGTAATTGGGGTAATCGTCGTCGGCGGATTCCGACTTTTTTGTATAAAGCTCATAGCGGTTGGCGTTTGTGTAATCACCGACGATGATGATCTCGCCCTCAAAATACAGCGAGTTTTCGATCGCCGTCATCGCCTTGTAAAGGCTGGCATACGGCGCGTCCTTCGAACCGTCATTGGTAGTATCATCGTCGCTGCCCGTGCCGTTCTGATCAACATAGACCGTCTTCACCTTTACGCTGCCGTCCGCGTTCGGAACAAAAGGATAGGTGGAAAGTGTACCGCCTTCAATGACCGTCACGGTAGAATGGAAGGCTCTATCATTCCCGCAACCACAAACGATAGGTGGATGGGCATAGTGGGATTTCTTTGCACCATTTACCGTCATTAATACGTCCCAAACATACAACTTCCCCGCCGTGCCAAGAGGTACCGTCAGATACGGAGTCATTCCATTCGTGCAGGTGGCTGAGATCGATGCCGTATGTCTGCCGGGCTGCAACGTAATGTTTTTGGTTGCGTTCGAAACTGTACCGCCCCAAGTAACGCTGCTTTCAATCGCCGTACTACCGTCAAGGTAGTATTCAAACGTTGCAATCCACTCAGATGCACTCGATACCTTAGAGTAATTACCTAAACCGATTTTTTCCGCCTCGGCCGCACTCGCGTTAAAAGTGATCTCATACACCGTCGGGTCGGTCTCCGCTGCAACGGCGGTCGTCAGCAGGCCTGCCACAGGCATCAACCCGATGAGCAGCGCAAGACTCAAAATAATCGCCAAAAGTTTTTTGGTTTTCATATTGTTTCTCCTTTCAGAATAGAGATACTCATCAGATTTAGAGCCAGCCGGTGTCGCTGATGTCGAGCTCGTTATCGTCGCCGGACATCGTGTCGGCGGCGACCGTCTCCATCGACAGCAACCGCTTACATTCCAACTCCGGCTGTGTATACTGCTTCTTCATTCGGTAACCTCCCATCCGTGATTGTGAACGATAGGGGCACTCCCCCCATTAAATTACTAATTATATTAAACGATAATTTTTCGCAAATGTCTTGGACATTTCAAAACGATTTGAACATTTCAAAACAAAACCTTACAAAAGTTTTAAAAAAATGTGAAATATGCCGTATTGTTGCTTCGTCGGCGCAACGCCTAAAAGAATTTGTGTAAACCTCAAATGGGGTCGTAAAGGCGAGCAATGCCCGTCCGCCGAAGTCTGCGCAAACCTCAACGGGGCGGGTCTCCCGTCCCGAAACGAGTTGCGTATATTCCAAACGGGCGGATGTGGGCATCCGCCCCTACGATGCAACCCAAATACCGTTGTAGGGGGCGCTACCCACATCGCCCCGCGAAGATCGCACAACCCGCGAAACGAGCGATTATTAATCGCCCCTTCGATCTTATTTATAGTGTGTGCAGACGACAAAAAAAGCCTTCCGCACAAGTGCGGAAGGCGCATTTTGTTTACCTTTAATTTTTCAGACTCTGCATCGGGGCGGGGATGCGGCCGCCACGGTGAATGAAGGTTGCAGAGGACGCCGTGTTGAGCGGCATCACGGGGCCTTCACCAAGCAAACCACCGAAATTGAGCTCCTCCCCCACGCCCTTACCAATGGCGGGAATGACGCGCACAGCGGTGGTCTTGGAGTTGACCATACCGATGGCGGCCTCGTCCGCGATGATCGCGGATATCGTCTCGGCGGGCGTGTCGCCCGGTATGTTGATCATATCCAGACCCACCGAGCAGACAGCGGTCATCGCCTCGAGCTTCTCGATCGTCAGGCAGCCGCTGCGGGCGGCGGCAATCATCCCCGCGTCCTCGGTCACGGGAATAAACGCACCCGATAAGCCGCCGACGTGGGAGGACGCCATCACGCCGCCCTTCTTGACCGCGTCATTGAGCATCGCGAGCGCGGCGGTCGTGCCGTGCGTGCCGCACTGCTCAAGCCCGATCTCCTCAAGAATGTGCGCGACCGAGTCGCCCACCGCAGGAGTCGGCGCAAGCGACAGGTCGACAATGCCGAACGGCACACCGAGCCGCGCGGACGCCTCCTGCGCGACAAGCTGACCTGTGCGGGTGATCTTGAACGCGGTCTTTTTGATAATGTCCGCGATCTCGCTCAAATTCTTATCCTTGCCTGCCTTCGCGAGCGCGGCGCGCACCACACCCGGGCCGGAAACACCGACGTGGATGACGCGATCCGGCTCGCCGACACCGTGGAACGCGCCCGCCATAAACGGATTGTCCTCGGGGGCGTTACACAGCACCACCAGCTTCGCGGGGCCGATGCAGCCGCGGTCAGCGGTCAGCTGAGCCGACTGACGGATCACGTGTCCCATCAGCCCGACGGCGTCCATATTGATGCCCGCCTTGGTCGAGCCGATGTTGACCGACGCGCAGATGTGCTCGGTCTCGGCGAGCGCCTGCGGAATCGCCTCGATCAGCTCACGGTCACCCGCGGAAAAGCCCTTGTGCACCAGTGCGGAAAAACCACCGAGAAAGTTGACACCGCAGGTGACCGCGGCACGCTCCAGCGTCTTCGCCAGCTTCACTGCATCGCGATCCTCGCAGGCGGCAAGCACCATCGCCGCGGGGGTGATGGAGATACGCTTATTGATGATCGGGATGCCGAGCTCCTTTTCGAGCGACTCACCCGTACGAACGAGATCCTTCGCCGAACGGGTGATCTTATCATACACCTTCGCGCACATCCGATCGACGTCGCTGTCGCAGCAATCGAGCAGCGAAATGCCCATCGTGATGGTGCGCACATCCAGATTTTCATCCTGGATCATCGTGATGGTTTCCAGAATATCCTTTACATTGATCATACCGACTACCTCTTAAATCGTATGCATGGCGTTAAAAATATCCTCGTGCATACAGTGGATGACGAGATTGTTCTTCTGCCCCATCTCCATCAGCTCATCCACGAGCTGCGTAAACGGAATGGTGCTCTTACTAATGTCCACCATCATAATCATCGCGAACATATCCTGCACGATAGACTGGGTGACCTCCATTACATTGATCTGATGCTCGCTGCATTTGGTCGACACCTTCGCGAGAATACCAACCGCGTCCTTACCGACAACCGTGATTACTGCACGCATAATTTTACCCTCCGCGCATTAAATTTTTCTCATTGTACCACAGTCCATCAAAAAAAGAAAGACTTATGTTGCATAAATTTCGTAAATTTACGCATACTTCCAATATCCGCAATGCCCAATCACCAACCAACTGAAAGGAGTTTTTCTATGATAAGCAAGATCGCACTCGCGCTCACCATCATCGGCGCACTCAACTGGGGCAGCATCGGTCTGTTCCAGTTCGACATCGTCGGCTGGATCTGCGGCGGCTCCGGCTCGCTGTGGGCGAGAATCATCTTTACCCTCGTCGGTCTCGCAGGTATCTGGTGCATTTCTCTGCTGTTCTCCTCTCCCCGAGAGCGGGATCGCTGAGCCGCGACGGATCGGGCAGAAGCCGGCGGACAAGCCGCCGGTTTCTGCTCGATTTTGCCACTCTACCCACAGTAGAGTTCGCCATTTTCAACTCTACCGCACAAAAACTCGCGGTTTAGTTGCGGTGTTCAGCGGTAGGTTGCTATTGCCCCGCCAAGCGTGTATACTGGTTACGTCAGTTCGGTCGGGTAAGCCATTCCCGAGCGACGTTTTGTTTTATATGAACCTGTATCACTTTCGACAAGGAGACTGTTTTATGAGCAACTACGTTATTTACACCGATTCCGGCTGCGACATTTCTCCCGAGCTGCTCGCGCAGTGGGGCATCAAGCACTGTGAACTGCGCTTTCTCTTCAACGGCGAGGAGAAGAGCTACACCAACCGCGATATGAACGCGCCGACCTTCTATCAGAGAATGCGCGACGGTGATTCCGCCAAGACCTCCGCGGTCAACGTCGAGGAGTTTAAGGACGCGTTCGAGCAGGAGCTCAAGGCGGGCAATGACGTGCTGTACATAGGCTTCTCCTCGGGCCTGAGCACCACCTACAATTCGGGGCGCATTGCCGCCGAGGAGCTGCAGGAGCAGTATCCCGAGCGCAAGCTCATCGCCGTCGACAGCCTTGCCGCCTCCGCGGGTCACGGACTGCTCGTCTATCTAACAATGAAGGAGAAAGAAAAGGGAGCGACCATCGAGGAGGCCGCCGCCTTCGCCGAGGAGATGAAATGGCGACTGTGCATCTGGTTCACGGTGGATGATCTTGTTTATCTCAAGCGCGGCGGGCGCATCAGCCCGACGGTGGCATTCGTCGGCGGACTGCTCGGTATCAAGCCCATTCTGTTTATGGACAACGACGGGCACCTCATCAGCCGCTTCAAGGTTCGCGGCCGCAAGGCGGCGATCCAAGCCCTGGCGGACAAATACACCGAGCTTGCGACCGATCACAAGAACGGCACGGTGTTCATCTCCCACGGCGACTGCGAGGATGAGGCAAAGCAGCTCGCGGCGCTGATCAAGGATAAGCACGGTGTCGAGACCGAGGTCATCACCTTCGTCGGGCCCGTCATCGGCTCGCACTCGGGCCCCGGTACCATCGCGCTGTTCTTCGTCGGAGAAGAAAGGAAGTAAGCCGTGACACGCACCAGATTATCCGATCGGCAGTTGCCCGATTACACCCGCGGCGAGGAGATCTTCAATATGGTCTCCCACATCGTCGGCGGCGGTTTCGGCGTGATCGCCCTGCTCGCCTGCTTAGCGGTGGCGATCCTGCACCGCGATGTGTGGGGCATCGTCTCCGCCTCCATCTACGGCGGGTCGATGATCACGCTGTACACGATGTCCAGCGTCTACCACGGTCTTCACGCCCCGATGGCGAAGAAGGTAATGCAGGTACTCGACCACTGCACCATCTATTTCCTCATCGGCGGTACCTACACCCCCATCCTGCTGTGCTGCATCCGCCCCGAAAACCCCGTGTGCGCGTGGGTGCTGTTCGGCATCGTGTGGGGACTTGCGGCGATGGCGACGGTGTTCACCGCCATCGATCTCAAGAAATACAACATCCTCTCGATGATCTGCTATATCGGGATGGGATGGTGCATCGTTCTTGCGGCGAAGGTCGCCATCGAGACCATTCCGACGGCAGGTCTTCTGTGGTTGCTCGCGGGCGGCATCGCCTACACCGTCGGCGCGGTGCTGTACGGGCTTGGCAAAAAGCACCGCTATATGCACTCCATCTTCCACCTGTTCGTGGTGGCGGGGAGCATATTGCAGTTTGTGTGTGTTGTGGGATATATATTGTAAAGGAAAAAGCGAGAGGCTGATAGCCTCTCGCTTTGTTGTTGATGGTGAAATTTACGCCAGAGCGGCGGTGTCGCGGGCGATGACCATCTCTTCGTCCGTCGGGATGACCCAGGCGGGGATGGCAGAATCCGCGGCGGTGATGAGCTGCTCCTGACCGCGCACGTTGTTAGCATCAGCATCGAGCTTCATCCCGAGGTAGCCGAGCGCCTCGATGACCTCAGCGCGCAGCTTCGGCTGGTTCTCGCCGACGCCCGCGGTGAACACCAGTCCGTCCAGACCGCCGAGCGCGGCAACATACGAGCCGATGTACTTGATGATCTGATAGGAACGCATATCCCACGCGAGTTTGGAACGCTCCTCGCCGCGGGCGATCGCCGCGTCGATGTCGCGGTCGTCGTTGTACTTACCGGAGATGCCGAGCATACCCGACTTCTTGTTCATAATATCGTCCATCTGCTTCGGGGTCAGGCCCTCCTTCTCCATCAGGAAGGTGACAACCGAGGGATCGAAGCCGCCCGAACGGGTTCCCATCATAAAGCCGTCCAGAGGAGTCATACCCATCGTGGTGTCGACCACCTTGCCGTCCTTGATGGCGGCGAAGGACGAGCCGCTGCCGATATGGCAGGTGATGATGCGCTTGCCCTCGGCTCCGCCGAGCAGTTCTGCGCAGCGAGCGCTGACATAGCGGTGGGACGTGCCGTGGAAGCCGTAGCGGCGCACGCCGTACTTCTCATAATACTCATACGGCAGACCGAACATATACGCCTTGGGCTCCATCGTCTGATGGAACGAGGTATCGAACACCGCAACCTGCGTGATCTCACTGCCGAAGGTGGCGGTAGCCGCCTCGATGCCCTGCAGTGCGGGCGGGTTGTGCAGAGGAGCGAGCGCCTTATACGCCTCGATATCCTTGATGACCTCATCGGTGATGACGACCGAGCGATCGTACTTCGCGCCGCCCTGCACCACACGGTGACCGATGGCGTTGACCTCGGACAGATCCTCGATGACCTTGCCCTCACCCTGCGTGAGCGCCAGCTTCACCTGCATAAATGCCTCGGTGTGGTTGCGCATCGTGGGGGTGGACTTCCACGCGTTGCCGTACGCCTTGTGCGTGAAGATACCGTCATCCAGACCGATACGCTCGCAGATACCCTTCGCGAGCACCTTCTCGCCGTCCATATCAATGAGCTGATATTTCAGCGAAGAGCTACCTGCGTTGATGACCAAAATTTTCATTTTCAAGACTCCTTATTGATTTTATTGGTAAAACGTCGTATTATATAATAACTGATTTGTGTAAAAATTTCAACCATTATTTGCCGGGGAGGGAAACTTTTGCGACTTGCGGGTATTATTGCGGAGTACGATCCGTTCCATAACGGGCACAAGGCGCACATCGACAGCGTGCGCGAGAACGGCGCGACCCACATCGCCGCTGTCATCAGCGGATCATTTACCCAGCGGGGCGAACCTGCGCTGCTGACAAAATTCGATCGCGCGCAGATGGCACTGGCGTGCGGCGCCGATCTCGTGCTGGAAAATCCTCTTTCCTTTGCGATGGCTCCCGCCGAGCGGTTTGCTCTCGGCGGCGTGTCCGTTCTGCACGCACTCGAATGCGTGGATACGCTGTCCTTTGGCAGTGAATGCGGCGACACCGACGACCTACAGGCACTCGCCGCGCTCATCGACACCCCTGACTACGAAAAGGCGCTCAAAGACGCTCTCGCCACCGGCATTCCCTACGCCGCCGCGCGACAAAAGGCGGCTGAGACGTGTAAAGCAGAAAGCCTTGCCGCACTGCTTGCGGGTCCAAACAACACGTTAGGGCTGGAGTATATCCGCGCCGCGGCAAAAATTGGCGCGGATTTCCGCTTTCACACCCTTAAGCGGGTAGGTGCGGCACATAACACGGACGAGATCAGTGACAATATCGCCAGCGCGAGCCGACTGCGTGAGCTGATACGGGAAGGACGCACCGACGAAGCGGCAGCGTGTATGCCGCGCGCGTCGGCAAAGATCCTCGAAAAAGCGATGGCGGCGGGACGCATCTATACCCACGCGGACGTGTTGGAGCACGCCCTGCTTGCCCGCCTGCGCGCGATGGCGCTTGCCGACTTTGCGGCACTTCCCTACATCTCCGAGGGGTTGGAGCATCGCCTCTACCAAGCCTCCCGCACTGCGGCAAGCTACACCGAATTACTGGAAACGATCAAGACCCGCCGCTACCCCGCGGCACGCCTGCGCCGCACGCTGTGGGCGGCACTGCTCGGGGTGCCACAGGAAGGCACCTGCCCTGCCCCACCCTACATCCGCGTGCTCGCGATGAACGAGCGCGGGCGGGAGATCCTCTCCGCCGCCAAACCTACCCTACCGATCCTCACCCGCACCGCTCAGGTGCGCGAGCTGTCCGTCGAGGCGCAGGCACTGTTTGCCCTCGAATGCCGTGCGACCGATCTGCACACACTGGCTCTCGCCTCGCCGCTCCCCTGCGGCACGGATCACACGAACAAGATATAAAACAACGCCCGTTCCAAACGGAACGGGCGTTGTTCTTGTGTCGATTTAGTCGGTCACAAAGGGGACCAGGGCGATCTGACGGGCACGCTTGATCGCGGTGGTCAGATCTCTCTGATGGCGGGCGCAAGTGCCGGTCACACGACGGGGCAGGATCTTGGCACGCTCGGACATATAGCGGCGCAGACGGGCGACATCCTTGTAATCGATGTACTCCATCTTATCGACGCAGAACTGGCACACCTTGCGATGACCTTTACGGCCGCGCATGGGGCGCTCGGGTCTTTCGGTTCTTTCAGCCATGATGAAGGCCTCCTTTACTCAATAGTCAACCATTCTCGTGTCCTTAGAAGGGCAGCTCCTCATCGGTGAGGATCTCCTCGAAATCGCCGGTGTTGGCGGTGGAGAAGGCGGGTTTCGCCTCGCTGACCTGCGGGATCTGAGAATCGTAGTTGGGAGCCCCGACGGTCTGACCGCCCTTGGACTCGCAGAAGAATGCATTGTCGACCACGACATCGAAAGCAGTACGCTTACTGCCATCGTTCGCGGTGTAGCTGCGGGACTGCAGAGAGCCCTGCACAGCAATACGTTGCCCTTTACGGAAATAGCGGGTGATAAACTCAGCAGTACCGCGCCAAGCCGTACAGGGGATGAAATCGGTCTGCCGCTCCTGATCCTTGGAACGGTATGCACGATCCACCGCCACGGTGAAACTGGTTACGGAGACGCCGCTCTGGGTGGTCTTGAGCTCCGGATCACCGGTCAAACGACCCATCAAGCAGATTGAGTTCATAATATTCCCTCCTTATTCCTCGTTCTTACGGACAACCATGGAACGCAGCACGCCATCGGTGATACCGCTGACACGCTCGAGCTCCGCCGGGAAAGCCGGACCGCTGACAAAATTGTACAGCACGTAGAAGCCTTCCGCCTCGTCGTCGATCAGGTAAGCGAGCTTGCGCTTGCCCCACTCATCGACCTCGCCGATCTCCGCGTTCTGCTCGATCAGCGCACGAAATTTCTCCTTGAGTTCGGCAACCGCCTCTTCCCCCGACTTGAGGGAGAAAATGAATACCGCCTCGTAGGAAGCTTTGACTGTGGGCATATTGTTGCACCTCCTTATGGTCTGATGGCCTCGTATCGAGTACGAAGCAAGGATTGTCCACATCTCATGAACTTCAATATTATATCAGCCTTTTCGTCTGCCGTCAAGCGGTTTTTCGCCTTTTTTTGTAAGTTTTTCAGCGGTTGGGGCAAAATATTTCCGCGTCTCGCGCGCGACCACCCCGCTAAGGGACAAAAGGGCGACCAAATTCGGAAACATCATACAGCCGTTGCCGATATCCGCGACCGTCCATGCCGAGGACACCGACAGATACGGCCCGACAAACACCGCCGCGATATACGCGAGCCGATAGCCCCGCATCCACGCCGCACGACCGCCGCAGAGATACCGCATACACCGCTCGGCGTAAAAGCTCCAGCCGAGAACGGTGGAAAAGGCGAAAAACGCCAGACACAGCATAAGCAACACGCGGGACACCGACGGCGGGCAAGGAAGTCCCTGCGTCCACGCATAGGCGGTCATCTCCACTCCTTGAAGTCCAACCTGCCGATAGGCGTCGGTGACGACCAGCGTCAGCCCCGCCGCCGTGCACAGCACCACCGTGTCGATAAAGGTGCTCAGCATACACAACAGCCCCTGCTGCACGGGCGACGTCGTGCGCGAGGCGGCGGCGGCGATCGCCTCGGTGCCCATCCCTGCCTCGTTGGAGAATATCCCCCGCCCGACGCCCAAGCGCACCGCCTGCCTGACGGTGATGCCCGCGGCGGCGCCGAGCGCCGCTCGCGGAGCAAAGGCGGCGTGCAGGATCAGCGACACCGCCGCGGGGATGCGGGAGATATTCGCCAGCAGGATCATCCCGATTGCACCGATATACACGCACAGCATCAGCGGCACCAGCACCGACGCAACGCGAGAGATGCGCCCGATGCCACCGAGGATGACCAGCGCGGCAAGCACCGTCACGACAGCGCCGACAAGCACCGTCACCCACGAATAGGTCTCGTCGCCGAGCGTGAATGCTGCGGCGCGTTCGGTGTCCAGCACGCTCTCCACCGCGGCGGTGATGCTGTTGCTCTGGGTGACCGTGCCGATGCCGAAAAGACCCGCGAGCGCGCCGAATAAGGCAAACAGCTTGCCCAGCCATCGAAAGCGTGTGCCCATCCCTCGCTCGATATAATAAAACGGGCCACCGACGATCTCGCCGTTCTCGACGGTGCGGTATTTGACCGCCAGTACCCCCTCGGCAAACTTGGTCGCCATCCCGAAGAAGGCGGACAGCAGCATCCAAAAGATCGCGCCGGGGCCGCCTGCCGACACCGCGGTGGCAACGCCGACGATATTGCCCGTGCCGATGGCGGCAGACAGCGCCGTGCACAGCACGCCGAAGGGACTCACCCCTTCTCCGCCGCCCTCCGCGTGGCGTAGCAGGTGAAAGGCACTGCCGAGGCGGCGCGCCTGTACAAAGCCCGTGCGCACCGAAAGCAGCACGCCGACGCCCAGCACAAGTGTCAACAGTGTCGGCCCCCACACCCACGCATTTACGCGTTCAAGCGCCGACGACACCGACGCCGTATAAGTGAAAATCATCGCTTTCTTCCCTTTCTCGGTTGACAAAATCGCCCGAATGAGTATGATAAATACGAGGAGCTGATACAATGAATGCATTGAAAAACAAAAAAATGTTCCTGCTGGATATGGACGGCACGCTGTATCTCGACGACGATCTGTTCGAGGGATGCCTTCCATTCCTGCAGCAGATCAAGGATAACGGCGGACGTTATCTGTTTCTGACCAACAACTCCTCCAAGAGTGTCGAGGTGTATGTCGACAAGCTCGCGCGGCTCGGCATTGAGGCGACGGCAGAAGACTTTTTCACCTCTACGATGGCGACCTGCGTGTATCTGCAGGAGCATTTTACGGGCAACAAGATCTACGCCGCCGGAACCGCCTCCTTCCGTAAGGAGCTCGCGGACAACGGCTTTACCGTCACCGATCACCTAGAGGACGGCATCGACTGCCTGCTGGTGGGCAACGACAACGAGCTGACCTTTCAAAAGCTGGAGGATGCCTGCATCCTGCTCGGGCGGGACATCACCTACCTCGCCACCAACCCCGACTGGGTGTGCCCGACCGCTTTCGGGTATGTGCCCGACTGCGGCAGTGTATGCGAGATGCTGTGGCGCGCAACGGGTAAGCGTCCCTATTTCATCGGCAAGCCCGAGCCGGCGATGGCGCAGCTCGCGATGCAGAAATTCGGTGTCGTCCCCGAGGACACGGTGATGATCGGCGACCGCATCTACACCGACATCGCCTGCGGTGTCAACGCGGGCATCGACACCGTGCTGGTTTTCAGCGGCGAGACCACCCGCGAGGTGTGGCGGGAAAGCGATATTCGCCCCACCTACACCGCGGAAAATATCAAGGAAATTCTCCCATATCTCAAATAACGCACAGCGAGCCACCCAAGATTGAGTGGCTCGCTGCTTTTTTGTTTAATCGGAAGGAATGAGCAGAACGGTTTTTGCCGACAGGACCTCGTCGCGCAGGTCGTTCTCCTCCCGCACGGCATCGGGTGAGGTGTGGCAGCGGCGAGCGATGTCCCACACGCTCTCGCCCGCATCGGCATAATAGAGTCGCATCGCTGCTTTGCCGACAGGATAGGCGTTCTCACTCTGTAAAGTAATATCCCTTACCACCCGCTCGTGCGCGGTCTCCCACAGTTCGCACGAGATCGCCAGCGTCAGACGCAGGTCGAGCTTATCCCCGATCGCCGCGTAGCTCATCCCCATCACCGTCGGGTACGCCTTCACCGACACCGCCGTCTCATCGCAGGACACCGCCTGCAGCCATTCGACGCGGAAATCCTCTACGCGTTCATAATACGCGATCACGCCGTCCGCATCCCTCACCAGCAACGACAGCAGCATCGGCGCGTTCAATTCGATTCGTCCGTTTTCCACCCGACCGACAGTCGGCATCGGCATCACCCACGCGTCGACGATCTCCCGCAGTCCGTCACTCGGCAGTGCCACGCTCTTCTGCACCGTCGCGCTCTGGCGGAGCGCCTCGGTGAGCGAACACAAGGACAGCGTATCGTCACTCAAGGTCACGGGACAATCGGGATGAAAAGCATCCGTTACCAGTTGCGCGGCGGCTTTCTCGTATGTAAAGAGCTGGACGAGCAGCTTGGCGGTAAAGCCGAGCGCGGAATTTTGTCCACCCTCGCCGGCAACGCACTCCTCCGTATCCGACAGCACACTGACCTGTGCGGTGTGCAACTGTCCGTCGCGCACACCCTCCACATCCATGATCACACTGAACGGCACCGTGTATTCCAGTACGTAGGTGGTACCGCTGACGCTGTCATCGGTGTATAGCTGATGCAGATAGATCTGCCCCTTGACGATCGCCTTGTCGGTGAGCAGCTTGACCTCGGACACAGCGGCGGTGCATTCCCCACCGAGCAGCTGCTCCGCCGCGGGAAGCCCGCTGTCGAACGCCAGCGTTTCGTTGACGGTGAGCAGCTTTTCCCCCGCCGCCAGCGGTGCGGTAACCGTTCTGGTCACGCCCTTGGTATACAGACGCGCCTGCGCCGCCGCGCAGGGCAGCTCGATCGTCTGCGCCCGCTCGGCGCAGGCGTGCACCGTGAAGCCCGCGCGCACCTCGACCCGCCGCGGACTGACCGCGCGGCAGTTGACATAATCCTGCGTCATCCACACCCGCACGGGAAGCGACTCACAGCCGCTCTGACCACGCAGCGTGCAATTGATCGGCTGGGTGAATTCCGCTTCCCGCACGCACGAGCGCTCTTCATCAAGATACAGAATGCGCATCACCGCCATCCCGTCCACGGCGAAGGCATCGCCGTTCCAGCGGCGACTGTGGAGCTGCGGCGTGATGACACACTTGAGCACCACCGCCACATCGGGGCAATATTCGGGTAAAATAAAGTCGCCGCTGATCGCGTATTCCTCGGCCACATCCAGCACCGATTCGGTGATCGCGATCCTCTGCTTGTGCAACAGTTGTTCCATATCATCCACTCCTTTTCCTCTCGACACACTATATGCGCGCGACGGGACAAATATGCTGTGTGCGAACGTTGGTAAAATTATGCAAAAAAATGCACGGTGCGATGGCTATCATCGCCAACAGGACAAAAAATGATAACAGCTTTGTAACCTTTATTGTAACTGTATAAGGATTGTGGTATAGTACAGTAGAAATTATGTGTTGAAAGGAGACGGCTATGAGCACCAATCTCAAACAATTCCGCGCGGACCTGACGCAGCCGTGGCTCAAGTCTTTTATTCTCATCGCCCTCGTGCCGCTGTTCCCGGAATATGTCAGCTTCCTGCTAGTCATCCCCGCCGTCATCCTCGCGTGGATAGATATCCGCAAAAACGGACGCGCTGTCCGCCTCGGCTTTATCGGCAAGCTGATGCTCGTCTATATCGGCTATATGTTCATCACCACGCTGTACAGCCGCAATTTCCTGCACTCGCTGGCAACCGTGGCAATGTGGGCATTCTTCTTTTTGGTGTATCTGCTGGTGTACAACCTGCTCACCGACACCGACCGCTGCGATTCCCTGCTGCTGTGTCTCACCGCTGTCGCGGGCGCAGTCGGGCTCATCGCCTGCTGTCAGTACCGCATCGGCTTTTTCACGCAAAGCAATCCCATTGAGTTCTGGGGCTGGCTCGATAAGATCGTATTTGAATACATCCCCTTGCGCATCGAGAATCCCAAATATCTTCTCCGCTCCTGCTCGACCTTCAACAACCCCAACATTTTAGCGGAGTACCTGATGACCATTGCCCCGTTCGTCGTCTACTTCAATTTCTGCGAACGGCGTAAAGATATCCGCGTGTTCTGCCGTATTTGCTTACTGCTGACTCTGTGCGGAGTGCTGTTCTCCTTCTCCCGCGGCGGGTATATGGCACTCATCGTGCTGTGTCTGGCGCTCATCGTGCTTAATTTCCGCCGCCGCTTCGCCGCGGTGACGATGTATCTTGTCAGCACATTCATTCTCGTCCCCGACGAGGTCATCAAGCGCCTGATCTCCATCATTCCCGGTATCAAGGTCGGCGGCAAGGTCCTCGATTCGGTGGCCGGCGGCTCTGACAAAGTGACGCAAGACCTCGGCAACGCCGTCACAGGGTCGATCAACGGCGATCTTCCCCCTGCAGTGACTACGCCTGCCGAGATCATCAACAACTCCACCGCCGATATGGCGATCAACGACCGTTTCCGTATGTGGCTTGAATGCCTCGAGCATATTTTCGAGCGTCCGCTGTTCGGATACGGCGCAGGCATCCAAAACACGTGGGATATGCTGGGTGAGAAAAACATCTATGCCGTACACGCCCACAACTTTATCCTGCAGATCATGATGGAAGGCGGCCTTGTCGCCCTTACTATTATGGGCTTGATCGGCTTTACGGTCATCCGCTACGGCATCAAGCTGATGCGCAACGGCCACTCGCGCGCCTTCTGGATGGGCTTCGCCGTGCTGATGTTTGCGGCCTCCTTTATCCTGCACGGCTTGGTCGACTACCCCCTGCTGACGCCGAAGCTCGTCGGTAACTTTATGATGATCTTAGCGATCATCGACCGTTCTACGGCTCTCTACGCCGATAAAGGCCTGCCGCTGCGCAAGTCCGTACAGCGCAAGCCTACCGAAAATCCGGCACAGTAATCAATAGTAAAACGAGACGACGGGGTGTTACCCTCGGCTCGCCTTTTGTATT
>JAZSHK010000113.1:0-2109 GCA_045533185.1 Acutalibacteraceae bacterium | reverse complement strand
TTGGCCACCGGCCACGTGGCGGAATTGTACCACGAGGGCTTTGTCGCCAAGCGACTGGAATGCGGCGCCGTGGTCGCCGCCGCCCCCGCCGAAAACGTGCGCCGTGAGCGTCCCGCCCCCGGTGACGTGGTGGTGCTGCTCGGCGGCCGTACGGGCCGCGACGGCATCGGCGGCGCGACCGGCTCGTCTAAGAGCCACAATATGAAATCCCTGACCACGATGGCGTCCGAGGTGCAGAAGGGTAACGCTCCCGAGGAGCGCAAGATCCAGCGCCTGTTCCGCAACCCCGAGGTAACCCGCCTCATCAAGCGGTGCAACGACTTCGGTGCGGGCGGTGTGTCGGTCGCCATCGGTGAGCTTGCTCCGGGTCTGCGCATCGATCTTGATGCGGTGCGTAAGAAATACGACGGCCTGGACGGCACCGAGATCGCCATCTCCGAATCGCAGGAGCGTATGGCGGTGGTGGTCGCCGCAGAGGATGCCGACCGCTTTATCGCTTTCGCTGAGCAGGAAAACCTCGAAGCCTACCGCGTGGCGGTGGTAACTGAGGAAGCCCGTATGGTGATGAGCTGGAAGGGGCAGACCATCGCGGACCTGTCCCGTGCGTTCCTCGACACCAACGGCGCGGTCAAGTACGCCGCGATTGAGGTGACCGAAAAGGATCTGTCCGTACTGAGCAAGCCTCTGTACGGTTCACTGCGTGAGATGGCGGCGGATCTCAAGACCGCCGATAAGCGTGGTCTCGTTGAGCGCTTTGACTCCACCATCGGCGCGGGCAGCGTGACGATGCCCTTCGGCGGTAAGCGTCAGCTCACCCCCGCGCAGTCGATGGCCGCCGTGCTGCCCACCCTGCCGGGCGAGCAGACCGATCAGGCGAGTGTGTTCAGCTGGGGCTGTGATCCCGATATGCTGTCGGTGGATCCCTACACCGGAGCTCACGCCGCGATCTACTCCTCTGTGGCGAAGCTGGTCGCCGCGGGCTGTGACTACAAGCTCGCGTACCTGACGCTGCAGGAGTTCTTTGAGAAGCTCAAAAACGAGCCTGCCCGTTGGGGCAAGCCCTTTGCGGCGCTGCTGGGCGCTCTGGATGCACAGTTGGAGCTCGGCGCTGCCGCCATCGGCGGTAAGGACTCGATGTCCGGTACCTTCCTCGACAAGGACGTGCCGCCGACGCTGATCTCCTTTGCGATTGCGCCCATTAACAAGAACGATGTCATCACCCCCGAGTTTAAGGAAGCGGGTCATCCCGTCTACGCCTTCGGGCCCGCCGACGAGTCCGCCGACAGCATCAAGGCGGCGTGGGAGACCTTCCACGGCCTGTGTCAGCAGGGCAAGGTCAAAGCCGCTTGGGCGGTGGAGAACGGCATTGGCGAAGCGGTGATGAAGATGTCCTTCGGCAACCACATCGGCTTCGCCTCTGAGGCGAGTCTGGGGGACAACTGGCACCTGCCTTTCGGCGATTTCATTGTCGCCGAGCTGACCGAGGAGGTCACTCTGGACGGTGTGCTCAAGCTGGGTGTCACCACCGATGACGGCGTGATCGCTCTGGAGGGCGACACCGCTACCATTGACGAGCTGTACGCGCTCAACACCGCGACCCTCGAGGACGTCTATCCCACCAAGGCAAAGGAGGACGCCGAGGCCATTCCCACCTTCTCCTATGAGGGCAAGTGCGCGCTCGCTCCCGCCATCAAGGCGGCGAAGCCCCGCGTGCTCATCCCCGTGTTCCCCGGCACCAACTGCGAATACGATTCCGCCCGTGCGGTGGAGCGTGCGGGTGCCGAGGCGGAGATCTTCGTCATCCGCAATCTCACCGCTGACGCGGTGGCGGACAGCGTGGCGGCCTTCTCCGATAAGGTGAAGGACGCGCAGATGATCTTTGTGCCCGGCGGTTTCTCCGGCGGCGACGAGCCCGACGGCTCCGGCAAGTTCATCGTCAGCTTCTTCCGCAATCCCAGAATTGCCGAGGCTGTCAACGAACTTCTGAACGTTCGCGGCGGTCTTGCCCTCGGTATCTGCAACGGCTTCCAGGCACTCATCAAGCTTGGTCTCGTTCCATTCGGCGAGATCCGCGATGCCGACGCCGCATCTCCCACCCTCACCTTCAAC
>JAZSHK010000007.1:0-3389 GCA_045533185.1 Acutalibacteraceae bacterium | reverse complement strand
CGTTTTCAACAACGGCACCGGATTGCCGAGCGAAAGCCACGAAATGCCGCTGGCGAGTGAGATTGACGCATTAAATGGTGATCTGTACGTCCTCAAGTGCGACGCGAACGGCAGTCAGCTTGAGGTCACCGACGTGGCGGGTACCTACACCGTTGCCAACCCCAACTGGACGGCGATCGCGACGGATGCGGAGGGCAATGAGGTGGCTCGTTCCAATGGCGGTGTGCTGGAGGTGGAGCCCGGCACCTACACGGTCAAGTGGGAAAAGGCTAAGACCGTCTATGAGTCCGCATTCACCGAAGGCGAAAAGATCAGTCTCGGCCACTACACCTGCACCGGCACCAATAAGACGATCTCCGACGCGCAGGGCTATTATGCTCACTGGAACGTCAGCTTTGAGTATTTCCTCAATGCTTCTGCCGAGGAAGCCTTTACCTTCTCTTGGGGCAATATTAACATCAACAACGCGACCGACAGCTTCGCGTTGGAAAGAGGACTGCATAAAGCGGAATTCGGCATTGATGTATTTTTGCCTTCGACGGTGACATCGGAAGAAGATATTAGCAAATATTATTACGCGATCAGTCCCGTGTTCACAGCGAAAGCGGGTGTGAGCGGCACCTTGTACGCGTGGGATCTGAAGGTCACGGTGAACGGGAACGAGAGGGGATATTATGCGCACGAGCCTTGGACGTGTACTTGCGGCAACGACAGAGACTTCCATTCCACCGCGAGCGTGACAGCGGAGAAGACGCTGGATCAGTATAATTTCGCGGATATGGATGACGGCAGCACGGTTCCTTCGCCGGCAACGACGCACGCTGTGCAGATCCGTGACGAGGGCGCCTTACGCTTTATCAGCACGGTCAAGGGCATCGGCGCTAAACGCAACGCCGACGGCACGGCGGACTATGCTAATGCGTATATTACCGTCGATGGTAACGAGTACAAAGTCACCACTGCCGGCACGCTTTTCGCTCGCGAAAAGAAGCTCGGTGATGACGGACTGCTTTACGGTGCGACGGGTGTGTACGACATCCCCGCAGAAAGGCTGCAGTTGGCTGAAAGATTCCCTTCGATTACCGAGGGAGACGGCGATATTCTGTTCACGGGCGTGATCACCAACATTCCCGATGAAAATCGTGATGAGACGCTGGTCGCGCGTGCGTACGTAGCCTATGAACCCGAAGAAGGTAAGACATCGTATGTCTACGGCGACGTTATGACGAGAGGGTATAACGAAACATCTGCTATGGTCAACGCACCGGCCGCGGACGGCACACTGAAGGTGCTGGCGATCGGCAACAGCTTCAGTCAGGATGCGATGCAGCATCTGTGGGAGATGTGCCACGACAGTGGGCTGGATACGGTCGTGCTGGCGAACCTGTATATCGGCGGCTCCACGCTCGATGAGCATTGGACCAATATACAGAAGCAGGACGATCCGAATGAGGCCGTTCAGGCGGACGCCGCTAAGTACACGTACGATAAGAATGATTCGGGCATTTGGACGAGAACGCCGAACTATACGATCAAGCAGGCGTTAGCTGCAGAAGAATGGGATGTTATCACGATCCAGCAGGGCAGTGCCTACAGCGGTATTTCGAGCTCGTTCGTGGATAGCGAGACGGGAACAAACTACTTGACGGAAATTGTGGACTATTTGAAAGATAATAAGCCAGACGCACGCATTATGTGGCACATGACGTGGGCGTATCACTCCGGTTACATCAAAGATAAATACGAGGAAACATACACCAATCAGACGACAATGTACGATATGATTCGGGATGCGGTGAATGCTAACGTGCTGACCGATGAGCGTATCAGCGCCGTTATCCCCTCGGGTACAGCGATCCAGAATCTGCGCACGTCGTATATCGGCGAGAACGAGACGTATGCAAACGAGACGGACACGATCACCCGCGACGGCTTCCATTTGAGCTATGACATCGGTCGTTATACCGCGGCACTGACGTGGTATTGTATGTTGACCGGTCGCAATGCGTCGAGCGTTACGACGATTCCCGGTGGCTATCTTGATGTGTTGAGAGAGGATCTTACGGTGATGCAGGAGGCGGTCGATAACGCGCTTGCAAAGCCGTATAAAGTAACCAATTCCGCGTATCCCGTTTTAAGCTAATTAAAACCGTCTGCATAGGCATATACCTATGCAGACGGTTTTTTATGCTTTATTTGATCCCGTTTTTTACATTTCGCAAAACGAAATGACTAGTTTTTTGGCTTTTTTGCCTATCATTATACCGTGAAAAGCGGTAAAATCAAATAAAATGAAGAGTATTGATGAATTTCCGAAAAGGGGTTATGCGTATGAACGGTTATATAGGTAATCCTCTGCAGATCCGCGGTGCGGAGCAGTACACGTTGCAGGACGGCGCGGGCAACGGGATGCGCTTTCTCTGCGTGCGCAACGGACGCGGCCTGGAGGCGTGGATCTCGCTTGATCGGTGCGCCGATCTGTCCCGTGTGACCTTCCGCGGGGACAATATGGGCTATTTTGCGCCTTGCGGCTACGTGGCTCCTCCGTATTACGATGGCGTGGGCGCGGGCTTTCTCAAATCCTTTACGGCGGGATTTGTGACCACCTGCGGTCTGACTGCCGTTGGATCGCCTTGCGTGGACGATGGCGAGGAATTGCCGCTTCACGGCACGATCGCCAACACCCCCGCCCGTCTGCTGGCGGCAGAGGAGAACGAGGATGGGCTGACCGTGCGTGCCGAGGTGATCGACGCGCGCCTGTTCGGACGTAAGCTGCGGCTTTTGCGCGAATACCGCTTCTCCTATACGGACGATCGCATTGTGATGACCGATACGGTGACCAATCTCGCGGATACGACCTCACCGTATATGGTGCTGTATCACTGTAATATGGGCTATCCGTTGCTTGATGAGCACAGCATTGTGCGGGTGCCGAACAGCGGCGTGACCCCGCGTGACGACCATGCGGCGGCGTTTATCGACACCGCGCTGACGATGGAAGCACCGCAGTCGGGCTATCAGGAGTGCTGCTACTATTACGATGCGAAGGCGCAGGACGGCATTGCCCACGCGGGCATTTACAGCCCGACGATCGACAAGGGTGTCGTGCTGTCGTATGATAAGGAGCAGTTACCGTGCTTTGTCGAGTGGAAGATGATGGGCAAGACCGACTACGTGCTCGGTCTGGAGCCGGGTAACTGCACACCCGACGGCCGCGACGTGCTGCGTAAAAACGGCACGCTTCGATTCCTTGAACCGAACGAGAGCGGCACGACGGCGGTGGAGTTTACCTTTGTCCGCGGGGTGAACGCATTTGAAGGAGCGTTCTAAATCGATGAGCGTGTTCGCCGACCTGTAACAATAAAGCAGCCGACCCGTGAGGATCGGCT
>JAZSHK010000158.1:0-3989 GCA_045533185.1 Acutalibacteraceae bacterium | reverse complement strand
TTTTCAAAACGGTGTTCGGATATTTCGCTCTACCCTAAGGGAGAGCATTATGGTGAATATCACCCTTTTGTGCGTCGGAAAGCTCAAGGAACGCTACTGGCGGGAGGCGTGCGAGGAATACGAAAAGCGTCTCGGCGCGTTTTGTAAATTCCGCCTTGTTGAGGTAGCGGAGGAACGCCTGCCCGATAACCCGTCGACGGCGCAGATTGCCGCGACCGTCGAGGCGGAGGGCGCGCGCTTGATCGCGCAGATCCCGAAGGACAGCGCGGTGATCGCCCTGTGCATCGAGGGCAAGGAGATGGATTCTCCCGCACTTGCCGACTACATCGAGCGGCTCGCGGTCGACGGCACGAGCCACATCACACTGCTCATCGGCGGCTCGTGGGGTCTTTCCGATGCGGTCAAGCAGCGCGCGCGGTTGCGGTTTTCGATGTCGAAGCTTACCTTTCCGCACCAGCTCGCGCGGGTGATGCTGCTCGAGCAGCTCTATCGCGCGTTCCAAATTAGCAAAAACACAAAATATCATAAATAATTTGCAATTTTGTGTTGACAAGGCACAATATGTTGTGTATAATGGAAACACGCTCTCACACGACTGACGGATTTTGCGGCTTTACCGCGGGGGAATGTGAGGGGGATATATGCCGACCGTCTGGGCAACTCAGTTTCTAAAGCTGACTTGCCCATTTTTTATGCTTTTATGAAAAATTGTGTAAGGTAGAACAGACAGGACAACAAACGGAGTCAGGAGGAATCAATATGGAACATAAGAATTGGAACGGATTTGTCGGCGGCGCCTGGCAGAACGAGATCAACGTCCGCGATTTTATCCAGAAGAATTATAAGGAATACACCGGCGACGATTCCTTCCTCGCCGGCGCGACCGAGCGCACCAACGCGATGATGGAGAAGGTGCAGGCGCTGTTTAAGCTGGAGCGCGGCCGCGGCGGCGTGTTGGACGTCGCGACCGAGGTCGCCTCGTCGCTGACGGCGTTTGCGCCCGGTTATATCGACGAAAGCAACGAGCTGATTGTCGGTCTGCAGACGGACGCGCCGCTCAAGCGCGGCGTCAACCCCTTCGGCGGTATGCGTATGGCGCAGCAGGCGTGTGAGGCGTACGGCTACAAGCTCGGCAAGAAGGTGCAGGACGGCTTCCGCTATCGCACCACCCATAACGACGGCGTGTTCCGTGCGTATACGGACGAGATGCGTCTTGCCCGCCGCAGCCACGTGATCACCGGCCTGCCGGACGCATACGGCCGCGGCCGCATTATCGGCGACTATCGCCGTGTGGCGCTGTACGGCGTGGATCACCTGATCGCCGAAAAGAAGAAGGATAAAGCTGCATTGGCGGGCGAGGTGTTTAATGCCGACACCACCCGCCTGAGCGAGGAGCTGTATCAGCAGATCACCTTCCTCGGCTATCTTAAGGAAATGGCGCTGATGTACGGCTACGACATCAGCGAGCCTGCAAAGGACGCCCGCGAGGCCATCCAGTGGACGTATTTTGCCTATCTCGGCGCGATCAAGGAGCAGAACGGCGCGGCGATGTCGCTCGGCCGTGTGAGCACCTTTATCGATATTTACATTGAGCGGGATATGGCCGCAGGGCTCCTCACCGAGCAGGAGGCGCAGGAGCTGATGGATGACTTTGTCATCAAGCTGCGCGTTGCCCGACATCTGCGCACCCCCGAATACAACGAGTGGTCCGGCGGCGATCCGATGTGGATCACTGAGGCGGTCGGCGGTATGGGCGAGGACGGTCGCACCCTCGTGACCAAAAACTGCTTCCGTGTGCTCAACACGCTGTACACCCTCGGTTCGGCTCCCGAACCGAACCTGACCATTCTGTGGTCGACCTCGTTGCCCGAGAATTTCAAAAAATTCTGCGCGAAGGTGTCGGCGGACACCGACTCCATCCAGTATGAGAATGACGACATTATGCGCCCGCTGTACGGCGATGATTACGCGATTGCCTGCTGCGTGTCCGCGATGCGGATCGGTCAGCAGATGCAGTTCTTCGGCGCGCGCTGCAATCTCGCAAAGCTGCTGCTCATCGCTATCAACGGCGGCTACGATACCACCAGCGGCATCCATATCGGCCCGCAGATGCCCGCTCTCGATGGGGACACGCTGGACTTTGATACCGTGATGCAGCGCTATGATATCTACATCGAGTGGCTCAGCCGTTTGTACGTTAACACGATGAACGTCATCCACTATATGCACGATAAGTACGCGTACGAGAAGACCCAGATGGCGCTGCACGATACGCAGGTCGAGCGTCTGATGGCGTTCGGCATCGCGGGTCTGTCGGTCGTCACCGATTCGCTCAGCGCGATCAAGTTCGCCGAGGTGCATCCCGTGCGCGACGAGAACGGCTTTATCGTCGACTTTAACACCGTCGGCGAGTTCCCGAAATACGGCAACGACGACGACCGTGTCGACCTCATCGCCAAGGATATGACCCATAAGGTCATCACCGAGCTGCGCAAGACCCCGACCTACCGCAACGCGATCCACACGCTGTCGGTGCTGACCATCACCTCGAACGTGATGTACGGCAAGCACACCGGTGCGACCCCCGACGGCCGCGAGGCGGGCGCTCCCTTCGCCCCCGGCGCGAACCCGATGCACAACCGCGAGGAGAACGGTGCGCTCGCGTCGCTCAACTCGGTGGCGAAGATCAGCTACGACGACTGCCGTGACGGTGTTTCCAACACCTTCTCCATCACCCCCGAGGCGCTCGGCAGAACGCCCGAGGAGCGGGTGGACAACCTCGTGGCGATCCTCGACGGCTACTTCGCAAAGAAGGCGCACCACATCAACGTCAACGTGATGAACCGCGAGACGCTGATGAAGGCGTACGAGAATCCCGAGGAATACCCGAATCTGACCATCCGCGTGTCCGGCTATGCGGTGCACTTTAATAAGCTGTCCCGCGAGCAGCAGCGCGAGGTCATCAGTCGCACCTTCCACGAGGCGATCTGATGGAGAGTCCGGTCATCGGTCGCGTCCATTCGATCCAGAGTCTCGGCACGGTGGACGGCCCCGGCGTGCGGTTTGTTGTGTTCCTGCAGGGCTGTCATCTGCGCTGCGGCTGCTGTCACAATCCCGATACGTGGGATGCGACGGGCGGCACGGAATACACCGCCCGCGAGATCGTCGACAAGGCGGTGCGCTTTAAGGAGTATTTCGGCACTGAGGGCGGCATCACGCTGTCGGGCGGTGAGCCGCTGCTGCAGGCAAAATTTGTGCGCGAGGTGTTTTCGCTCTGTCGCGAGCAGGGGATACATACCTGTCTGGACACTTCGGGCAGTATCCTCACCGACGAGGTGCGGCAGGTGCTCGCTTTGACCGATCGGGTGTTGCTTGATATCAAGTATACGGATGAAAATTCGTATGTAAAGTATGTTGGCTGTACACTCGATAAACCCTTGGGATTTCTGGGTTTTCTCAACGATCGCCACATTCCGACGACCCTGCGGCAGGTCATCATCCCGCCTCTCAATGACACCGCCGAGAACGTGCGCACGCTCAAGAAAATTGCCGCACAGCACCCTTGCGTGGATAAGGTGGAGCTGCTGCCGTTTAAGAAGATCTGTCAGGTGAAGTATGATGATATGGGACTGACGTTTCCGTTCGCCAAATTCCCCGAGCCGACACCCGACAAAATGCGGGAATTGAATACCGTTTTGAGTGAATAAAAAGATGCCCTTGCCGATCGGCAAGGGCATCTTTCGTTATGGAATGATTTAAGCGAGTGCCGTGCGCAGGGCGTCAACCTTATCGGTGCGCTCCCACACGACGTCGAGGTCCTCGCGGCCGATGTGACCGTAGGCCGCGAGCGGGCGGTAGATCGGGCGGCGAAGCTGCAGCGTATCGATGATCGCCGCGAGGCGGAAATCGAACACCTTGCATACCGCGTCGGCGATCTTTTCATCCGAAACGGTGCCGGTGCCGAAGGTGTCGGCGAAGTCGGAGGCCAA
>JAZSHK010000152.1:0-3283 GCA_045533185.1 Acutalibacteraceae bacterium | reverse complement strand
AGTTGGCACAATAATTTGTCTTCCTAAGACCGCTTGGCCTCCGACTTACAAGCTGTCTGCACGGACGTTTTTTGCGATTAGACTTCTTCGGCGGGCGCGGGTCGCTCGACTGCCTCTTTGAGCACTTCGGGGATTTCGACCGCTTCGGGAGCAATGACGGCGGCTTTCTTTTTCATCAGCACGGTGTAGGCGATGTAACCGCCGATGAACAGCACGCCGACGATCGCCAACACGATAAGATAGACGCCCAGTTTACGGACGAGCACGGCGATGAGAGTTGCCACGAGCGCGGCGCTTTCGCCGAGCATCGAGGTCATCAGTAGCTCGTTGGAGAGCGCGAGATAGACGATAAACAGCGGTACGGCGGCGATGAGCGCATCAATGCCGAGGCATAGCAGACCGCGGAATTTATGCAGCAGGCAGGCGAAGATGATGGCGGCAAGCACACCGATGATGGTGTACAGCACAACGGGCACGGTGGTGCTGACAAGCAATTCCATCGGTTTTTGAATTTCGCTCTCAACCAACATTTCCTTGATCTGTTCACCGGAAGGCATTGCTTCGACGAGGGTAGTAGCGTATTCATCTGCCAACTCGCGCACGGCGGTTTGAATTTCAGCGTCGGATATCTGAGAATCTTCGGGTGCATATTTTTTGATCAGTACGACGAGCGAGTCCATATGTTCCTCGGCGAATTGCTTTACCGTTTGCTCGTTGAAGACCACGTTGGGTTGTTTACCCTGTACAGCGGCAACGACATCGTTGGTGTACGCCTCGACGGTGTCCTTTAAAAAGGGTGAATCCAGTAATTCGTTAATCAGTTCTGTCGGAATACCCTCTTGCGAAATCGCACCATTAACAGATGCGTCTCCCATCACTTGCTCGGTGATGCTGTATTCCTTGGCCAGTGTCATAATGGTTTCAGGCTTGACCAGCGAAGCAGTAACGGAAAAGAATAGCGAGCCGATAAGGGCGAAGATCAGCAGAATGCTGAACAGCACACCGCCGACGGTGCCGAGGACACGCAGGGTTTTGTTCTGAACGTTCATAAGGACCCCTTCTCTCTTTATATTATACCATAGAAACTCGGGCATTTGTCGCTCGCAGCGGCAAATGCGGGGACACAACCTTCTCAACCGATTGGTTGTGCGAGGTAGAAGTTGTGTCCATTATACCTATAATAACACTTCGGGCGATAAAAATCAATCATTTCATTTTCAAAAATAGGTTGACAAACCCGCTTTACCGCGCTATACTGATAAAAACCGCTGATGAAGATTAGTACATACCGATTTGGCTGTGCCAAGAGAGCCGCGGGCGGTGGAAGCGCGGCGACAGCGACGGTATCGAATGGACTTCGGAGGGCAAACCGAACGCCGTACGGTCAGTAGGGGAGACGGGAGCTCCACCCGTTATCACGGGAGCGCACATAATGGTGTGCGGATGAGTGCATCCCCTTGGGGATGAATTTGGGTGGCATCGCAGGAGAGAACTCTTGTCCCATAGACGGGGCGGGGGTTTATTTTTTTAGGGTAGAGCGAAAATCCCCCTTTTCAAAACGGCGTTCGGATATGTCGCTCTACCCAAAGGAGCGGGCAATATGGGCTTGATTCGATGGCGGAGCATCAATGTGTCCGCTATACAATAATGTATATATAATAATTGGAGGAAATCACGATGATTTTGAACAACGTTAATTTTGACACCTATTTTAAGAACTACCCCGATGAAAACGGCTATTTCGGCCGCTACGGCGGCGCATACGTCAGCGAGGAGCTTAAGGCTGCGATGAAGGAGATCAGCGATGCGTATTTCACCATCGCCCAGTCCCGCCAGTTCATCGCGGAGCTTCGCCGCATCCGCAAGGAGTTTCAGGGCCGTCCCACTCCTGTGTCGCATCTGGAGCGCCTGTCGAATAAGCTCGGCAACGTCCAACTGTACGTCAAGCGCGAGGACCTCAACCACACGGGCGCACACAAGCTCAACCACTGTATGGGCGAGGTGCTGCTTGCCAAATATATGGGCAAGAAGAAGGTCATCGCCGAGACGGGCGCGGGTCAGCACGGCGTCGCGATGGCGACCGCCGCCGCGTATTTTGGGATGGAGTGCGACATCTATATGGGCTCCGAGGACATTAAGAAGCAGGCGCCTAACGTCGCGCGTATGAAAATTCTCGGTGCGAACGTCGTTGAGGTTACCGAGGGTCAGGCGACACTTAAAGAAGCAGTGGACGCCGCCTTTGCCGCGTATGCTCGTGAATATAAGAACTGCATCTACTGCATCGGTTCGGTCGTGGGTCCTCATCCCTTCCCGATGATGGTGCGCGATTTCCAGCATGTGGTCGGTGAGGAGGCGCGTGAGCAGTTTGTGGATATGACAGGCCATCTGCCGGATGCGATCGTCGCCTGCGTCGGCGGCGGCTCCAACGCGGCGGGCTTCTTCTCCGGCTTTCTCAACGATCCCGTAGACATCTACGGCATCGAGCCGCTCGGCCGCGGCCCGAAGCTCGGCGACCACGCCGCCAGCCTGCAGTACGGCACCGAGGGCGTGATGCACGGCTTCAACAGCGTGATGCTCAAGGGCGCAGACGGCGAGCCTGCCCCCGTCTACTCGGTAGCGAGCGGTTTGGACTATCCGTCCTCCGGCCCCGAGCACGCGTTCCTGCGTGACTGCGGCCGCGTCAAATACGACGTCATTAACGACGAGGACACCATTGACGCGTTCTTCACGCTGTCCCGTCTGGAGGGCATCATCCCCGCCATCGAGAGCGCGCACGCCGTTGCTTACGGCATCAAGCTCGCCCAGCGGATGGATAAGGGCTCGGTGCTCATCAATCTGTCGGGCCGCGGCGACAAGGATATGGACTACATCATCGAAAACTACGGCATTCGCTAATATTCAGCGGCTCCCGATGCTTCGGGGGCCGCTTTTCGTTGGCATTTTGCCCTCTCTTCGTCTCGCAAGTTAGCTGTTTTTATGCATTTTGATGTTTTGAGAAAAAATTGAAAAAATCGCAAAAAAAGTGTTGACAAACGGGGGCCGAAAGTGGTATCATAGCAAAGCTGTCGCGAGAAGCCTTGCAAAAGACTTAAAACGACGCGCACAAATAATCGGCGGTTTCGCGAAAGCGAAATGACGGTCGTTCAGACCGGCAAGCGATTATTTGGTGAGTTCGGCGGATTGCGCCGAACTCAGGAGGACCTTGAAAATTAAACAGTGTATGACAAGAACGAAACACACAAATACCCGTTAATTCTTACTCAGTATGAGAAGAATCCGGCAA
>JAZSHK010000129.1:0-1790 GCA_045533185.1 Acutalibacteraceae bacterium | reverse complement strand
CAAAAAATGCCGATGCGTGTCTTCTTTCATCCGGACTGTAACCGTCGGCTTCGGAGTTTCACCGAATCAACGCCAAAGGCGCTCGCGGGCTGTACCGCCGGTGGGGAATCTCACCCCGCCCTGAAGAATATGCGATTTTTACAAATTAGCGACGGGGGCCGCGACCCTCACCACGGCGGAAGTTGCCGCCTTCACGACGGGGCGCACGGGGCGCTTCGGCGTAGTCAGCCGGATTTAAGCCTTCCATCTTGATGATGGCATCTTTACGGGAGAGGTTCAGACGACCTTGCTCGTCGATCTCGGTCACCATAACAGCGATGGTATCGCCGACGGACACCACATCCGCCACACGCTCCACACGCTTGAGATCCAAGCGGCTGACGTGCACCAGACCCTCTTTGCCGGGAGCGATCTCAACAAACGCGCCGAAGTCCATCAGACGGGTAACTTTACCCTTGTAGATCGCACCGATCTCGGGATCCTTCGCAATCGTCTCGATCACCTGCAACGCGCGGCGTGCATTGTCGATATCGGTGGCGAGGATGGACACGGTGCCGTCCTCTTCCACGGTGATGGTGCATTCGCACTCAGCCTGAATCTGCTGAATGACCTTGCCGCCCTTGCCGATCACGCCGCCGATCTTGTCGACGTCGATCTTGGTGGAAAGCATCTTGGGAGCATATTTGGACAGCTCGGTACGCACCTCGGGGATAGCCTTGAGCATCACTTCATCAAGGATGTAGCAACGAGCGGTGTAGGTCTTGTCGAGTGCCTCACGGATGATGGCAGGGGTCAGACCGTGTACCTTCAGGTCCATCTGGATAGCGGTGATACCCTTCTTGGTACCGCCGACCTTAAAGTCCATATCGCCGAAGAAGTCTTCAAGGCCCTGGATATCGACCATGGTCATGAAGCGGTCACCCTCGGTCACCAGACCGCAGGAGATACCGGCAACAGGTGCCTTGACCGGCACACCGGCAGCCATCAGCGCGAGTGTAGAGCCGCAGATGGAAGCCTGAGAGGTAGAGCCGTTGGAGGAGAGTACTTCGCTCACCAAACGCATGGTGTAGGGGAACTCCTCTTCAGAGGGGAGCACGGGCACGAGCGCACGCTCAGCCAGCGCACCGTGACCGATCTCACGACGGCCGGGGCCGCGGGAGGGTTTGGTCTCGCCCACAGAGTAGGAGGGGAAGTTGTAGTGGTGCATATAGCGCTTGTCGGTCTCGTCATCCAGGCCGTCGAGCAGCTGACGGTCGCGGGTGCTGCCCAAGGTCACAGTGGTGAGCACCTGGGTCTGACCGCGGGTGAACATACCGGAGCCGTGCCCACGGGGAAGCAGATCCACTTCCGCGCTCAAAGGACGAATATCGTTGATGCCACGACCGTCCACACGCTTGCCGTCGTCAAGCAACCAGCGGCGCACGACGTACTTCTGCAGCTTGTAGAGGCACTCGTCGAGCTTTGCGATCTGCTCGGGATACACCTCGTCAAATTTCTGGTGCATCGCGTCATAAACGGGGCGCAAACGCTCGTCGCGGATACGCTTGTCGTCGGTGTCGAGCGCATAGCGCACGTCCTCGATGCAGAAATCCTTGACAGCTTCGTACATCTCGGGATCGGGATCGTTGGAGGTGAACGCAAACTTGGGTTTGCCCACTTCCTTGACGATATCGTTGATGAAGTTGACGATCTGCTGGTTGGCCTCGTGACCCGCCATGATCGCGTCAAACATCGTGTCGTTGTCGATCTCGTTGGCACCGGCCTCGATCATCGCAACCAGATCGGCGGTG
>JAZSHK010000138.1:0-2763 GCA_045533185.1 Acutalibacteraceae bacterium | reverse complement strand
AGTAAAACCCCTGAATGCATTGCATTCATATTTCTTGGTCCCGGTGGCCGGACTCGAACCGGCACGGTGCCGCCACCGGTGGATTTTGAGTCCACTACGTCTGCCAATTCCATCACACCGGCGTATGGAACTTAATCATTATACTGTATGTGCGACAAAAATGCAAGTCTTTTTTCACCTAAACTTTTCGCAAGCGGCGCCACAACCAAACCAGCGCGAACACAACCGCCGCGCCACAGGCGTATCCGCCGCAGTCGAGCAGCACGTCCGTCACGCGCGGTGCCCGCGCGCTGACAAACTGCCACAGCTCATCGCACACCGCGACTGCAGGGCCGAACACCCCCACAAGCCACCGTGAGGGGCAGCGCTTACCGCGCACCGACAGGCGGTAACCCATCCACTCCATCCCGAGCAGGGCGTATTCCGCAAAATGCGCGACCTTGCGGATGTTCTGATAAAGAAACGTGTCGTACACCCACTCGCCGAGCAGGCTGCCGAGAAAGCCCTGCACCGAGTCGCTCTGCAGACGGGACAGCTCCTGCCCGAGCAGCGACTGACCCCAGATAAACAGCACAGTCAGCGCGATAACCGCCCACCATACCGCCGTTTTTGTCCGTTCCTGCTTCATCGTATTCCTCCGCAATCGTTCTTCTCTGTTATTCTACCCCCTCGAGGTCCGGCTGTCAACTTTTCTCTTGACTTTTCCTGCGTAAACGCCCATAATAAACACGACAAAATACGGTTTCGCGAGGTGCCCTTTATGAACAAAAAGGATGTCTGTGCGAGTATGGAATGAGGGATGACGATGAAACAGCTTAACACCCTCGGCATCGAACAGGTCGCGGCGACTGTCTGCGGACTGCTCGGCATCCCATCGCACGACGGTGCGGCACAGCCCATCGGAGCGGTGCTGTCCGCCGCCGATGCCGCCCTCGACGGCCGGTGCGCCGACCGCGTCTTTCTCTACAACCCCGACGCCATCGCACAGTGGATATTTGAGAAATACCGTGCCGAGTTCGCCCCCGTCGAGGAGGGGGCGCTGTACCTGCCGATGCGCTCGGTGATGCCCTCGGTCACCCCCGTCTGCTTCGGCTCAATGTACAGCGGGGTAATGCCCACCGTGCACGGCATCCAAAGCTACGTAAAGCCCGTGCTCACGGTGCCGACCCTGTTCGACGACCTGCTGCGGGCGGGCAAAAAGCCCGCCATTGTGTGTACGGCGGGCGACAGCATCTCCAAAATCTTTTTGGAGCGCGAGATGGACTATTTTCTCTACCAAACCATCGAGGAATGTAACAAAAAAGCGCTCGCACTCATCCGCGAGGATCGGCACGACCTCATCGTGCTGTACAACGGCAACTACGACACGATGATGCACCGCCACGGGCCCGAGGGGGTCGAAACGCTGCGGGCACTGCGGGAGAACATCGCCACCTACGCCGAGCTGCATAAGGCGATCGGCACGCATTGGTGCGACCGCCGCGCGGCGCTCGTCTTCGCCCCCGACCACGGCTGTCACGCAACCCCCGACGGCAAGGGCTCCCACGGCTGCGACGACCCGAGCGATATGCACGTCCCGCATTTTTATCGCTTTATCGGAGTGCGATGACCGACGCGGCATTCCCGCTCGGGCAGCCCGTTTGCGATAAAATCAAGGAGAAGCCGGCGGGCTATTTCCGAAGAAAACGACAAGTTGACCGTCCGCAGTATAAACTGCGGACGGGTTTTTCATCCTCTCCCGTCGCCGCGGTCGTAGCGGCGACGCAGCTTTTTCAGCGCCTTGGTCTCCAGACGGCTGACGTACGAGCGGGAAATGTCCAGCCGCGCGGCGACCTGCCACTGGGTCAGCGGCTGCCCACCCAGCCCGTAGCGCAAGACGATGATCTCCCGCTCGCGCGGGTCAAGGCTCTCTCGGATGTACCGCCCGAGCTTTTCAATCGCGATTTTGCGGTCAAGGTCGTCGACGATGGTGTCCTCCTGCGCGAGCACATCCATCAGGGTCAGCGGACGGCCCTCACTGTCGGTATCGATCGGCTCGGACAGCGACACGTCCTGCGCGGTCTTTTTCGCCGCACGAAAATGCATCAGGATCTCGTTTGCTATGGAGACCTCAATGACACATCTTTCGTGGTCTTTGATAAGAACGGAAAACCAATGCTCCACTTTGTTTACCCCTTGCGAACTATCAGCGACGATGCCACTATCGGTGAGAAGATTGCTTTTTACCGAAAGAAAAGGAATCTGTTTGGCAACGACCTTGCAAACCTTATCGGCATTGACAGGGTTACTATGATACGATATGAGAATGACCAACTTGACTGCCCCTACGATATTATCATTCGCATAGCGAAAGCACTCAATGTGGACAGGCATTTGTTAATGGACGAATACCTGCAGTTCATAGACTATCCCTACTCTGTATTCATTAAGCAACGACGAAAGGAGTTGCATTTGCGACAATGCGACCTCGGTGAGCAGGTCGGAGTTACAAGGCGACAGGTGGAAAAGTGGGAGCACGGGGTCTGTATGTTACCGAAAGACAGGTATCATAAACTCAAAGAGATTCACTTTATCCCATAAGAAAAATCGGTGGTGCTTGGTTGCACCACCGATTTTCATTGCTTTTCCTTAAGTAATTCATCAACAATCTTGATTTTGTTACCCGAACTGGTTTCGAGTTTAGAGAGGTATTCGCGCATAATCATTATCCTGTAAGTCGTCATGTCTTCTATCAACTTTGACCTATCTTCTTCGCTGTTCGGG
>JAZSHK010000093.1:0-4961 GCA_045533185.1 Acutalibacteraceae bacterium | reverse complement strand
TCTTACCATAATTCTGACTTTTATCCCTTTGTTTGCGCTTGCATTCTTAGGGTTAAAAATTGCTGTAATCACCTGGCTGTTTTTTGAAGGAATTTTAGCTTTGTGTTTCTGCTTCTGTTTGGTTCTTGTGGTAAAATCATATTGGGTAATTGAAATCAAAGATAATTGTATTTACCTGTATAACACAGGAAATCGTCAAAGCTTTTATGTTGACGAGCTTGCCCAATCTGACCTTATCATAAAACAGAACGACAAACAAAAGAGAAAAAACCTTTGTGACCTGAGAATCAAAAACACATCTTTCAGGTTTTATGATGTCGCAAACCATGATGAGATGATAGCATTCATCCAGGAAAACATATCAAATGAAAAGAAATGAGCAGCCGATTCGGCTGCTCATTTTAACATCTTTATGATCCAATAAATCAAACCATAAACTACGGATGCCGAAACGCCATAGACAATTACCGGTCCAGCTATTGTAAACATCTTCGCGTCGACGCCCAAGATAAAGCCCTCTGCTGCTGTCAATATAGGACCCACCATTTTGTAAAAATATTTACATTAAAACATCGGTGTGATATAATGAAATAAAGTGAGGTGGAATTATGACAAACCGACAAATTATGCTAAATGCATTAAAAAAACATACATTTCCGATTCTTCTAGAATTAGGTTTTACAGGAAAATATCCCAACTTCAGACGCAACCTTGATAATTGCATTGAATTAATTTCTTTCCAAACAAATAAATGGGGCGGATCTTTTACTATAGAGGTATCTGCTATCTTCCTAAACGGTAAAAATAAGAATTATGAACTATATGAAGGTGTGACCGAGGAGACCTTTGGTGTGGAAGCGACAAACCACCGCTACAGATTGCCAGGTATGTTTGACGGATGGTTTTATTATAGGGATATCTATCGTAAGCGCACTTTATTCTTCGGTAATATATATCGTGATGTTTCAGAAAAAGAGGCAGTCGATTTTGTGCCGTCTAACGGATTTAAACTAGTCCAGAAATTCAACGAAGATACCGCAGTTCAAATATGCAAAGAAATTAACATTCAATTCAAAAAAGCGCAGAAATGGCTTTCTGATTTTGAAAGCCAGAATGGAAAATGACACATCATTTAGGGCTTGACCGAGTTGGTCAAGCCTTTTTCATTAGAATAATGTCGTTATCCAATAAATCAATCCATACACCACACTCGCCACCGTGCCGTACACGATCACCGGGCCGGCGATGATGAACATTTTGGCACCCAGACCCAGGACGTAGCCCTCGGCCTTAAACTCGATGGCGGGCGCAACGACGGAATTGGCAAACCCCGTGATCGGCACGAGAGTGCCCGCGCCCGCGTGCTTGGCGATGTTATCAAACACCTGAAAGCCCGTCAGCACCACCGCGAGGAAAATCAGGCTCACCGACGCCGTCAGGCGGGCGTTCTGCTCGTCCAGTCCCGCGCGCTGCACGAGCTGAAAGATCACCTCGCCGAGCGTGCACAGCAACCCGCCGACCAAAAACGCCTTCGTGCAATCCATTAACACCGGCGAATTCGGTGACGCCTTCTTTGTCATCTGCTGATATTCCTTATCCGACACCTGCATACTCTCGCACCTCTCTCGTTTTATCGCTAGTGTGCCGTATTTCGGTAGCTTTATGCGTTTTTGTGAAAATAACTGGACAAGCCAAGGAAAACATAGTAAAATAACTAGGTTATGACTTTTAAGAAAGGAGAGCCGCTATGGAAAAATGGGAACTGCTTGACGAAAACGGCAACCCCACGGGGAAGATCATCGTGCGCGGTGAGCCGCTGCTGCCCGGTCAGTATCATCTCGTCGAGCATATCTGGATCGTCGACTCCAAAGGACGCATCCTCATCCAGCGGCGCGCCGATCACCTGCGGCTGATGGCGGGGCTGTGGGCCGCCACGGGCGGCAGTGCCATCGCGGGCGAGGACAGCGAGAGCGCCGCGCGGCGCGAGCTCTTCGAGGAGCTCGGCATCCGCACCGCGGCAGGCGAGCTCGTCTACGGCGGACGGATGCGCCGCCGCAATTCCTTCACCGACATCTGGCTGCTCTACCGCGACATCGACCCCGCCACCCTGCGCCTGCAGAAGGAGGAGGTCGCCGAGGCGCGCTGGGCGACGCCCGAAGAGCTGATCGAAAAGCTGCACGACCGCACCTTCCATCACTACGGCACGGCGTATTTCCAGTTCGTGTTCCGTGCCATCGAGCGCGGCCGCCGCACGCTGTACGTCACCGACCTCGACGGCACCCTGCTGCGGGACGACAGCTCCCTCTCTCCCTACACGATCGAGACGCCCAACCGCCTCATCAGCCGCGGTATGCCGATCTCCGTCGCCACTGCGCGCGGCACCATCGGCAGCGAGATCATCGGGCTCGACCGCATCCATTTCCGCCTGCCGATCATCGCGCTCGGCGGCGTACTGCTGTACGACCTCTACCGCAAGCGCATCGTCCAGTGCTGTGAGATGTCCGCGCCGACCGTTGCGGCGGTGCTGGACGTGTTCCGCACGCTCGGGCGCGCCCCCCAGCTCTACCGCCGCCGCGGAAACGAGGTGCATATTTACTACACCGCGCTGAATACACTGGAAGCAGAGTTCGTCAAGCGCGTCGATACGCAGGGACGCGGCTATGAGCGCTTCTATCACAAGGTGAGCCAGCTGCGCAGCAGCCCCGCGATCTTCTTTAGCTGTCAAGGGACCGAAGCACAGCAGAAGCTGCTCGCCGAGCATCTCGCCGCCGTCTCCGGCATCCGTACGGTGTGCTACCGCGACACCTATCACGAGGACAATTGGTTTGTTGAGATCTGCCGCGAGGACGCGGATAAAGGACGCGCCCTCGAGCGACTGCGCGAGCGCATCCGCGCCGACCGCGTTGTCGCCTTCGGCGACAACGTCAACGATCTCTCGATGTTCCGCGTGGCGGATCTCGCCTGCGCCGTCGCCAACGCGACCGAGCAGACGAAGGATGCCGCCGACACCGTCATTCTCTCGAACGAGCAGGACGGCGTCGCGCAATACCTCAATGCGATTTACAACAGGAGGCTGTGACCGCTATGCTCACACAATGGCTCATCCGCCGCTTTATCGCTGAGCCCGAAAGCACCCATATCCCGCAGGTACGCTATGCCTACGGACGGCTTGCGAGTGTCACGGGGCTCGTGTGCAATCTGCTGCTGTTCGGTGTAAAGCTGCTCGCGGGCGTGCTCTCGGGCAGCCTCGCCATCATCGCCGACGCGTTCAACAATCTCTCGGACGCGGGCTCGGTGGTGGTGACGCTGGTCGGCTTTAAGCTGTCGAGTGCACCCGCCGACCGCGACCACCCCTTCGGACACGGGCGGATGGAATACCTCTCCGCACTCGCCGTCGCTGTGCTCATCATCCTCGCGGGCTTCGAGCTCGCGACCTCAGCGGTGGATAAGATCCTCCACCCCGTCGAGGCAGAGTTTAGCCTGCTGACCGTCCTCATCCTCATTGCCGCCATCGGCATCAAGCTGTGGATGGCGGTGTTCAGCCGCCGCATCGGCAAGGCCATCCGCTCCGACGCGTTGCTAGCCGCTGCGACCGACAGCCGCAACGACGTCATCTGCACCTCGCTTGTGCTCGTCTGCACCCTCGTCGGGCTGTTCACCGACCTCGCCCTCGACGGCTATATCGGTCTGGCGGTGGCGCTCTTCGTCATCTGGTCGGGCTTCTCGGTCATCCGCGAGACGGTGTCCCCCTTGCTCGGGCAGGCTCCCGACGAAAAGCTCGTGCGGGACATCGAGCAGACGGTGCTCGCCTACGACGGCGTGGTCGGCATCCACGATATGATGGTGCACGACTACGGTCCCGGGCGGGTGTTCGTCTCACTGCACGCCGAGGTGCCCACCGACCGCGATATGCTGCACAGCCACGACACCGTCGACTGCATCGAGCGTGATCTGCTCGAAAAATTTAACATCATCACCTGCATCCATATGGATCCCGTCGACACCGACGACCCCGAGACTCTGCGGCTCAAGGAGTTGACGCTCGGCGAGCTGGCACTTATCGACGAGCGGCTCACGCTGCACGATTTCCGCGTTGTGAGCGGCCCGAGCCACACGAACCTCATCTTCGACGTCGTCGTCCCCTTTGATTATGCTGACAAGAAGGGCTTGCCCGCTGCCATCGAACAGCGTGTGCAGGCGATCGACGAGCGGCTCTTCACCGTCGTGCAGGTGGAAACACGGTATACATAACGATCTTATCCCCGCTCACCGAGTGAGCGGGGATATTTTTCTTGGGAATTTATGAATTCCCTCTTCCAAATTATCTTAATCTATGATAAGATACCATTAAGTATATACTAATATGAGCGGAGGACTGTTTATGGCAAAGCAAACCTACACCGTGCCGTTATCGGCCATCATAAAGGAGACTGCGCTGGAAAGCGTCTATATGCCGACGCCGCCCGAGGAGCGGATGATCATCTCGAGCGATGTCAACCGCCCCGGTCTGGCACTGAGCGGCTATTTTGATTTCTTCGACAGTGACCGCATTCAGGTGATGGGCAAGAACGAGAACAGCTTCCTCGAAAACCTGCCCGACGATCTGCGCATAGCGCACATCGAGGAGCTGGTGTCCACCAACCCGCCCGCCATCATCGTCACCCGCAGTCTGCCGATCTTCCCCGAGCTGCTGGAGAGCTGTCAAAAGCACGGCGTGCCGCTGCTGAGCAGTAAGGACTCCACCTCAGGACTGATGGCGGCGCTCATCGCATACTTAAACGTCGAGCTCGCGCCCCGCGTCACCCGCCACGGCGTGCTCGTCGAGGTCTACGGTGAGGGTATGCTGATCCTCGGAGACAGCGGCATCGGAAAGAGCGAGACCGCGATTGAGCTGGTCAAGAGAGGTCACCGTCTGGTGGCAGACGACGCAGTTGAGATCAAGCGAGTTTCGGCAAAAACGC
>JAZSHK010000072.1:0-34738 GCA_045533185.1 Acutalibacteraceae bacterium | reverse complement strand
GGTCCCGCTGGCCGTGCCCTGCTCCACCAAGCTTGCCGAAAGAATTCTGTCCAAGTTACTAGCAGGTGTGTTGTAGGTCTTGTAGGACGTGCTCGGCATCGAGCCGACCGCAAACTCCTGCACGTACACGGGCTTACCGCGGTTGCGTTCCACGGTGCGGTATTCCGTCCCCACCATCATCGGCGGGCTGATCCATTCGACGATGCCTTCAGAAATCTCGCGATAATAGCAGCCGGGGTGTTCGTCGCTCTCTTGCGCGAAGGCATCAAATGCAGCCTGCGCCGCGCCGCCGATTCTCGCGGCAGCGGCGGCGGCCAGATCGACTTCCTGCAGCTCCTCTCTCAGCTCGGCCGCCGTCCCATCCACATACGCCTTGACGACCTTCGTCTTGGGCACGTTTTCGCTGGTATCGCTCATCGCGTTATCCAGCAACAACGCCTCGCCCTCGGGGTCGATCTGGACGACCGCCCCGTCAGGCATATCCCCGCCGCCGACGTAGACGCCGTTGACGTTGTCGATCCACACCTTCGCATCGGCGATCATCTTGGCGATCCTGTCCTGTGCAGCTTGGATGCTGCCCTCGATCAGGCTCTTGATCTTGGCGAACGCCTTCGCGCGACCGATATACCGCACCCGCCCATCAGCGGTGTAGGCAACGACGCCGTCCTGCTCTGCCACCAGCCGCACCGTCGCCTCGCCGCCGTGCTGTGTCCACGCAAGAGGCAGAGCGAAGCTCACCGCGCCGTCGACCACCGTCAGCGGATCGCTCTTGTCGTACCCGCTCACGCCGTCGACGTATTCGAGGCACAGCGTGTACCCAGCCTGCAGGAACGCGGGCAGGGAGAATACCACTCGTGTGGCATTGTCATCCCCCTGCACGCCCGCGTTCTGCACCCGTGTCGGTGTGACCTGCATATCCTCGTCCACCGTCCACGTGATCGTTCTGATTGCCATAGATTAACCTCCTTGCACAGCTCGGATGAGCTTCTCAAAATAGTCGTCATCGGGCTCCTCGACCTGTTCCTTTGTTTTCCCATAGATGCGATTCAGCACCTTTGCTCGTTCGTCATCGGTCATATCCGACCAGTACAGATCCACATTTTTCTTCTTGCCGTAGGCGTTCTCGCGCTGCACGGTGTAGCGGACCTTGTTCGCTGTCAGATCCTCAACCGCTTGCCGATTGACCTTGCCGACCAGCTTCGCGAGCTCGGCATAGTTCATACCGAGCTCGTCCGCCTTTTCTCGCGTCGGCTCGGAGGGAATGGCGCGGCTGCCCTGGTCCTCGTACAATGCCAGGATCAGCTTGCTGATCTCGTCATCGCCGGTGGCGGTTTTGATGTTCGCTGGAGAAACGATCTGCTGAAACGCATTCAGCCACACGTTCTCGTCGGTTGCCTTACCAGTTCGGTAGACTTCGTTGCCCCACACGTCCGTCTCGGGTTCAAGCATCATCGTCACGAACGGTACCTTTGCCATCACCTGCTGAATCGCTTTAGAAAAACCGCTTTCACCCAGCAGATCGGTAACCGCACTCTCGCCGCTGGGTTTGCGCTGTACCGGGTCGATGGCTCGAGCAAGTTGCCCCACCGTAGTCGGTATCATCTGACTGGTTGCGTTCTCAGCAACACTCGATATGGACCCGATCGCGCCCGCGTCGTAACCGCCAAAGAAATCGTACAAGCTCTGCAGCATCGTCAGGTCCAACACCGAATCCACACTTTCCAGACCGGCGCCGAAGATAACGCCGAGGTCCACATCGTCCTCTGCTGCCTGCTGGCCGATTACCGCACCGGCAATCAACGGAGCAGACACCGGCTGCAACCAATCAATGGTGATACTGGTGTCGCCGAACTGAATGGAGTTCTCCTGTACGCCCGCAAGCTCGTCTGCTGCCCGTTCCTTGGCATTCTTACCATACCCGGTATTGATGACCCCTTTACGGCCGAGCAATACGCCGACCACCAACAGCGACGATCCGCTAATACCTTTTGCAAACTCGTTGACGATATCTGCCGTCTGCTTTTTGCTCTTACCAGCCGCTTTGAGGATCAAATCGCCGCACGCCTTCACAATTCCGATCGGCGAATATTGCACTGTCTGCTGCGCGATATTTGCGGGGGTTTTTGTGAACGGGATGATGATATCCGCTATCTGTCCGGCGATCTTCTCGCCTCTTTTGCTGCTGCTCATCAGCGCCTTGGCTTTACCGCCGAGTTTCACTAGAAATAAATCTTCAGTGCGAAACACGGCCTGTAGGGCGCGGTCCATCGCCTCTTTCTCAATCTTCTCTGTGACCTCAGAGAGGCCGCGAGCGGTCATGATTTGACCGAGAGAGTCTTTGTAGGCGCGTTTGAAGAAGAAGACGTCTTCCCCTTCTAGTAATCCGCTGTTAACCGAATCAAACTTGTTCAGCACCTTGCCGTTGAAATGACGTCGATACTGAGACAACACAGAATTGGTGCCCATCTCGTACTTGCCGACGTGGCGCATCTTCATCACGGCGCGATCAGTGGATTTGTTCACCGTCTCCATAATGTTCTGTCCGTGCTGCGACCATCTCCAGCCAATCGCCCGCGTGAGTTGCTCGGGATCTTTAACGAACACCTTTTCGATGATCGAGGCAGATAGATCGTCCGCTTTACGCAGACCGGACATAGCAAAGTTGGAGAAGATATTGCGCAGATGCGTCTTGATGTTGGACAACATAAATAGCTTACGCATCGAGGAGTACTTTTCACCAAGGGTTAGGATCTGTTTGTTGGCAAGCAGCGTGTACAACTGCTCCGTCAGTTCCTCTTTCTCCAGAGTATAATCGTCCACATTGTTGATTGCATTGACCAGTTTAACGATTTGCTTAACCTCTTCGTCGTTAAGACGCGGCAGCTCCAGCACCTCCTCGAACACGCGCCGCATCGTTACGTCATTAAGATCCCCGCTGTTAACCACCGTTGCGATGCGATCCGCAAGCGTGTCAAGATCTGCACGCTTGAGATATTTCGCAAGCTGCTGCTTGCGGCTGCCGAGCGTCTCAATTGTATCGACTAGTTGCTTTTTGATCTCCGCGCCGGTAATGTACGGGTTACCGTCGAGCCGCTTTACCGTCTCGCCGACCAGTTCGCCCATAGATGCCTTGTCGAGATTCGGTTGATCGGACACCGCCTGCAGCTTACGTGTGAGCTGTCGCGCCAGATCGTCCAGATCTTCGTCCGCACCGGCATACATCTTCCGATCCGCTTGCTTGCGCATAAGGTTTTCTGCCGAACGCAGTGTCCCCTCGGGCGTCAGCCGTCCTAGCAACGACGCGGCCTGCACGGTGCGGCCCGCCTCGGTTAACTTACGCGATAGCCCTTGGCGAAGATTGGCAGCGAGCTCGAAGTCGCCGTTCCTCTCTGCTTCCTGCATAAGCAGCTGCACCGCTGCGATTTCTTCGTCATTGAACAGATCCGCGGAATCGAAGCTCATCACACGCGAGGAGATCTGTTTGCGGTATTTATTTTCTTGCAACCGCTTCTGTGCCTTCTTCACCAGATCCTCGTTGGATTTCGGGTTATAGGTCTCGCTGCGGCCGGCAACGATGTCCGCAAGCTCCTTATCGGTGTAATTGTCGCGCCCAGGCACGCGGATCTCCATAAATTTACGCGTTTTGCTGCCGACCTCGCCTGCATCCAGCTCGAGATAGTCCAGTTTTTCTTTGGCGGCAAACAACTGGATATTGACGGGCAAGCTCGTAATTGTATCCTCGTCTGCGCCGGCGCGAATGGCCTGCGCGATCTGTTCCGCCTGCGCATCCTCCAACTGCGCCACAACCGTGCGCAACCGCTCGGGATCGTCGGGCAACCGTTGCTGGACTGCACGGATATAGTCGTCCGTCGCCCACTCTTTACCGCTCACCGTAATGCGCGGTGTCATATCTGGCGCATTCAGCGCCATATACCCACGGTGGAACGCCTCCGCGTCTCCGAGATCGGCGACGACCTCCTCGACCGTGGAGCCGGCACTGACGTTTTTTTGTGTATTTTCCGCCGCATTCTGCATAAACTGGTTATTGACAACAGTGTCGCTGCGTGGTATTATGTTGTCAGTGGAAACGACATCGTCACGCGGGGCGTCAGTGAGGCTTCGGCCTCCTCTGGAATTCGAGTCGTTTCCACTTTTGTTATATTGTTCAAAATACTTGTTATATTTTTGGTCGGTCATCCCGATGATATTTTTGGTTTGAATCGACCCTCGGCTATTTGAAACAGTTTCAATAATAACTACTCGACCGTTATCTATCTTTTTGCTGACGCATACTCTTTGATCGCCACCTTCATATCTTCTAGCATAGATTAGTTCGTCGTATGTATCCAGATATTCGGGAATATTCAAAAAGTCCTCATCCGTTAAATCGATATCACCTGATTGCTTCGCGGTATGATGACCGTCATAAGCGTGTTTCAGATCATAAGACACCAGTTCGAGATAATCATCGGCGATGTCGATATCGCCACCGGTGTAGCGATACACGTCGTCAGCAAGTCGCTCGCTCACTTTACCGTAAGCCACGGTAGGGTTCGATGTATTGCCTTTGATGGCTTCGCCGATATACTCCTCTACCTCCTCTTTGGATGTGAGGAGTATTTTTTTACCTTCTTTTAACGCTTCCGCTTTCTTTTTGTTCGCTCTTCCACCGGCTTTGAGATAAGCGTCCAGGTCACCTTCCGAAAGATAGCGAATGTTCGCCTTGCGTTCCTCAACTAATTCTTCGGCAGCTTGTTGTGCAAAGTTTTTGCCACCCAACAGCGAATCCACTGCTCTGCCGTCAGGCAGCTCAGAGCGCGCAGAATGTGCGCCGACGCGATTTTCCAAGCGGCGAATAAGATCTGTCTTCATCTCTCCATCCGGCAAAGCACTCAACGCTTGCAGTAGATCCCGCTCCGACTCCGTCAATCCATTAGCGCGCACACCCGACCGCACGTCGTCGAGGAAATCGGGGCGCGCTGTCAGTGCGTTCTGCGGGCCGAGGATCTCGTCAAGCTGCGAGTTTTTCGCAGTCTCAGCCACAGTTTTATACGCCTCGTCGATCTCATCCAGCGTCTGCGTCGCCGTTTTTAGCCCGCTTTTGGCAGCTTTGCTGTCGGCGAGCTTCGATAGGCCGTGAGACGCACCGCTGAGCAGGCCACCGGACGCAGCGTCAATGCCAACGCCTAAGGCGATCTCCTTGAGCGTCTTGCCCGCGTCGCCGTCACCGGCGACGATTCCCTGTGTAACATTGAGCGGCAGACCGAGAAGAACGTCATCCACCGCACCGCCCGCAATTTTGCCGAGCACCTGACTACCGGTCTTAGCGGCAACACCGCCGGCTGCTTTCGTGCCGAGCGCAGTCGCGCCGTTACCAACACCCATCATACCCGCGAGAGCAACATTGCCAAGAAGGCTACCGATAAGATCCGCCACCTTCTCGCCACCGGTTTCAGTCTCTCTTATCGTTGGCAGCGTCGAGAGCGGCGCTTTTTGCGTTATCTTCTGCAAAACATCCTCTCGCTTGGCGTCGTCCTTTACAAAGGCGTTTGTTGCCATTTTCGCCAAATTTGCAGGCATCTGCATCGGCGCCGTGAAAGCGTTCATTGCGGAGGCTGCGCCACGCACCAGCGGATTTCGTTGCATCGGCTCATCGAGGGTTCTTTTTGCCTTACCCAACTCCTCAATCGTCGAAGGGATGCTGATCGTACTGGCCTTTCCTTTTTCATCGCGCAGAAGGTACTGCTGATAGTTATCAAGAGTGATTTTAGGCATCGTTTACCCTCCTTCCTCACTGTGCGTTGTAATTAGAAAAGAACCCCTTGAGCCAACCGAACAAACCACTGTCATCATCGTCTTTCTTGCTCGACGCCGATGGCTTTGTCCCCTTGCTACCCACCGTCCCGCTCGAGGTTGCTTTTTTTCTGCCGCCGGTATATTTCGTCGGAACGTCACCTAAAGATACTTCGCAGAGCTCGGCCATCTCATCTTCGATCCCCAGATCGTAAGCCGTGTTCCAAAGCGCGGTCAGCGCGTTTTCGCCTTTTTGCACATCTTCGGGAGTTTGCTTTAACGCCTCTTGCGGAGTGAGTTTCTTATACGGCTCCACTCTGTAAGTATCGAGAATCTGCGCGTATAACGATACCGCAGCACTCTCTTTGGAGATCGCGCCACTCTTTAAGCCTTTTTCGAGATTCTGCTCCGCCCACGATCCGATCGTGTTATATCCGCCGGAGATCACGCCCTTGACACCGATGTTTGTCGTCGGTGTGGTCGCTGTCGTGGCGCCATTCCGCGCAGCCGCATCGGTTGTCGACGCATCGTTCGCTGCAGAAGGTTCGGTTTGCAAGGCCATTCCGACCACCGTCTTATATGCATCCTCATAGGACATACCTTCCTTGACCAGCGTCTGGATCATACTGTTCTGCATTTCGCTGATCTTAAGCGGCATCGCCACAACATTGCCGTTGCCATCCATCATATAGCCCTGGCTGAGCAGCGCCTTGGCCCACTCCTGCGCCCTCTTTTCTGCCTCGGCTTCCGCTTCAAGCTGCGCTTTGTAGGCAGCATCCAAGCTCTCCTCCTGCGCGTTAAACCGGCTCGTGGCATTTGCCTGAGCGTTCTGCTGCACCGTAGCCCACAGCTGCGCAAGGTAATCCTCTGTGCCGGTGTTGATCTCGTTGGCATAGGACGCCTTCTCCCGCTCCGCCTCCGCCAACACCTGATCGATCGCCTGTTGTGCCGCAGAAACGAAATCCTGCTGCTGTTGACGCGTTTTGGCATCGGCGTTGCCGCGCATCACCGAGGTCGCGGTCTGCTGGCTACGGCTAAGACCGCTATCGGTGTGGCCCATATCTGCCATCGTGTTTTCGAGATTCTTGCGGGCGACCAGCTCGTCGATATAGTTGTCGTCGAGCTGCCCCGCAAATCGCTTCGGTGCCTCGTCGATGGTCTTCTGATACTGTGCTGTGGTGCTCTGCGCGGCGCTGTCGATGACCGCGTTTTGGTTGGCGATCTTCTGCGCGGCCGTCTCCTTTGTTTTGACGGCCGCCTCGTCGTATGTTTTCTTCCCCGTCGCGTTTTCTTCGGCAAGAATCTCCTCATAGGTCTTGCCCGTTCCTCTGGTTGCCATTATCGTACCACTCCCTGCGGTTTCATTTTAATTTGGATGCCGTCCACCGCCATCGCGCCCTCGCTGTCACAGCGGACGCCGAACAGCCGCACGCGGTGGACATTCGGTGTCAGCCGATGAGTGCGTATATAACCCGCGTCACGCTCGCTGTGATCACCGCCGCTTTCGATGATATAAGCGTCCTCGGCGGTATAGACATCGGTGATATAACTCACGCGCACCGTGTTCGGTTGACCATCCGCCACGCCGATATATAGATGTGTGATCGCCTTTTTGAGATCCGCACGTCCGAAGTCGAACAGCTTGGTCGTGAAGCTGCACGCGATCGGCGCGCCGTCATCGGTATCACCGTCGAGGGCATACAGCGTCCATTCCTGACCGCCGTACACGGGCATATAGATCGGCTGCTTCAACAGGCATAACCGCTCGCCATCCCCCACGGCAGTTACCCACTCATCCGCGCCGCTGTCCAGCTTCCAGATATACCACGGTAGCGCGCGATTCGCCTTCTTCTCGCTGGCGTAATAAGCATAGCTCTGGAACGCCGAGTTGCCGACGTCCAGCAGATACGCCGTACCGTCGGGCAGGATCAGCATATAGTGCCCCTTGTACTCCGTTGCCACGGCCGCTTTCAGCTCGTCGGCAGTATGCTTCTCGAGATCGCGGCGGATCATAGCCGTGATATCCCGCACGTTGCGCTCGCTGTACTGGTTGACGCTCGGCAGCATATACACGTGCGCGTCGCTCGTTGCCCACACAAGGCGGTTGTTCACCAGACAGATGGTGTCTGGGCAGTCGCACCCGATCGTCGGATGCAGCGGCGTGAGGGGGAACTTCGCTGTCAGCGCCGCGATATCCGTCACCTTGCCGCTGATGAGGTCGTCCCGCGTGATGGCGGTGCCCGCGACGTACTGTGAGCAATACAGCTCCCGCTCCTTGAAGATCACCAGCAGATCTCCCTGCTTTCCGAAAGCGGTGACCCGCTGATCCGCGCCGCCGACGTAGAAACAGTTGTGCTCGGGAAAATACAACGGCTTATTGACGTCGCTCCAATGGACGAGATGCGGTTTGTTAGGGTTGCCGGTGACGAACAGCCGCGTACCGCCGTCGAGGCCGCTGCGCGCGCCGCCGAACCACGTCGCCTGTGTCATTCGGCAGATGGTCTCCCGCTGCCCCTCTTGTGTCTTGCTCGCGGTGACCACGATGTTGTTGGTGGTGACGGTTTTGAAGGGCAACCAATCATTAACGTACGTATTGTTTTCCGCGTTATAACAGGTGGCGAAACCGTAGACTTCCAACACCCCTGTCTGATAATACAGTGTAGCTGAAGCGAATAAATCTGAAAGGGTCAACTTATCATCATAAGAAAAACTGTACTCATCGATGTCAGTCATCTTCCCGCTCGATGAAACATTGCTGTCATCCTTTGGCGCAGGGATGGTAAATATTAATTCTCTTGTTCCGCCTGCGATTTGGATTGTCACTGCAACTTCTACAGTACATTTATCCAGATCGTCTGTCGGCAGCTTGAATATCGTTCGCTCGCCATCCGTCGAGAACGAGCACTTGAACTGCGGCGTGAGCATATTGTAGTCCTCATATTTGATATTGCTTACCGAGCCGTCCTCGTTGCGCCGTTCCACCGTTACATGCGGCACGTAGGGCTCGGCATCAACCAACTCTCGAACGAAGCCTTCCTTTTCCTCCTCCTGCTTCAGCACCTTGCCGTCGGATAAGAAAAAGTAATATTCCGTACCGGTGTTTTCGTCTGCCCTCACGCCGAAACTGCTCCAAGCGCCATCTGCATTAAGCGCGACGTCGTGTCGCACACCCAGATCCGTGATGCCGTTTTGCGGATCTAAGCTATACGCATAAAAGCTTCCGGCCATACCGTCAGAAGAGAGCCGCATCCCCGACAACAGCATTTCCCGCTCGCTGATGGAATGACCTCGGGCAAAGCGTGTCACCTGCCCTGTCGCTCCGACCTGCAGTGTTCCTTCTTGCTTGATCGTCAACCCCGGGCGGGTACGCAGTACGCCCTGATGCCACCACATATTGCGCGCATCGGTAAGCTGATTATCCTCCACCTGCGTCGGCAGATCGGAGAGGTTGATACCACCCTCGAGCTTCGGCACGGTGACGGTCACCGTGCTTTGTCCTCGCATTGTCGCGTATTGCATAGCCTTCGCTCCTTATCTTGTAAATTGCCCCATTCCTTGCAAGCGAGACAACACCTGCGAACGTTGCTCGGGGGACATCTTCGCCATTGCCGCTTGATACTCTGGCGGTAACTGTGCGAGCGTCTCTTCAATCGTCGTTCCGCCACCTTGCTGCGCGATGTCAAAGCCTTCCCCTTGAGAGGAAGGTGTCGGTGTAGCCGACGGATGAGGTGTTGCCGTCGCACCAGGCGTCTGCATCTGTACCCGCTCACGATAATCACGCAGGATGCCGTCGCGATTGGGGATAGCGCCCTTCGGCAGGTTCTCCAGATACTGATCGAGGCTGATCGCGCCTTTTTCAAAGAGCTTGTCCAATGTCTGGATGGTCTGAACCTCGCTCCAAATACCCGCCGCGCCCACATCTACGCGGGCGCTGATCATCAGGTCCCGATATTTCTCACCGTCAAACGGCGTGTACCACTCGCCGTTCTCGTCCTCGATCTTCAGCATACGCTTGCCATACATCGACACCCAGAAATCCGCCCACACGCGGGCGATATCCTCGATAAAGCTGTAGAATCGATTCTGCAGCAGCTGCATCGGCACCGTGGCGGCTTCGCGCACGGTGATAATCGCCGAGGTATTGTCCGGCTTCATATCGCCCAGCGCTGCATCGTTCGCACCGCTCTGCGTCAGTGTGTTGCTGATGAGGCTGTTGACCATGCTGTCGAACTGCGGCGTAAAGGGCGGTGCTTGCGCATAGCCAATCGCCTCGGTGATGCGTCCTGTGTTATTGGTCACGCGGAGGATCTGCCCAGGATCGTTGGTGACAGTTCCTTCGATCATAGTGTCATCCACCAGCATAATGGGCATACCCTCACGGATGAGCGCCTGCGTTGCCGCTACGATCGTACGGTTGATCGTGATCTGATTGGGAATAAGGTGCGTGACCTCGCTATCGCCGTAAATGCAGTTTGCGGGCTCCTCCCAGCTCAGTTTGGCGATCGGATAAAGGCGGATCCTCATATCCCACGCAGGACGGATGACCGCGCCCTTCACCACTTCCACGGCCTTGAGCGTGTATTGCTTGCCGTCCTTGTGCCACTCCTTGTAAAGCTTGGTCAGCACCGTGGTCTTGCGCGCATCGGTCGGCTCATTCTCGCTGACATTGCCCGCCTGATAGTCTTTTTCCTCATCGGCTCGGATCCCGTTAATGACCGACGAAGGACGCCCGTTTCGACGGGCAATCCGCTTAACCTCGTCGACGCTCTTGCGCTGGGCAATGATGATGTACGGCTGCTCCTGCACGTCGTCGAGGTTGGGGTCGCCGAAATACACGTTCTCGATATCCAGCACCTCACAGCGGATATCTCCGAGGATCGGGTCTTTATGTGCTGCATCAGCATATAAGCCGGTATTCACCCGCTCGTCCCAGTAGGTGTGTACCACGCCCGTGCCGGTGATATACGCCTTGCGCAGGGCTTTGTTTTTGATAATGCTCAGTTTGACCCGCTCGGCGGTGGTCTTGAAATAATCCGACATCGATGCCATCACGATGCCGGTCATCTCTGCCGCAGGAATGTCCTGCCCTTCCATAAGCGCCGCCGCATCCTCGCTGTCTCGGATCTCCTCGCGACGGCGCTGCACGTTCTCGCGGATTGCCTTGGTATTCGGCACACCCTCAGCAGAATAGTTGACCGCCACCTCAGCCGCGCCTACTATCGCCATCTTATAGTCGCCGATGCGCTTGATAACGTTATAACGCACAAGTGGTTTTTCGTCGCCACAGTTTGCACCGTGCCATTGGTTGCCGATATAGAACCGCTCGTTGATCTTATTCTGTTCATACAGCCCTCGCGGCTCGAGCTTGCTCTTAAACTCCTTGCCGCGCTCGTATTCCTCAAATACCCGCTCGGGGGCGTGCCACTTTTTCTGTTCCACTGTCCTGTACTCCTTTCGTTCTGAACACTTAAGAGATACCACCGCGACGGATGGTATCTGTTAAATCCTCAAAGCCACACGTTGGGGGCAACGTCACGCACACGGTCTGCCGGCCGCGGGATCGAGGCGCGCAGCCGGTTATAGTTCGCCGCCATCATCTGATGAGAATCACCGTCGTTTTCGCCCTGGGCGATCAGCATCCCAACGCCCCACGGCATCACCCGCACGGCAACGTCCTCGCTCACCGGCAGCTCGTCGTCGATTCCCTCGACGAGAGCGAACGTGCCGCGGCCGACGTGGCGGATGTCCGCAAGGATCTGATTGATCACCGACACGGCGCGCTTATAGATCTCGGCGTTCTGCTGTGCCGACACGTTGCCGTGGCTGTCGGTATAGTTGAGCAGCTGCAGCGTGCGGTCGATAAGCTCCCTGCCGGTCATTATGCCTTCTCCTCGGCGGCCTTGGGCTTCTTATCGGCGCCCTTGCCCTTTTTCTCCTCGGCAGCTTTGGGCTTCTCGGTGACGTCTACCCAGCCTTGCGCGATCAGCTCGTCGCGCTTCTTCTCGCTGTCGACATCCCTGTAGATGTTCCCTGCCGGATTTTTCAAACGATACATTCCGTTCACTCCTCGTTTTGTTTATAGTTCAGCGCAGAGCCGAGGGGCAATCCCCTCGGCTCTGCTGTTCATTATTCGACGACCGCCCAGATAGCCTTCTTCTTGCTGTTCTTGACGAACACATCGTAGTACAGACGGTAGTTCACGACATACGCGTCCAAATCGATGTTCTGATCCGGCGAGAAGGTGCGGGTCTTCTCGGTCTTCTTGACGAGGCTCGCACCGTTCTTGGGCATTGCAAGCAGGCGGATGCTCTTCGCCTCTGCCGCAGGCACAAAGCCGCCCTGCTCCTGACCGTCGCTCTTGCCGTCATAGAACGTATACGCGGTCTTCATACGTGCCTCATCCACGGGGAAGATAGGACAGCCGTTGAAGGTGGTGACCTTCATATCGATGCTGCCGCTCTTGAAGTCGGACACGACCAGATGACGGGAGATCGAGGGGCTGGTGACCAGTGCCGCATAGAACTCGTCGTCGACAAAGGCGACCAGCTCCTCACCGTAGCCGTTCGCCTTACGCACCTTGAGCATAATGTTCTGCAGCGTAATGAGCGCGTCGTCGCCCATATCGACGGTCTGATTTTCGGTCACCGCCAGGCCGCCCAGCTTGGACAGCACGTAAGCGTCCATCTCGGGAACGACCTTGGTGCGGACGAATTCCGTCGCCACCTTGCCGATGAGATTGGAGATGCCGCTCTCGTCGCTGTCCTGTGCATCCAGAATAAATTGACGGCCGCGATCCTGCGACAGCGTGAAGGGCTCGTTGGTGACGGTCATCGCGCCGCGGGTATAGCCGGTAGCGCGGTCGTAGTCCGCCAGATAGGACATATCTGCCTCGGGAATAAGAACGGTCTTGGCGCCGATGAATTTGGCGCGCAAGGATTCGTCAGCAAGAAAGCCGGTGGTTGCCTTCTGCACCAGCACCTTGTCCAGTTCGCCGGTGAGTACCTTGTTGTATTCGATAGAGTTAACGTTCATGAATTATCTTCCTTTCTGTTTTTTGAATGTGGGGGTTACATACCTGACCGGATACCTTCGCGCAATGCCGCGATGAGCGAATCTTCGCCGTCATCGCCTGTGCTCGCACGGCTGCCGGTGGTCGCAGCAGATGCCGCTGCCTGCTGCTGCTGGTTCTGCTCGATCTTTTTGCGTTCGGCCCGCTCATAACGCAGAGCCGCCTCACACAACGTGATCTTCTTGGCCGAAGCCATCTGCACGATCGCTTTCGGAAGGTCGCTGAATTTCTCGTATTCGGGACATTCCTTCTGCAGCTCGATAAACTCCGTTGCCAGACGGTCGCTCTCCTGCTGCCGATCGTTCTCCGCCTCCTGCACCTCTGCCTGTCTGCGGCTGTCGTAGGCGCTCTGCCGCTGACGACGCGCGTCCTCAAGCAGAATGTCGGCGGCGCGTTCGTTGCCGCCTGTTTCCTCAAGGAAACGGCTGCGCAACATCTGATCGTTGGCATCGACCAACATATTCACCATCTCGTCCACCGACTTGTTACATCCCGCGGCAAGTACCTGCAGCTTTTGCAGAATCGGCTCATTCTTCAGACTCTTCTGAATAATGGTCGCCGCCTCGTCGAGCGGGATTTCACGATCCTCGTGGTTGAATTGGATCGGGACGGTGATTGGCTTGACCTCTTCGGTCGGTTGCGCCGCAGCATCGTCGGGGTTGGGCGGCGGTGTGGTGCCCTCTCCGCCCTCTGCCGTCTCCTGCTGAGACTGGGTGTCCACCGTAGTCTCCGCCGACGGGGCGGTTTCCTCGGTGCTTTCTGCCGTTTCCGCGGGTATGGTGTCCACAGCGGTTACAGCTTCCATGTTCTCGTCCATACAATTACCTCCTGCCGCATGGTGAGCGGCGTTTAATAATCAAAAACGGCGCAGGATCTGCACCCTGCACCGTCTCTGTCCGTGTGTTATTCGCCGTCTTCAACGGCGTTTTCGTCATATTGCGGTTGTTTGTCACCGTCGTAGTTGAGGAAATTCGTGTTCTCGTATGCACGTCGTCGAGCTTCCCGCTTATCCGCATCGGTGATCGTCGCCCTTTTGGGCGGCTCTTCCTGCTTTCGTTTGCACACCCGATCGAGCATCCCTCGGATGCTTTCCCGCTCGCGCCACAACTGCACAACAAGGTGCAGTGACAGCAGCACCGCGTTTACGGCGAATAAAACGATCAGTATCAGCATAAACTCTCTCCTTTACATCCAGCCGCGCGTCATGTCGCGCGTCGTCACCGTCGAGCGAGCGGGCCGTGCCTTTTCCGTGGACGGCTCCCTCCGTGCCCAGAACTCGCGGATCATACTCGCTGCGCTGTCGGGCGCATCGTCGTGCTCGGCTGTTTCGTTATAGTCGCATATCTGGTTGATGTATTCCTCGTCCGTCCCTTCCACGAAGATGACATTCTTCCACTCCGCCTTCAGATAGCTGGTGATCTTGAGGAATTTGTTCATATCCTCGTGGTATGAGCGCACGCGTGCGTGCTTTTTTCCCAGATCCCGCGCCAGATATCCTTTATCGGCGTTGTTCTCGCAGGAAATACGCCCGGCGTTGAATTTCCGATGCAACGCGAGGATCTCGTCCTCGACATCATCGATGTGTCGATGCCACAGCCTGCCGTATAGATAATACTTATCGCCTTTTTTGCGACAGATCGTGAAGGCGGTGTAGTCATCGCCGCCGTACGCTGCATCAATGTGGCTGTTACCCTGCTCGACGAGCGCCGGATCAGCGCCGGTCTGCGGATCGCTGAAGATCACGTCGTCACTTGCGATATGTCGCAGCTCATAGTTGGCGGCGAACAGCGCCGCCGTCATATTCTCACGCAGCTCGGCGAGCTCGGCTTCGCTGATCAGCCCCGTGGAATAGCAGTCGTGCCGCTCGGGGTTCGGCATCAGAGTGAAAGCATCGTCCTTATGCCAAGGCGTGCCGGTGTTATAAATGCGGCCGCCGCGGTTAAGCACGTTGCGCAGCTCCTGGTAGATCAGCTTGGTGCGGTCCCGCTCGGCTTTGGATAGGCGGTCCTGCAGGTTGACGATATCGTCGGTGAATATCCGATCGAAGTGCTTACCGGTAATGCTGCTGCCCGCGCCCATCCCGACGAGCTGCGCCGTCCCTCGGATGTCGGTGGATAAGTTCGTGCTGATCTCATTTGCGGTCGCGGTGGTGAGCACCAGCTGTACGCCGTAGATCGCTTGCACAAACACCTGCATCTGCGGACTTTCGAGGATCTTGCGCACCTGCGCGATCACTTCCTTAATGTCCGTGTCCGTTTTTCGCATAAACAGCGTGCGCACGTTCGGCAGTAGGATGATGATCAGCGCCAGCGCGATGGACACGCACGTGGTCTTAAACGAGCCACGGTGCGCCTGCAAGGTCTTATCCTCTTTACCGCGCACCATATCGACGATCCAGCCGTTGTGCAGTGGCGTGAGCTTATCGAAGCCCAGCATATGCCCGAGCTTGTACGGCTTGTCCAGTAGGAAGGCAACCGCGTCTTTACGACTCAGCATTGACCATCCGCTCCACTTCCGCCGCTACCGAGGTCATATCAACGTTTTCATTGCGCGTCTCAAGCTTATCGGTCCATCCGCACCAGTTCTTCAGCGCAAAGATGCTCATCGTCTGTTGATACTTACCGAGCATCGCGCCGGTAGCGACCGTGTCGCTCTGGATCCTCTCGAACGTCTCTTTTATATTGGGGAAAATCTTGTTGAGGGAATTGTAGATGGTTTTTCTGTCGGTTTTCTCAAAATGGCCCTCCAGCCACCGACAGAATGCCGTCTGCGTCGGCACGGTGATGTATCCATCATCCGCTATGCTGCGGCAGAACTCCTCCCACAGCTCGATCAATTGAGCTCCACTCTTGAATTTGTTCGGCTTGGTTTTCACAACCATTCCCTCCTTTCGCGTAAAATAAAAGAACAGCCGGCAGAGGTAGGAGAAACACCTCTGTCGCTGCTCTTTTCGGGACATTGCTTTCGGTCGATGTCCGCATTATACAGTGTATCATAAAAAAAGCGAACAGAACGAACAAACCGAAATTAATCTCATTTTTCCTGCTGATTGTTTTTGTGAATATATCTGTTACACGTCATTCGGGCGCTATCGGCAGTACAATTACCACCCACACTAAAGGCGACCTGCAACCACGACAGCCCGTTGATAAACCGCAACGCGAATATCTGCCGCGTCAAGCTATCCGGAATACCGGCGATGTATCGTTCAAGCCGATTACGCTCGTGCATACACTGGGTGACCTTCGCCGAGATGATTGCTTCCAGATCCACGATCTCCGCGATGCAGTTTTCGATGCCGTTTCCGTTACCGCTACCTCGGGGCATTCCGGAGAGATTTGGGCTAGTTAAACCAGAGATCCTTGCTCTGAGTTTTTCAAGCCTTGCTTTATCCATCTCGATCTCGCGATTGAGATAATATAACTGGGACAATTCCTTGACTGTCACTCTTGCCGCCTCCTTGGCCTTCCTTTAATTAAGCTAAATTAAATATAAATAAGCTATCATAATGCTTTATATATAAATTTAATTAAATATATAAACTAGGCGTGTGAGTGAGTTGGTTGACTGAGTTCTTCTGTTAATGGAGTGATATTATGATATCATTTATCGTTCTCTCTGCCGGTTTCCAAAAAGTTGACAAACCTCTCGTAGCAGTCGACGCACAAATCAATTCGCTGACCACCGCCTGCTCGGTATTCACCGGGCGACCACAGCTTTATCTGCGCTGACTTACCGGATATGGCTTCGGCAGAGTGCCCCTTTATTTCCGCTGCGCAAATGTCGCATATATATGACATCCGTCTGCTCATGCTTGCTCACCCACCATTTCTTTTTCGAGTAACTTAAAGTCTTTTTCGATTTCCGTAAGCAGTCTTTCAATAGCGATGGTTTCAATATTGTCTTGCAAAGCGTTCATATTCTCATAATCAGCCATTTCCCACTTTTTCAAGGACAACACTTCCCAAACGCTAACCATTTCCATAGGTGTTCCGTCTGCATACTCTTCCGCACTACGCCGTGCTTCATCAGCACGTTTGTGCAAATTGGAATATCGTTTTAAGAGTTCGTTGGTCTTCTCCGCAAACCCTTTGATTGCTTCGGCTTTGATTTCATTTTTGACTTGTTCTGCATACAAATCTTGAGCCTCATTCAATCCATCTTGAAATGCAGTGTCTGCGTTTTGAGAAAGAATGACATTATCTGCTTTCAACCTCTCAATCTCTGCCTTTTGCTCCGCAATATACTTTTGCAAAGTCTCCTGCCCCGCAATCAACGCTTCCCTCTCTGCCTTTTGGAGGGTGATGAGGTCAAGGGCGTGTTTTATAACATCCTTTTCCGAACATACGCCATCTTGCAAGGGACACTGTGAACATTCATCATTGCCGCAACACTCCAAAGCCTTAATAATCTCGTTATCGGTCATTGTTAGCCCCCCAATCTAATGCTTGTCCGCAGTTGGAACAATAATTGTTTTTGCGTGCTGGTAACACTCTTGATTTTACATACCTCTCCACAACGACACCGCAAGACGGACAATGGTATGTAACATCAAGATGTAAATGTGGATGCAAAGATAAAAATGGCTTTGTTCTTGGCTTTCGTGGTGTCTGCTTATCGGTCATCCATTCATCAACTCCTTGAATTTTCGCTCTACCGCGATCGCAACGGGATCGTTTATTGTTCGCTCCTCGCAGATGCTCTCCACAAACGCTCTAACCGCTTCGGTTTTGATCTTGTCAATATCGGGGCACGGTAGCAGTTCAAAGCAGATCCTTCCGTTTGAGCCCTGTACGAAGTAGTGCGTATTTTTAATATGTCGCACTTCTCGCTCCAATTCTTCTATACGTTTAAGCAATGGTAGCATTTCTTGCTTGGCCGCAAATTCGGCTGTAGCGTGTGCATCATCAGCGGCTGTGTAAATATGCATTACGTTGTCCTCCTTCAGAACGGCAGCTGCTCATCGCTGAGGATCTCTTCGAAACCACCCGCGCTCGCGGACGTCGGCGTCTCATCCACAACAATGTCGGTCGTGATGCTCTTCGGCTCCATTGCCGTGACGCGGACAGCGTTGAACTCATACGCTTTGCGCTTGTCGCCGTTCTTGGTCTGCCAGGATCGCTCATCGTATTCCGCGGATACTGCGACCTTTGTACCCTTGCGCAGCTTGGACACGAACTCTGCTGTACCCTTCCACGCGACAATGGTGGGGTACACCACCTTCTTGTTCTCACCATAGCCCTTCTCCACCGCGATGTTGAAGGTGCACACGCTCAGCCCGGTTGCGGTGGTCTGTAGCTCAGGATCGCGCACGATCCTGCCAGTGAATACGGTTGTATTGATATCACTCATTGTCTGTCTCCTTCCATATTTCTTTAACCTTCGTGGCGACGATTATCGGTCGGCACCATTCGCGCTGGAATTTGCGCCACTCTTCGTCGACGTTTCCGTTTTTGTCTCTGTAAAGCATGGCGTATGGCATGAAGCCAGCCTTGATGGTGTCGATCAGGCGCTTTTCAGCTTTCTCGAACGTGTCGCCTCGGTATCCGACCAGCACGTAGCTGCGGAGTGTGTGGCTCGCTCTGGTGAAACCTGCCTCCTGGAATATTCGCCCTGCCTGCAGAAGTGGTTCGTAGTCGTCTGGGGTATCGTAGGCGCAGTATAGCCGCTTGGTGCTGGCTTCCTTCATAAGCTGCGCTTGCCACGGCTGCACCTGCGCCGGTTCGATTCCTCCGGTGAAGATTGGACGTTCCGGCTGTCGCTTCAGCATCTCAATCACTGCTCTGAAGTGCTCCGACGACGTTGCCAGTATGTTGTCGTCGAGAATGTTCCAGCCGTCTGTGATGGGCAGTTCGATGATCTGACCTTTGGCGACCTCGTAAACGCTACAAAACCAGCAATGATTCGGGCAGCCTCTGCTGGTGAAGGTGTATCCCTTCTTGATGTAAAGTCCAGGCGTGAAGGTGGGCGACATTCGGTCGCCGTATGCCGGTCCTCCGACACGAACCGGAACTCCTGTCTTTTCCCATTTCTTCGCGAGTTCCTCGGCTTTGGGAATGTCATAGGTAAAGGTTGCGCTCACGTGGACTTCGTCAAATCCACCGAGCTCCAGCTGTTTTCTGGTGGGTGCTTTGGTGGTTGTCATCGGATCGTCCGGCGTGGCTTTCGTTCTGCGCGGGAAGACGCGCAGGATTTCTTTTCCGTTCACATTCATTTTCTCTTCTTTCAGCTCCTTCTTCGCCTTGCTGATCAACCACTTACGGATGCACTTATCGCACACAGCGTCATCGACGGCGAATTTCTTACACTTCAGCGGATTATCGTATCGGCATAATCCAGCGGCAACCATAATCTTCGCGGCGATCGATACTGCACGTGCTTCTACTGTTTCGGGCATTGCGCTTCCTCCTTTTCTATGACCGAGCACCACTTCGGATCCGCCTCGGTCACGCTGTTGTTGTTCTTGTCGAGCAGCTCCACGTAGCCGCCGCGTCGACCGTCCTCAAGATAAACAAGCCCTGTGCGCGTAATGCGGCTGTATTCCAACACGGGATAACCCGGCTTTTCCATTCGAATTGGCAGACGCTTGCGCGCCGCCTCATCAGCTTCCTTCAACGTCATGAGGACACCTCCTCACTGTTTGCAATGCTGCCGGGAGATAATGTAACACGTTCCCGGTGCGCATCGGCACGTGCAGCATATTCTCCACCGGGATAAAGTTGTATCCCCGCTTGCCCTTGTTCGCTTTCCACGCATCCCAGGCATCCAAAACGGTGCGCCCGGGGATAACGTAATACGCGTGCCGCGGCTTGATCTCACAGAGGATGAAGGACACCTCACCGAGCGGCAGTGCCTGTCGGATGTAGTCGATCTGATGCTGCGCTATGTATTTGAGCGGCAGACCGCGCTCGTCCTCGCTCTCCTTGGTATCGAAGCTCATCGAGACCCCGCCGTACACGGTACCGCGAAAATCCAGCGTCGATTTTTCTTCCGGGAACGCCGACACAATATCCTTGCCGCGGCGGATGACCTTCCACGGCGTGCTGATCTTCTGAATGTTGCAGATCCCACGGCTGCGGTATATCTCGTTTTGCAGCTTCACCGTATCCTCGAGCCCGCGTCCTTTGTTTGCTTTGAGCGGATTGTAGCTCATACCTCGCCCTCCTTCATTTCCGTCGGGATCTTCACCCGCACGTGCTCAGCCGCGTACCGTTTCCCCTCGAGCTTTCCGTAGGTAATACCGAGCTGCTGTGCTTCGATGTTCGCTTTCTCGATGGCGGCCATATTGCCCTTGAGCTTCTTGCACCGTCTCTGATCCGCGGTGTAACCGCGATATTTTCTGCGAAACTCTGCGCAGGAGGGACACCGCTGCGCCGCACTCGTCGTCGTGATATAAAGGTCCCCGCAAACATCGCAGAGCTTCTTGATCTCTTTACGCATTGCCATTCCCCCTATCCGATCTCGCCCAGCGACTTGTCGCGGTTGTACTCATAATCCCAGAAATCCTCGTTAGTCTGGATCCCCCGCCGCTTAAATCGTTTGAAAACGCCGTGCACGTACGCGAGCGACTTCTTGTTAGCCAGCACGGCCGCCTCAAAGCTGTGGGACAGCAGCTCGATATCATCCTTCGTCATTTCGAACGGGAGGTATCCGCCGTCGGCCGTATAGCCGATCCAACGCAGCAGCCGATAGATCTGCGTGTAGTCGTACTCTGCCGGTGATTGTCCCCACATACCGTGATACAGGTCGTCCACGGTGGCATAAAAGCGCGCCTTCACATCCGGCGGCAGCTGCGCGATCTGCTGCATATAGGCGTAGTGATCCTCCATCGTTTCCGACAACGAAGGAAGCTCCTCGTCGTCCTCGCGCGCGCGAGGGATATCATCACCACCACTGTATAAAGGTACGGTACTGTTAGGTACTGTACTGTTATGTGCGTTACTCACGCTGTTGTCACGCGTTACGGTTGCGTTACGCTCGCCCGTCTCATCGGCGCTTTTTTCACCGTTTTTCAACCTGTCACGATACCGCTTCTGCCGCATTTTTGCTTGCTCTTTCTGCACTTCGCGCTTCTCCATCAGACGGCCTGTGTAACTCTCCCATTCGTGGATGGTTTTTGAATTTTTCGTTTCGTCAATGAAGCCGCACTCGATCAAACTTTTCAAAAAAATTTCCGGATCTTTTGAAAATTCGCAAACTTCTGCGATATCTTCCGCGGTAAATTCCGACAGATCGCCGCCCGGTGCGTTATCCAACGCCCACAGCCAAAGCATACAAATATGTCCGATCGCCTGCGGCGTTTTTATTTTCAGCAACCGTTTAAGGCGCATAATTTTCTTGTTTTGCGGAAGTGTTTGATGAAGTTCTATCCAAGCCATAACGGTTACCTCTTTTATCAATATCGTTTAACATACATATACCTCACACCCGGCAACAGCCTGCACGCGGGCTTTGAATTCCTCCGCGCGGCTGTTGTTGTCCGATAGGTGCAGCAGGTAGATCTGCCGCACCTTGGAGAGGTCGTTTGCTTTCAGCATAGCGAGCAGCGTATCGATCCCCATATGCGACTTGACAAGCCGCGCCTTGAGCTGCATCGGAATGCGACCGGATCGCACGCTCTCGTCGATCGCGTCCGTGTCGTAGTTGCACTCCGCCATGATGTAGTGCAGATCGGGGAACACCGGCTCGATGTAATAGGTGTCGGTGAAATATAGGAGATTTTCACCGGTGGCGTCGCTGTGAACGTAAAAGCCGAGGTTCGGCACGTCGTGGTGGCAAGCGAACGGCAGCACGCGGAACGTACCAACAATGATCCACCCCTGTGCCTTGCCGTCCACGATGCCGTCCTCGATCGGCTTGCAATGCCGTCCTATCGCCTTTTTCGCCGCGAAAACGTCCGAGGGGGCATACACGTCCACCCCTGCGGCTAAAAGGTCACAGACAGCCTTTGCGTGGTCGTTGTGGCGATGTGTGATAAACGCCCCGCACACCGCCGACAACGTAAAGCCGATTCCCGCGCGGATCTGTTTGAGAGGAATGCCGGCATCCAGCAGGATCGAGGACACGCCGTCGCTGATATAATAGGCGTTGCCCTTGCTGCCGGATGCCAGCACCTTGATGCGCATTACGGCAGATCGTCTGCAGGGGGGCAGGGATCGGGGCAATCCTGCACTTCTCCCGTTTCGCCGTCGATCAGGATCGGACGGCTGTTGGCGTTGGCGGCGATCTCCTCACGCGCCTCGGCCTCAGCGATATCCGCCTGTGTCGCCTTGTAGGCGCGCACGAGCAGCGAATCGTCGCCCGAGGTATTGATGATCGACTTGCACGCACGGTTGACCACCGTCTTTTTCGCCATCTCCGCAGGAAACTGCCCGTGGGTGGAGGTGGCTTTGACCTCGCCGTCCGCGCCGATGGGATTGGTCTTGCTCATCGCCCACGCCTTTTTGATCTCGTCGATGGACATAATGGTGGTGTTTTCCGTGCCGTCCCTGTACAGCACCTGACAATACGCGCCGACGATCGGGCGGCTGTCGTCCCCCAGCTGCATCTCGTGCTCGGCGACCACCGTGCGGCCGCGCACGCGGCTGACACGGAACGTCTGTCCCTCGCGCACAACCTCGGCAACGATGTCCTCGATGGTGGGATCCACCGTCTTGGCGATATGCATCGCGCCGAAATACGAGCGCTGCAGCGTGAGCTGATTGCCGTACACGATGAAATAGCACTGTTTTTTCACGGGGTTGAGCCCCTGCACCACCATATTCAGCAGCGCATTCGCGACGCTGTCGCGGGTGCACACCTCGAGGGCAGGCTTACTGTTTCGGTCCTTTACCTCCTGAATGACGAGCCACGCCGCCTTCATCGCGTTCTCGGGGCTGTAGTTCGCCGGGAAGTGCAGCTCCCCGTTTTCCTGGAACACGCGCACCCGATCGGCTACGACGTCCACCGTGTCCCTCTTAACGAGGGCGAGATTGGTCTTTTCTTCTGACATAACGTTTTCCTCCTGTGAGTTTATTCGCCTTTCGGCTGGTAGAGGCGGCCGGAATCGAACCGACGCTTCCGAGCCGTGCAACCCGGTGGGTGACCACACCCCGCACCTCCGTATGGTGGCGATTTTCACGCCGCTGATTCCGAGAGAAACGCCACCAAAGCAGCGCATCAGCCGTGTCTCATCAATTCCGAAAAGGAGAAGCACGCCGGCAAACGCCGGCTGGCGGGAATGGTCGGATTCGAACCGACGACCGATGGCATATAGCGCCCACTCTTCCAGCTGAGCTACATTCCCAAATAGCCTCTCCCTTTGGGAGAGGTGGCGCGGCACAGCCGCGACGGAGAGGGCGTTTCCTTACCGGCTATCCCTGAGCATATCCTCAAGCGACACTTGATTCTGCTCAAATTCCCGCCTACGTTCTTCCTCGCGTGCACGCATCAGACAGGTGTGCCCCATCCCGTTACTGACCGCCTTGGAGGATGTCAGCAGTCCGCCGCAGCGCTCACAGCGGCGCGCTTTGATGACGAAGATCTCCGGCTCCAGCCGCTCCTGCTCAAGGATGATCAGCTTGTAGTAGATCTTGTCGGGCTCGGCGCCCCACTCGGGGCGACCGGTACCCTTATCCACCGTCGCGCGGACCTTTAGCGACGGCGAGGATGAGGAATAGCCATTACGCAGGACACACTCGATCTCCTGCCCGCGGTACCGTTCAAGCCGCGCTTGATAGTAGGGCGTATCCTCACGGTATTCCTCCCTCTTTTCACCGCGCTCGATCATCCCGAACCACGGGTTTTTAATCGGGAATATCAGCATCGGACTTCACCCCCCACGAGGCACACACATTCGCACGACATTTATCTCGCCGAACTCCTTCAGCTCATCAGCAAGCTCGTTGCCGCGCTCGTTCATCTGTTGACGTAGCGCACCAGCATAGATCTCCAGCATGGCCACGATCCACGGAACGGAAACTTTGTTGTATTTATCGATCGCCGCCGAGATATCACGACCGAATGCGTTCATATACTCGCCCGAAACAGAAAGCATATATGCCGAGGCCGCCTGCGGCGATTCCTTAGCGATCTTGATTACCGTATCTTCAATCTCTTTTCTCTTCTTGTTCATTACCCTTCAACCTCCATACGTAATTCCTTGTCAGCGCCGCTGACGATCAGACGGATGACCTGCGGCGCGATCGCGCCGAGCGCGACGACGCTCTCCGCGTTGTCCACGAACACCGGCATTTGGATGCCCCAGTATGCTGACAGCGTGTCGATGATCTCAAGACCCGCGTTGATCTTCGCCGCGTTGTTTGCCGCCGCGAAGGGGATCAGACCCTTGTCCGTGGGGATCATCACCTCGCACCCTTCCTTGATGCCGCCGTTGATCTGCGTCTCGAACAAGCGGAACCGCACCTGGCGGAATTTCGTGTTGATCTTTTCGTCCAGCATCGCGACCTTGGTCTTGATAAACTCCTCGCACAGATGCAGACAGTATTCGGTATCCTCCGCCTCGGTCTGCAGCTTCTTCTCCTCCGCCTCCAGCTCGGCGATGCGTTCGCGGCGCAGCTCGTTCGCGTGCAGGACGGCGACCTTGCGCTGCCGCTCGGCGATGTCGTTCATCAGCGCATCGATCTTCGCCTGTGCGGCGGCCTTCATCTCGTCCACATCCGTCTTGCCGACAGCGAGCTTCTTCTCGATCAGATTAGCCTCAGCACAGAGCGCGGCACATTCCGCAGTATCCTCGTACGTGCCGAAGTACATCCGGTCCATTTGCACCTTGGCAACGTCGTACTGCTCGGCGAGCGCATCCGCACTCCCGCGAAGCGCGCGGATACGCACATCCCTCTCTTGGATCTTCCCATCCATCTCGGCGATCATCGCCTTGGAGCACTCTCGCTCCAGCTGCCCGCGGATCTGCTCGAGGATCTGTGCCTTCTCCACGTTGAATGCTGATTTTGCTTCCTCGATCTTCTTCTCGGGCAGGGCTTGTCCGCATACGCTGCAGGTCGTTTGCCCGACCCAGACGGATGCCTCACGTGCCTTATACTCCTCTACCAGACGGGCCCGCCTATTCTCCATCGCCTTTTTCTCTCGCTCGAGTGAGTCGCGGTTCAGCTCCTGCTCACGCATCTCCAACATCGTCTCTTGACGCAGACCGCTCAAACGCACGAGCTCGTTCTGTATGGGCGCGAGCTTCTCCTCTTTTTCCTTGCCGAAGGCGGCGCGACCCTCCGCGATCTGTGTCTTCAGATCGGCGAGTTGTCGGCGCAGCTCAGCCGTAGCATCCGATTCGGTGATGGTCGCCTTGTCCACCAGCGCGGCATCCAGCTCACGCTGCAGCTGCACGATCTCCGCACCGAGCGCATCAGAGCTCACACCACCCTCATCCGTCAACGCCTTGGTCGCCTCGTCAATACGGGCGGGGATCTCCTCGAGGCGGCGGCGGATATCCTTGCCGCGCGCCGCGGCAATCTTCGCGCATTCCTCGACGGAATAGAACTGCCCGTCCGTGCCGGGCTTGAGCAGATACCGCGTGATGCCGTTGAGTTCCGCCGAACTGTTGATCACGTCGTACTCGGTGATGTCACCGCAAACCTCCAGCAAGAGCTTACGCCGCTCCTTCCAGTCGAGCAGGCGCGGGAAATACAACGGCTGCGTGAGGATCTGCGCCTTGTCCGCGGGACAGATCTCCGCGATGCGCACCTCATACTCGCCCTTCTTCACCGGCACACCGTCGATGAAATATTCGGTCTTGTTGCCGATCAGCTCCTCCGAGGCGCTGCCGCGTTTCTTCGCCCAGTTCTCGCTCTGATCCTTGGCGAAGGTGACGATCGCGCCGTCGTCCAGACGGAAGATACCCTTGACGTAGTGATTGAGATTATGTACCTCTTCCCCATCCGCACCGCGCGTCTTGGGGCTGAAATTCGGCTCGCCGGTGCTCGCCTTATCGAACAGCAGCCACGTCAGCGCATCAAACAGCGTGGTCTTACCGCTGCCGTTGGTCCCGTACACCGCAGCGTTTCTGCCGGCCGGCTCAAACTCCAGCGAGCGTATGCCCTTGAAGTTGGATAACGTGAGTTTCATCAGTTGCATTTGACTTTTCTCCTTTTCTGTGTTATACTTGATTGTGCAAACGGTGTGTGAGGCCGTTTGCTGTTGACTTTTCTTCTGTTGACAGAGCGCCTTCGGTTGTGAGTTGCCGGGGGCGCTCATTTTTTATTCCCGAAAACTCCCTCCGCTCGATCAGATATGCGCCGACAAACCCGACAATGGTGATGCCCGCCACTACCGCGAGCCGTATGTACAGCTGCTCTTCGCCGATCGCGCCGACGTCACTGCTGCCCGCGGTGCCGATCGCCAGGATAAACCCAAACACGATCATCCCACAGAAGATGCACTTTAGCTTCGTCATTCGCTTTTCTCCTTTCTTGCTGATTTAAGACCGGCTTCGGTCAACCAGTACCGCGCACCGTGCTCATCGTAGAAATAGTGTTTCCTGCCGCAGTAAAAGCCCACCGAGGATATGCTCGTGATCTTCTGCGGCTTGCTGCGGGGGGGGGTAAATGAGATCGCCCACGCGGATCACCTTTTGGATCTTATGCACCGCTCCCACCCCTTCCAAGAAACGTTCGCAGCAGTGCATCCTTTTGGCCTCCCGTCAAGCCTTCCCCTCGAGGGGAAGGTGGCACGGCGTGAGCCGTGACGGATGAGGTGTCATCCTCTGCCTCGCTGTTTAACCAGTGCAGCACGGCCGCGACGCACTTGTTTTCGCCTTGGCCACTGCAAAGTAAATCATCTTCCGGATAGTGCTCGCAATGTTCTGACGAGCAATAGCTAAATACGATTTTATCCTCATTCGCCAATACTGCCGCCATCTCCTCCACGCTCATCGCGCGGATCTTCTCATAGTTCGTCATTCTCTCACCTCCGTGACCTTATATCCGGCTTTCTTCATTTCCTTGACGACCGCGGCCGGATACGGCACCGTCGTCACGCACACGACCCGCTTGTCCTTCGTGATGATCTGCTGCATCCCGCTCACCTCCGATCGAGCCGATCGCCGGCTATGTATAGGAATACGAATATCCACAGCAAACACGTCGTGATATTTCCGAGCCCCGCGCCAGTGTTACCCTCGCTCATATTGACGCAGGCGGTGACGATGCCACTCACCATACCAACCGCGAATACCACGCACAGCATCGCCGCCGCGATCTTCAACAGCGTTTTCTTCATTTTCTTTCCTCCTTCGGCGGATCGGGGAACGGCATCCAGTGAGTAACCTTGTCCTGCGACGTCTCGTGCGCCCAGCCTTTGAGAAATTGACTCACCCAGCTTGTCCGCACTGCACCCGACTCAAACGCCGCAATCACGTTCCCGTGTCCGCGTCGCATCTCCTCGCAAGTCGGCAACCGCTCCTCCACGCTGATCCATTCAGGCATTGTTGTCACTCCTTCCGGTTTCCAAAAAGTTAACAAACCGCTCATAGCAGTCGACGCACAAATCAAACCGCTGTCCGCCACCCGCTCGGTATTCACCAGGCGACCACAGCTTTATCTGCGCCGACTTGCCGGAAATAGCTTCGGCAGAGTGCCCCTTTATTTCCACTGCGCAAATGTCACATATATATGACATCCGTCTGCTCATTCACCCTCACCCTTTCCGTTTCTGTTTTTGACGAAGATAAGATCGTAGTATTTTCAACGCGGTTTTTTCCACGCTGTCCCCATCAATATCAATTCTTTTTGGAATAATATATAGCCCAATGAAACATTCGTTACACAAATGAACTTTCGTTTTCTTTTTCCACGGAATAGGAAAGATGCCGTGTTCATCAATACAAGCGGACAGCGTAAATTCTTTCATTTTCACATCATAAGGCTTTGTGATATTGACACCGCAACTATCGCATTTATACACTCTCATTCGCACTCACCATTTCCATCCATCTTTGCACCGCAGTTGCAGTAAGGATATCTTCGTGTATATCCTCTACGACCACATTCACTGCATTGATAATATCTTTCGGGCATAATGTGTTCTCCATCGAGATAAGATATCCATCTACCGTGCCGTACCTCTACAACATCGGCCTTGTTGATGAACTGGCGACAGATCTTTTCGTCTTCGCTTGAGTCCCTAAATGCGCAAACACGAACATGTAAGCAATCCTTACAAGTTGCTCCCTTCTCTGTGATATTATCCATCAGCTCCACACCTCCATTGCTTTCTCCCCCAACGGGTGGCTTGTCCCTCAAACCATATCGCGTCATAGGGCGGCAGCTTCGTCACCCCGACGGTGCGGATGAGAAAGAGCCGGTACCAATACCGCACGGCCGAGGGGATGCTGACGATCAGCGGCATCAGCGGACCGAACACGCAGTTCTGCAGCGCGTGGCCCAGCTCGTGACATCGGATGTGCCGGTTCGGCTTGCGGTTGACCAGGAAGAACACGCCGAGCTCCAGCCCGCCCCATTTCTCCCCGACCTCGAAATACCAGCACCATCCCCACTGCTTGGGACGGTGCCCTGCGATCCGCAGCACCGCCGCGACCACGCATCCTATGAGCGTCATCGGCAACCCCCACGTGAAGGAGAGAGCGTAGAATATCCACGGTTTCACTTTATCACCACCTGGATCTCTTCTCCGCGCATCGCCTTGAGGAACGGGATCTTCGGGATGCGCACCCGCGACCCCAAACGAATAATTGGGAACGGGAACGAGTTCCCTCCGTCCTGCGTTGCGACGTTGATCGTATAGGGACTGCACCCGAGATATCCGGCGATGTCTGTCGGCACCAGCATATCCTTATCCAACGCCTCGATCTCTTCCAACGTTACTTTCTTTGCCATTGTGAGTTTCTCCCCCTTCATCCGTAGACTAACTTGCCGAATAAAGCGTACTGAAGAACTACGTCAACATCATCCGTGACGTCATAGCCTTCACTCATAGCCTTGCCGATACCCTGTAGAAGTTTCTGGAGATCGAGCTCCCACTGCTCTTCCTCGTCCTCGATGTCATAGAGTTTGATGGCCTTGCCTTCAAGGAGCAGCTGCGTCGCATACTGCGATACCGGAAGCCCTTTGGGCTTGTCGTCCCACTCGGGCGCGGTGTTGTCAATACCCGCCCAGTAGGCACTCGCTCCTTCGAGGGAGCTGACGATGATGTTCTCGATCTGCTCGGCCGAGACCGTGGTCTCGATCGAGAAACGCAGACCCTCCGCTTCTTTTGTGAGTTCGTGAGTGCATCCTTTCTTCTGGTAGTAAATCATTGTGAGTTTCTCCTTTCTTCTGTTGTAATTACAAAAGTAATTACTTTTTCGCCGCGATCAGCTCGTCAACAGCAGCCGTGATGCGCTCGCCCGCGCCTTTCGGACTTTCCTTACCGTTGAGGATCTTGTTGAGATAATCTCGACGGACGCCGAGATGTTCGGCCAGCTCATTCTGTGAGATCTTATGTACGTGCATTTTACCGACAACGCCCGCGATCCAGTCGTTCAATACGCCCTCCCCCTTTCGAGAAAAATGTTGACAAGTACACAAATGTGTGGTTTAATGGAATTGCAGTGACCCGTTTGTGTGTTGCTGCAAAACAAATACGGGAGGTGATGCGTCATGTTTAAGTCGCTTAAGATTTGTCTCGATATTTTCGAACTGCTTTCCGACTTTTCCATGATGCCCTTCCGTTCCGTCCCCTCTCGCCATGAGGGCGGTTAACTGACGGGCTTGATGTGTTGCTACAGTTAACGAGCCGATGACAAGGAAGGTTTCCCACTTCCGCGCGCCACCTCACCATGGTAGTAGCCGCTTGATCGTCTCGACGGGAAAACACATCTGCGGCGCCGGGTAGGGGAAACTGCCCGATGCCTAAGCCCCGTGCAAAACATCTGTGTACTTGTCCGCACTGCCACGTGCAAGTACATCCTAACACAACATTTGTGTAGTTGTCAACCACAAATAACACATTTGTGGTGTTTTTGGAGTTTTGCACAAAAACAAAGATACACATTTGTTTATTTTTGGAGGTGTGCAAATGGACGTTATTCTCTCACGAATATTTGATGAAATGGAATTACAAAAAATCAGCCAAAAAAGCCTTGCTGATTATCTTGGGTTAAAACAGCAGGCGGTCGGCAACTGGAAACAAGGGTTGAACAAATCCTACACTAAATACATTCACGGTATAGCCGAATTCCTCGGCGTATCGGTGGAGTACCTGCGCGGTGAAACAGACCAAAAAGAAAAGCCCTCCACCATTGCAGGTGAAGGGCAAGAAGAAAAACGGGATTCAAACACCGTTCTCATTTTGGGTCGCGACGGCACACGTCAGGAGCGACGGCTCACCGATGAGCAGATGGAAGCGCTGCGTCGGATGATCAAAGTCCTGCCGGATTTTGAGGATTGATTTTGTGCGATTCTATGTACTCAGCGAATTGCTCATACACCGCCTGCTCGAGCGGTGAGGTAAGGAAGCGGCCGCGCTCATACAGCACCCGCATCCGCGCCATACGGTATTCTGCCGCCTGTCGGCTGATCTGACATAGCCGCTGAATATCCTCCGCGGTCTGTACGCCGCATCCCCACAAAACGCACGCGGGTGCAAGCAGACGTGCTGCGAAAACGTTGGCAGCCTGCTCGATCGGATCGTCCGCGGCCGATGGCTCGCGGTTTACAAGTGGATATTTTCCTGTGTGACCCGCAAGGATATGCCCCAACTCGTGAGCGGTAGTGAAGCGCTGCCGCGGCACATAGACGTCAGCGCGCACGAATATGACCGGTCGGCCGTCGACGAGTGCCGTGTACCCGTCCTCCCCGCCGGGAGAGTCGTACAGCTTGATCGGGATGCCGAGCTGTCGGCACACGTTGGACGTGGACACCGGGAGCTCACGGATCTGCAGATCCAACAGCAGCCGCCACGCCTGATCGCGGGAATTTTGATAATCTTTGTAGTTCATTGTCGAACACCTCCACTTGCCATTGTACAAGCATCTCTTGTGCGTTGATAGTGGAAATGTTTCCCAGTTAATAAGGGGTGTTATTATGTATAGCATATATACTCTTTGCGGTCACCCGCTCATCGCCGGAACTCTGCAGCTTATATGCATTTCCTGTGTTTTTTTGATCTTAGCCAAGAAAAGCAGTATCCGCGAGGATATCGTCTTTTATATGGAAGATCACAAGGTGATTTCGGCGGGCGTCTTTGCAGTATGCCTGCTGATCAGCTTATTCTCGAATCCAAATTTTTATCGCTTTGTCGGCTGTGAAGATATTCGCACAATGCCCGAAGGCGAGTATTGCTATTATGTAGAGGTTAATCGCGAGATTGATGATCGAATCTACACTCTCCCTGCAAAAGTAAAAGTCTCCAAGGATGAATACACATCCTATCGTCTATCCGAGGTGTATTTCAGCAACGGTGGCTATCTGCGCGTAAGCGATGAAGAACTTGATGTCGACGAGCCATTCTCGTTCATCGATCAGGACGGAGACTATTGGGATTGCTCTTTTACGAACAACCGTTGCAGTGACACGCCGTTTACTGAAGATAGCGACACGCCCGTGACATATACTGTATTACTAGCCTTTAATGTGCTGATCTTAGTGCTAGCCTACATTTCGTTACTCCGCGACACAAAAAAGGATGAAGCGGAGTATAGTAGGCAGATGGCTCTTTGTGACCTTGCGAGAGCGAATGATCCTGCGCCGGCACGCAACACCGAAAACGTGTCTTGCACAGCAACCGCGCCGCCCACGCAAAAGCCGTCTGCCCCCTTCGTAGCAGATGCAGGCCGAGGGAATTCCATTTGGCCGATATTTCTTATCGTATTTGGAGTAGCCATTCTTGCGTTCGTTATTGCGGCGATCATTATCGCCTGCGACTAAAAGTCAAAAAGCCCCTCACCCGTAAATAGGCGAGGGGTTGAAACAAAACTATGTAAAGGAGGACGCCGATGGTCTGCCGCAAATGTAATAAAGAAATACCGGAAGGCTCTCGTTTCTGCAACCTCTGCGGTACAAAGCAGGAGCAGCCCAAAGGCGGCGTAAAACGGCGCGGAAACGGGCAAGGCAGCGTGTATAAAGAGAATGGCAAATGGACGGCATCCAGGGTTTTCGGCTACTACGTGGACGAGCAAGGAAAACATAAACCAATGCGCACGAGCAAACGGGGCTTTACCACGAAAAAAGAAGCTCTGCTCGCCCTGGCATCGTTAGAACGCCGTAACGGCCGCAAGATCGACGAGGCCGCGTCCTTTCAGAAGATCTACGAGCTGTGGTTGCCGCAGTACGAGCCGACAGTTTCCAAGTCAACTATTTACAATTATAAAGGGGCATTTAAGTATTACCGCTCCTTATATCATATCCCCTTCGCCGACGTTACGATCGAGGATCTGCAGGAGTGTTTGGATGATTGCCCGCACGGCAAGCGCACGCGACAGCTGATGAAGGTTACCGCGGGACTGCTGTACAAATACGCCATCCCGCGCCGGTACACCGATCGCAACCTTGCAGAGTATCTCCGCGTCACCGGCGAGGATAGCGTCGAGCGCCCAGTCTTCACCACGGATCAGATCGAGCGACTGAAGGTCGCTGCAGAAGACGGAGACCCCGTCGCCGCTATGATCTACTGCCACATTTACCTCGGCTACCGTCCGCACGAGATCGTCACGCTGACGATCGATATGTACAATAAAGAGACGCGCAGCTTCCGCCACGGCATCAAGACGGACGCCGGCAAGAATCGCGTGGTCACGATCTCCCCAAAGATCCAGCCGTATATTGACCGTTTTATCGGAGCGCGCACAGAAGGCCCCGTGTTTTTAACAGAAGCAGGGCAAGCGTACGCCGATCACTCCTACCGAGCCTCTTTCTATGAGTGTCTCGAAAGTCTCGAAATACGCGCACCTGAGGGCAAGAAACTAACGCCCCACTGCTGCCGTCACACGTTCGCCACATTGGTCAAGAAAATTAACGCGCCGGACAAGGATAAGCTGGAACTGATCGGCCATACCTCGATCGAAATGCTACAGCATTACACCCACGTCAACACCGACGATCTGCGAAAAATTACAGATAAAATTTAATTTCTATTGCTACGCTATTGCTACACCCTATCAAAAACCGTTGTCGAAAAGCAAAAAGAAAAAGAGTCGAAACCTAGTGGTATTAGCGCTTTTCAGTTGGCTGCTCCTGTCAGGCTCGAACTGACGACATCATGATTAACAGTCATGCGCTCTACCGACTGAGCTAAGGAGCAATATGCGCCCTCGCAAAGCGAGGACTGTCTGATCGCCGTGATTGCCTCGGCTCGCCTATTGGCAAGCCTGTCACGGTGAAAAGACGTTTGTGTTGGCGCCTACCTATCGTCCCGGGCCGCTTCCAGCCAAGTATTGTCGGCACGAGTGAGCTTAACTGCTGTGTTCGGGATGGGAACAGGTGTACCCTCACCGTCATCAGCACCAACTGGGTGCAACGCCGTAACGACGTTGCGGTGGTGACCCGTAGCGGATTCGAACCGCTGTTGCCGGCGTGAGAGGCCGGAGTCTTAGGCCACTTGACCAACGGGCCATATAATGGTGCACCTTCAGGGACTCGAACCCTGGACACCCTGATTAAGAGTCAGGTGCTCTACCAACTGAGCTAAAGGTGCGTAAGTCACCAACGGCTCTTCAAAAGCCGCTTGACTATAATACACTAAGCATTCCCGTTTGTCAAGAGAAAAATGCAAGTTTTTTCAAATTTTTCTGCATCCGCTCATCTGCGCAGACGATCGACTAAGCTTTCCCACCATTCCACGACCTTAAACCGCACCTCAAACCGCTCAGCATCCGTCACCATCGCTACCTGCTCGCTGTCCAGCACGTCGTCGAGCGACTTGCGCTGCATTGCCGCGCCCGCGCACAGCGGCGGGTACACTACGCACCACCAGTTCTTTCCCTCGCCGCGGCCGATGGTGAAGCGTACCGCCTCATACACCCCCGCGGGCAGGGTGACGGTGTCATACTGCCGCGTGGTGAAATACATCGTGCACAAGGTCGCGTCCACGGAGTAATCGTACCCCGCGTCAATCACCGTCTGCTGTGCGACCGCCTTTAATTGCGGCAGACGCTGTTCGGCAAGTGCCAGCGCCTCGTCGGCATCCGCCGCGCCATCGAGCCAGCCCGCGGCGGCCTCCACCACCGCGTCGCGGACCTTAAGCTTGAGCGCCTGATCCTCCGCGCTGTCGGAATTGGCGAGGATGTGCAGGCGCACAACGCTCTCCCGCACCCCCGTACACCGTCCGTAAAAGCCGCACAGCGAAATGAGCAGGCACAGCACTAGCCCGCCGACGCCCGCGCGTAAAAACCGTTTCGTTAACACCATAAAAATCCCGTCCTTTCTGCGTTACACACAGTATGGACGGGATTTGGAAGGTTTATACAGTTATCTTGTTTCCACGCGGTTGCCGCCGCAGGGGCGGCACACAAACGCAACAGGATGTTCCTGCGCCAACGCGTCGGCGCACGCCTGCGCGCGCGCGGCATCGTCGAAGATGGCAAACACCGCCGAGCCGCTGCCGGTCATCTGCGACGCGAGCGGCGAAAACTCCGCCATCCGACGGCGGATCGCCGTCACGCCGTCGAGCGCGGTTGCGGGCTCAAAGACATTGAACACTCCCGCACACACCGCGCCGAGGTCGCCGCGGCGCAACGCATCGCGTACCGCGCGGTTATCGGGGTGGGTCGGGGTCGGCGCGCGATCGAGCGCGGCGTACGCCGCCGCCGTGGACACGCCGTCCGCGGGCTGGGCGATCACAATATGGCAATCGGGCAGGGGCGGCAAAGGCTCCAAGCCCTCGCCGATGCCCGTCACCATCGCGGTGCCGCCGAACACGCAGAAAGTCGGATCG
>JAZSHK010000148.1:0-29117 GCA_045533185.1 Acutalibacteraceae bacterium | reverse complement strand
TATCGCGCGAAGAAAGAGATGGTCGAGGATATTCAGGTGCTGCTCGGCGGCCGTGTTGCCGAGGCGCTGACCCTTGATGACATCTCCACCGGCGCGTCCAACGACATCGAGCGCGCGACCGAACTGGCCCAGTCGATGGTGACCAAGTACGGTATGAGCCGATTGGGCCCCATCCTGTACGGTGCATCGCAGGGGAACGAGGTGTTCCTCGGCCGTGATTTCGGTCATACCCGCAACTATTCCGAGGAGATCGCCGCAAAGATCGACGAGGAGGTCTACCGCCTGCTTTCCGACGGCTATGCCGCGACCGAAAAGATGCTGACCGACCATATGGATAAGCTTCGTGAGGTTGCCGAGCGCTTGATCGAGGACGAGAAGATGGACGGCGACACCTTCAAGGCGATTATGGAAGGTACTGCACTGCCGCAGGAAGCTGAATAAATCCGATAAAAGCGGTCGCTCTGCACGAGCGGCCGCTTTCTTGACGAATATGTCGTGCCGCCTTGACAATATTCGGCATTTGTATTATAATAATGGCAAGACCTAATTTGATCGAGATTTTATGCATATTAGGAGGAATAACCATGAAGAACAAAACGGCTAAATGGATCATCGTTGCCGCCGTTGCCGCGGCGATCGCCGCTGTGACTACCATCGTCATCATCGCCCTGCGTGCCCGCGCAAAGAAAAAGGCGTGGTACGAGGAAGAGGCGGATTTCGACTATGATCTCGATGATGAGTTCATCATCGAAGACACGGCGGACACCGAGGTCGAAGCGGTCGAGGAATAAGCAATTTAAAGCCCCGAAAGCTGTGCTTTCGGGGCTTTACTTTATGCCCTGTACCGAGGGAGAAGGCTGAGTGTGAACAAACCGTAAAAATCGGCTCGAAATGGTTGGTTTTTCTTGACAGAGGTGGGCAAAACTGATACAATGTAGTGTGAATAATAATGGGATACATATAGTATCTTTTTTCTGTAAGGGAGTGGATCGTCTGTGATACGCAGTATGACCGGTTACGGTCGCGGGCAGGAGGTGCTCGACGGCTTGTCCGTCACGGTGGAGATCAAATCGGTCAATCACCGGTTCTTCGAATATTCCTGTCGCTTGCCTCGCGTCTACGGTTTTATTGACGATAAACTGAAAAACTATCTTCAGCAGCGCATCAGCCGCGGTAAGGTGGATGTCTTCGTGCAGATCGATGCGCTGGAGAGCACAGGCAGTGAGGTGCTGGTCAACGAGGGTCTGGCAGAGAACTATCTGGCGGCTCTGCGCGAGATGGCGCAGAAATACGGTCTGCGCGAGGATGTTTCGGTGACGACCCTGTCCCGCTATCCCGACGTGCTGACGGTGCGTCAGGTCGCCGTGGACGAGGACACGGTGTGGAGCGCCGTGCAGAAGGTCACAGACATCGCCCTCGGGCAGTTTGTTGCGATGCGCGAGCGTGAGGGCGCTCGTCTGCGGGAGGATGTGCTGTCCCGCGGTCAGACGATCCTTTCCGCCGTGGCGGTGATCGAGGAGCGCTCGCCACAGACGGTGCGCGAGCATATGGAGAAGGTCGAAGCCCGTATGCGTGAGCTGCTCGACGGTGCGGCGGTGGACGAGGGACGTCTGCTGACCGAGGCGGCAATCTACGCCGACAAGATCGCGGTGGCGGAGGAGACCGTCCGCCTGCGCAGCCACATCGACCAGCTCGACACGTTGCTGTCGGGGGATGAGGCGGTCGGACGCAAGCTCGATTTCCTCGTGCAGGAGATCAACCCCGAGACCAACACCATCGGCTCGAAATGCAGCGATCTGGAGCTGACCCGCATTGTCGTGGACATTAAGGCGGAGATCGAGAAGATCCGCGAGCAGATCCAGAACATCGAGTAAGGCGAGGAGATCGAGTATGAAACTGATCAATATCGGCTTTGGCAATATGGTTGCGGCGGGCCGCGTGGTGGCGATGGTCAGCCCCGAATCCGCCCCGATCAAGCGCATCATTCAGGACGCGAAGGAACGCGGCACACTGATCGACGCTACATACGGTCGTCGCACCCGCGCGGTGCTGGTGATGGACAGTGAACACGTGATCCTGTCCGCGGTGCAGCCGGAGACGGTGGCAAACCGTATGAGTGATGATGAGGAGGATACCGATGAGCAAGAATAAAGAAGGGCTGCTGATCGTCCTGTCCGGTCCGTCCGGCTCGGGCAAGGGCACGATCATTAAATCACTGCTCGAGCAGCGCAGGGACACGGTGCTGTCGATCTCGATGACCACCCGCGATCCCCGCTTCGGCGAGCAGGAGGGTGTGCACTATTTCTTCCGCACGCGGGAGGAGTTTGAGCAGACCATCGCAAACGATGGATTTCTGGAATATGCCGAATACAACGGCAACTACTACGGCACGCCCATTGCCCCCATCCAGCGTTGGCTGTACGAGGGGAAAAACGTCATCCTCGAGATCGAGGTGCAGGGCGCTGAAAAGGTGATGGATAAGCGGGACGATCTCGTATCCATCTTTCTGGCAGTCCCGTCGATGGAGGAGCTTGAGCACCGTCTGCGCGGCCGCGGTACCGAGACCGACGAGGTCATCGAGCGTCGTCTGGCGGCAGCGAAACAGGAGCTGACCCGTGTTCCCCGTTATCAATATGTTGTGCTCAACGATGAGGTCGAGCAGGCGGTCGCCCGCATCAACACCATCATCGATGCAGAAAATTTGCGCTATTCCCGTATGGATAACACGATTTTGGAGGTAAAGTGATATGTTAGCACCCAACGACATTGAAGAATTGAAGGGCAACAACAGCCGTTATGCCGTGGTGGTCGGCGTTGCGAAACGCGCGCGCCAGATCGCCGAGGAGGCGGAGGCTAATAAGGAGATCATCATTGAGAAGCCGGTCAGCCTGGCGATTCAGGATTTCCGTGAGGGCAACTGCAGCCTGTTCGTGTCCGACGACGTATAAATTACAGCCGTAAAAAAGGGGAGGGAGAACGATGCCGATCACATACACGACGGTGAAGATCGCCGTAGAGCAGGCAGCGTTTTCCTTCGATAAGGAATATTCCTACCTTTGGCCGAGCGATCTCGGCGAGCCACGGGTCGGCGTGCGCGTTCTTGTGCCGTTCGGCAACGGCAACCGTCGCCGTCAGGGCATCGTGACCGAGGTTTCTGAGGAGACTGAGGTCACCCGTTTGAAGCCTGTTCATTCCGTGATGGATGAGGAGCCGCTTTTGAGCGCGGAGATGCTGGCACTTGCCCGCTTTATGCAGGAGCGCACCTTCTGTACACTGTTTGACGCGGTGCGCGCGATGCTGCCGACGGGGCTGTATATGCGTATCCGTCCCGTTTTGCGTCCTGCCGAGGACGTTCCGCCTGAGGTACTGGAGACGCTGACACCGAATGAGAGACAGCTGCTCGCCTTTGTGGCGAAATGCGCAGGCGGCGCGGATGAGGCGATGCTGCTGGGACGCATCGGGATGGAGGCGGATGCGCCGGCGCTGCGCCATCTGCTCGAGCTCGGTGTTCTTCGCCGCTCGGAGGATGCGTTTCGCCACGTCGGTGATGCGTCGATCCGTACCGTGCGGTTAAAATCCGATCCGCAAGATGTCACCGCACCGAAGCTGACCGCAAAGCAGCAGTCAGTGCTGTCTCTACTCGAGGACGTCGGCGCTGCGTCGGTCAAGGAGGTCTGTTATTTCACGGGCGTGACTCCTGCGGTCGTCACCGCACTGGAGAAGAAGGGGCTCGTGGAGATCTACGATGCTGAGGTGCTCCGTTCGCCCTATAAGGACGTCGATGATGCCCCCGAGATCGTGCAAAAGACCCTCAATGAGCAACAAACAAACGCCTATTCCGCGCTGCTCGCACTCTACGAGCGCGATGAAGCAGCGGCGGCGCTGCTGTACGGCGTGACCGGCAGCGGCAAGACCGCTGTCTATATGAACCTGATCGACCGCGTGATCGCGGACGGTAAGCAGGTCATCGTGCTGGTGCCCGAAATATCGCTGACACCGCAGATGATGGAGCTGTTCATCCGCAAATACGGCCGTCGCGTGGCGATGCTGCACAGCGGCCTCGCCATCGGTGAACGAATGGACGAGTGGAAGCGCATCAAGCGCGGGGACGCACGCATCGTCGTCGGCACCCGCTCGGCGGTGTTCGCTCCCTGTGATAACCTCGGTCTCATCGTGATGGATGAGGAGCAGGAGCACACCTATAAATCTGAGTCCAATCCCCGTTATCACGCGCGCGACATTGCGCGTTTCCGATGTGCGCATCACAAGGCACTGTTGCTGCTCACCTCGGCGACCCCGTCGATCGAGAGCTATCACGCGGCATCCAGCGGTCGCTACACCCTCGTGACGCTCGACAGCCGTTACGGCGATGCACAGCTACCGACGGTGGAGGTCGCGGACCTGCGCGGCGAGGTGCTCGGTGACAGCATCATCGGGGATACACTGTATCGCGCGATGCAGACCTGCCTCGATAACGGGCAGCAGGTGATCCTGCTGCTCAATCGCCGCGGGTTTCACACGCAGTTATCCTGCCGTTCCTGCGGACAGGTGATCACCTGCCCGTCGTGCAGCATTTCGATGACCTATCATCGGGCGAACGATCGCCTGATGTGCCACTATTGCGGGCATACCCAACGCCCGCCCGCCAAATGCCCGTCCTGCGAGTCGGATAAGCTCCGCTACGCGGGCCTCGGTACCCAGTTGGTGGAGAAGGAGCTCACGGAGAAATTCCCCGATGTGCCGATCTTGCGAATGGATACCGACACGACGATGTCCCGTTTTTCTTATGAGAATAAGTTCCAGGCCTTCGCTCGCGGCGAATACCGTATGATGATCGGTACGCAGATGGTGGCAAAGGGACTGGATTTCCCGCAGGTTGGGCTGGTCGGTGTGCTGTCGGCGGACCAATCGCTTTATGCGGACGATTATCGTAGCTTTGAAACCACATTCTCTCTGCTCACGCAGGTGATCGGTCGCGCCGGTCGCCGCGAACAGCAGGGGAAAGCGATCATCCAGACCTACACCCCCGACAACGCGATCATTGAATTGGCGGCGGCGCAGGATTATACGAGCTTTTATGAGCTCGAGATCGCGTCCCGCCGGATGATGCACTACCCGCCGTATGCCGATCTGTTTATGTTCGGCTTCACGGGCGTATCCGAGACGGCGGTGCGGCAATCCTGCCGCCGGATGCTCGAGCAGTTGCGCGCGGCGGCGACCGAGGACTATCGTGATCTGCCGATGATCGCGTTGGATCCCACCCCCGCGAGCGTCCTGCGCGTGGCGGGCAAATACCGCTATAAGTTACTGATCAAAGCGAAGAACACAGCCCGTATGCGGGAGCTGGTGCGGCAATTACTGCGCACCTTCCACGACACGCCGTCAAATCGGCAGGTCAATGTGTACGTGGACATTAACCCCGCCGCGATGCTGTGAGATGAAGGAGATATTGCCGATGGCAATCAGAACGATATTGACCGACAAGGACGATGCTCTGCATAAGGTGTGTCGTCCTGTCGAAAAGTTTGATGAGCGGCTGTGGCAGCTGCTCGACGATATGGCGGACACCCTGCAGAAAGCGGACGGTGTCGGCTTGGCCGCTCCGCAGATCGGCGTTTTGCGCCGTCTGTTCATTATGGATGTGGGTGACGGACTCAAGGAGTGCATCAATCCGAAAATATTAGAGACCAAGGGCACGCAGGAATGTGTCGAGGGCTGCCTTTCCAGCCCTGGGGAATACGGGCTTATTATCCGCCCCGAGGTCGTTAAGCTGCAGGCGCAGAACCGCGACGGTAAATTCTTTATCGTCACGTTGGAAGGTCTCGCGGCGGAATGCGCCGAGCACGAATGCGATCACCTTGACGGCATCGTGTTCAAGGATAAGGTGGAGCGGATGCTCGCCCCCGATGAACTGAAATAATTGATTAGAAGGAGGGCGCGGCGATGAAACTGATCTATATGGGCACACCGGATTTTGCCGTGCCCGCATTAGAGCGTCTTATTGAGGACGGACACGAGATCGCGCTGGTGGTCACACAACCCGATAAGCCTGTCGGGCGTAAGCAGGTGTTGACCCCGCCCGCGGTCAAGGTGTGCGCGCAGGCGCACGGACTGCCCGTGTACCAGCCGACCTCAATGAAGACGGATGAGTGCTACGAACAACTCAGCGCGATCGGCGCAGAGGCGATCATTGTGGTCGCCTACGGTAAGATTCTGCCGAAGCGCATTCTCGATCTCACCCCGTTAGGCTGCATCAACGTCCACGGCTCGTTGCTACCGCGTTATCGCGGGGCCGCACCCGTCCAGTGGGCGGTGCTGAACGGCGACGCCGAGAGCGGTGTCACCACGATGAAGCTCGACGAGGGTGTGGACACGGGAGACATTCTGCTGATGTCCCGCCGCCCGATCACCGATTCGATGACCGGCGGCGAATTGTTCGATCTGTTGGCGGCGGATGGGGCAGACCTGCTCAGTCGCACGTTGGACGGACTTATTTCCGGGGAAATCACCCCGACGCCACAGCCCGCTGAGGGCGCTTGCTACGCGTCGATGCTGGATAAGTCGATGTGCCCCGTGAGTTGGGATAAGGATGCCCAAACCCTGCACAACCAAGTGCGCGGATTAAATCCGTGGCCCGTGGCGACCTGCCGCGTCGAGGATAAGACGATGAAGCTCTACCGCACTGCGGTCGGCGGCACGACGGATGTTCCTGCGGGCACGGTCGTGGCGACATCGCCGCTGACGGTCGCCTGCGGTGACGGTAGGACGCTGATCATCGAAGAGCTGCAGGCCGAGGGCTCGCGCCGTATGGCGGCGGCGGATTATCTGCGCGGGCACCCGATCGCAATCGGGACGGTGCTGGGATGACGCCGCAGACGGATGCCCGCCGTGCGGCGGTGTCGGCGCTGCTGCGTATTCAGGAGCGGGGCGGCTACTCGAATATCGTGCTTGACGAGCTGCTCGACCATCTGCCGCTGTCGCCCTCTGAACGGGCGATGACCTCGCGGCTGGTTTACGGCGTAACCGAGCGCCGCTTAACCATTGATTATTTGCTTAATAAGCTGTCTTCTACACCCGTCAAGCAGATGTCGCCCGCTGTGCGGGAGATCCTGCGGGTGGGGGTGTATCAGCTGCTTTTCATCGACGGCGTTCCCGCATTTGCGGCGATCAATGAGAGCGTGTCGCTCACGCGCGCCTTTGGCTGCGGTCGCTTGTCGGGCTTTGTCAACGGCGTTCTGCGAGCCGTTCAGCGCGAGGCGAAGCGTCTGCTTTCTGAACTCCCCGACACCGATAAAGGACTGGAAATTCGCTATTCCTGCCCGCGAGCGCATATTCGTGCTTGGCGGCAGGCGTACGGCGAGGAGCGGATGCACGGCCTGCTGGACAGCTTAAACGACGCGCCGCCTGCTTATATCCGCGTCAACACCTGCCTCACGACGGCAGAGGAGCTGACGGCCGTGCTGACGGATGCGGGAGTTACTTGCACGCCGATTGACGGCTTGCCGAACGCCCTTTGTGTATCGCCGGCGCAGGCCCTACATCGCCTGCCCGATGAGATAACATCGCATTTCTACTATCAGGATGCCGCATCGCAGTGGTGCTGCTTCGCGCTCGGCGCGCAGCCGAACGAACGTATTGCCGATGTGTGCGCCGCCCCCGGCGGTAAGAGCCTGACGGTCGCACAGTATATGCAAAACCGTGGCGTGATCGAAGCGGCCGATCTGTATGAGCAGAAATGTGCTACGATCAACCGCCGCGCGGCGGAATACGGGCTGACCTGTGTCAATGCCGTCTGCCGCGATGCGACGCAGCCGCCCGCCGATGAGCGGATCGGGCAGTTTGACCGCGTGATCTGCGACGCGCCTTGCTCGGGGTTGGGGGTTATTCGCCGCAAGCCCGAAATTCGGTATAAAGACCCCGTTGAATTTGCCGAATTACCCGCATTACAGCTCAAAATTCTAGCGCAGGCGGCCAAGCTCGTGCGGGTGGGCGGCGTGCTGCAGTATTCGACCTGCACGCTTCGTCCCGAAGAGAACGAGCAGGTGGCCGAAGCATTTTTGGCGGAGCACCCTGAATTCACCCCGCGGCTGTTGCCGCTGGAGACCTGCTTTGCACAAGCGGGGCTTCCCGTCTCGCATCAGATAACCCTATTTCCGCATATCCACGGTACCGACGGCTTCTACATCGCCGCTTTTATTAAATCCCGATAGGTGAGGTGACAGCGTGAGCTCCTTAGATATTCGCTCGATGACGCAGGAAAAGCTGGGCGAATGGCTGAAAGAAAACGGTCAGCCTGCCTTCCGCGCCAAGCAGATTCGCGAATGGCTGGATGCGGGCGTGACGGATTTTTCGCAGATGACCAATCTGCCAAAGGACCTACGAGGTAAGCTGTCCGAGTTCTTCACCGTCCCCGGTGTGACCATCGTACGCAAGTTGACCTCGGCGATCGACGGCACGGTCAAGTACCTCTTCCGTCTGGACGACGGTGAGACCGTCGAATCGGTGCTGATGCAGTATAAGCACGGCTGGAGCCAGTGCTTGTCCACCCAGGTGGGGTGTAAAATGGGGTGCACCTTCTGTGCGACGGGCATCGGCGGGTTTATCCGCGATCTGTCTGCCGCCGAGATGATGGCACAGATCGAGACAGCCCAACGGGACGCCGGCGTGCGCGTGTCCTCTATCGTGCTGATGGGGATGGGCGAGCCGCTGGATAACTACGATAATGTGGTGCAATTTCTCCGTATGCTGGGAGAAGAAGGCGGCGTCCATATCGGGATGCGCCACATATCCCTGTCGACCTGCGGAGTCGTGCCGGGGATATACCGCCTGATGAAAGAACAGATTCCACTGACCTTGTCTATTTCGCTTCACGCACCGAACGATGCGATCCGATCGCGCACGATGCCGGTCAACCGACGCTGGCCGATCGGCGAATTGCTCACCGCGTGCCGCGAATATATAGAGGCGACCGGACGGCGCATCTCCTTTGAATACGCGATGATCGACGGAGTCAACGACTCCGACGCACACGCCGAGGAGTTAGCCGACCGATTGCAGGGGATGCTGTGTCACGTCAATCTCATTCCCGTGAATGCCGTGGCAGGCAGAGCCCAACAGCGCAGCTCCCGACTGCGCATCCAATCCTTTATGAAGGTGCTGGAGAAACGGGGGATCAATGTGACGGTACGCCGCACATTGGGAGCAGATATCAATGCATCCTGCGGTCAACTGCGAAGGCAGGCAGACCAAGAGGATGAAGGAAAGGAGGCGTTACCATGAAATTGACCGGAGATACGCACATCGGACTTGTGCGCAGCAGCAATCAGGATGCACTGCGCTACGGAACACTGGACAACGGCGGCTTTTTTGCTGTGGTGTGTGACGGGATGGGCGGCGCGAACGGCGGCAATATCGCGAGCAATATTGCGGTCGACATCATCGCAGACCGCATCGTTGACGGATACGCGAACGGAGCAACCCCGCGCCCTGATCTTCTTTTGGCCAGCGCCATGGCAGCGGCCAACATAGAAATTTTTGATCGGGCGAGATCCGACCCGCAATACGAGGGGATGGGCACGACGGTGGTCGCGGTCATCGTATTCGGCAAGGATGCCTACATCTCGCACGTGGGTGACAGTCGGGTTTATCTGTATAGGGATAACACTTTACAGCAGATCACCCGCGATCATTCGGTCGTTCAGGAGATGATCGAGAGCGGTCAGCTCACCGAGGAACAGGCACGATCGCATCCGCGAAAGCACTTCATCACCCGCGCGCTCGGCGTGTCGGCGATGGAGGAGGGCGAGCTCGACGAGCTTGAGCTTGAGTCGAACGATAAGCTGTTGCTTTGCACCGACGGCCTGACGAATATGGTGGACGACACCGCGCTTGTCGAGCTTCTCGGCAACGGCGCGAGTATCGATATTCTGATCCAATCCGCATTAGACGGCGGCGGCACAGACAATATAACGACTGTTCTGATGGAACAGAGCGAATGACCGAATGACTATTCAGAAAGATGAGGAATGATCAATATGGATAAGTATTTAGGGAAACGGCTGGACGGCCGCTATGAAATGCGTGAGCTGATCGGTGTTGGCGGAATGGCGTACGTGTATAAGGCGTACGACAGCGTGGATGATCGCACCGTCGCGGTGAAGATCCTGCGCGATGAGTTCCTGACCAATGAGGAGTTTACCCGTCGCTTCCGCAACGAGTCGAAGGCGATCGCCATTCTCAACCATCCGAACATCGTAAAGGTGCTGGATGTGGGCTTCGGTCAGCATCTGCAGTATATCGTGATGGAGTACATTGACGGTATCACCCTCAAGGAATACCTCGATCAGCGCAAGGACATCCGCTGGAAAGAGGCGGTACACTTCACTGTACAGATCCTGCGTGCCTTACAGCACGCCCACGACAAGGGCATCGTCCACCGCGACATTAAGCCGCAGAACATTATGCTGCTGTCCGACGGCACGATCAAGGTGACCGACTTCGGTATCGCGCGTCTGTCCCGCAGCGAGATGCGCGCGACGATGGACGGCGAGAAGGCGATCGGCTCGGTGCATTATATCAGCCCCGAGCAGGCGCGCGGCGAGATCACCGACGAGAAGGCGGATCTGTATTCCGTCGGCGTGGTGCTGTACGAGATGCTGACGGGTCGTCTGCCGTTCGAGGCGGATAACGCGGTGTCGGTCGCGATTATGCAGATGCAGTCCGAGCCGACGATGCCGCACCTTATCAACGAGGATGTGCCCGAGGGCCTCGAGCAGATCACCATCAAAGCGATGCAGAAGGATGCTGACAAGCGCTATCAGTCTGCCGCCGAGATGCTCAGTGACATTGACGAGTTCAAGCGCAATCCGTCCATCAAGTTCGCTTATACCTACTTTGTAGATGAGACGCCGACCCGCTATGTGGACGCGATCACTCGCGTGCGCGGCGAGGATGAGCTGAGCACCAAGCCCCGTGCGGATAAAAACGGAGATGACGACGGTAAAAAGAAGACCTCAACTGTAGCGATCCTCATTGCGGTGGCGGCGGCGATCGTGCTGGTGACGGGTATTGTGCTGGCATTCTTCCTGCCCAAGCTCTTCAATCAGGGAGCTAAGGACGACATCGCCGTGTATAATTTCGTCGGTAAGCATTACAACAACGAGGTGCAGACCTACGAGAAGATCGGCAACTACACCATTCGCATTGAAGAGGCATATAACAGTGAGCAGCCCGAGGGCTATGTCTATAAGCAGGAGCCTGCCGCAGGCACGACTATCAAGATGCGCGGTACGGTGACGCTGTACATCAGCAAGGGCTCGAAGAAGGAAAAGATCCCCACGATGACCCCCGGTGAAAAGCCGAGTGACGTGCGTCGCCGTTTGGAGCTTGCGGGCTTCAAGACGCAGGAGTCGATGGAGAGCAGTGCCGAGGTCAAAGAAGGAATGGCCATCCGTCTGGATCCCGAAGCGGGCGCCGAAGCGGAATACGGCTCGACCGTCACCATCTACATCAGCTCCGGCAAGCCGCAGGCAGAACCGATCGATATGCCGAATGTCGAGAGCCTTTCCAAGGATGCGGCAATTCAGAAGCTCGTGACCGCGGGCTTTGATCAGACGAAGATCACGGTGGAAGAGATCAACAGCAGTGCTCCCAAGGGTACGGTCGTTTCGGTGACACCCGATCATACCATCAACCAGTATCCCGACGTGAACATCAAGCTGATGGTCAGCACGGGCTATCGTGATGTGGAGATCGAGCTTACTATGCCTAATACAGATACGACGGTAGACCTGCAGTTCTATGTGGACGGCAAGCTGGATTCTGCACTGACCTCCAGCAACACGAGCATTATGCCGAAGGATATCGGCACGCTGAAGTTCAAGACAACGCTGTCGAAGGATTCGTATAAGGTGACGGTCAAGATCAGTGTGGCGGGTAAGAATAACTTTGCCACCTACGCGGAGTTCCAGGTGAACGGCGCCAGCGGCAAGTATACGTTGGTCGATATGCAGGAGTTCGTCGAGCCATCCAATTCTACGACAACTTCCAGCACTACGGCGGCGGAAGACACTACGACCACGTCGAATTTATCCGATCTTACTTGAGGATTATGATGACGAACACGAAGCAAGGAATTATATTGCGCGGCATCGGCGGTTTCTACTATGTAGAGACCGCGGATGCGGTATATACCTGCCGCGCGCGTGGCAATTTCCGTCGGCAGGGCATCACGCCCGTTGCGGGTGATTGCGTCGAGATCGAGGTGCAGCCCTCGGGCGAGGGCTTCCTGACGCAGGTGCTGGAGCGGCGCAACTGCCTTTTGCGCCCACCCGTAGCAAACCTCGATCTGCTGGTGCTGGTGGCGTCCGTCTGCCAACCGACGACAAACACGTTGGTGCTGGATAAGATGATTGCCGTCGCGGAGAAGAAGGGCATTACCCCGATCGTGGTCATCAATAAAGCGGATCTTGCCGATCCGACCGAGTTGGAGGAGACTTACCGCAAGGCGGGGTTGGAGTGCTATACCGTGTCAGCCAGGCAGCCCGAGACCCTCGAGCCGTTGCGCAAGCGATTGGCTGGACACGTCAGCGTGTTCTCGGGCAACTCAGGCGTTGGGAAGAGCAGCATTCTCAATGCGATCGACCCGTCGCTCGTTCTGGAAACGGGGGAGATCAGCCAAAAGCTCGGTCGCGGCCGCCACACCACTCGCACGGCGACGCTGTATCATCTGGCGGATGGGTATATTGTGGATACCCCGGGCTTTTCCTCGCTCGATCTCGAGCAGGTCGAGCCGATCAACAAGGATGAATTGGCCGACTGCTTCCGTGAGTTCGCGCCCTTTGTGGGCGATTGCCGCTTCATCGGCTGCGCACACTACAAAGAGCCGAACTGCGGCGTGCGGCAGGCGGTGGAGGACGGGCTGATCGCCCGTTCCCGCTATGAGAGCTATGTGACGATGTATGAGGCTGTCAAGGATAAAAAGGAGTGGGAGAAGGGATGAACCGCTGTGTGATCTTATCTGCCGCGCCCGTGTCCGATGTGACCGCTCTGCGAGATTTGTTGCGTCCCGATGACGTCTTTATTGCCGCGGACGGTGGGTGGAGGCTCGCCGACAGCCTCGGCGTGACTCTGACGGCAATTGTGGCGGATTTTGATTCTTCGGCGATGCCGCGCTTGCCCGACGAGGTCGAGATCGTCCGCTTACCCGTGCGTAAGGACTGCACCGACACTGCGGCGGCGGTGGACTATGCGCGGGAAAAAGGGTTTACCGATTTCCTGCTGCTTGGCTGCATCGGTGGGCGACTGGATCATCAGTATGCCGCGACACAACTGCTCGTGCAGCTTGCCGAGACGGGTTGTCACGCAGTGCTGGCGGATGGCGACAATCGCCTTTGCGCGGTGACGTCTTCGCCGTACACCGCCGACCCGATGACGGGATGGTCGCTGTCGCTGTTTGCGTTCGGCGGCACGGTGCACGGGCTGTCCATCCGCGGCGCGTCGTATGAATTGACGGATTACGACCTGCAGCCTGCCGACCCGCTGTGCGTCAGCAACGCGGCGGAAGGCACGCCCTGCGAGATCACCTTCGCCGACGGCACGTTGCTCGTATTTCGCGCAAAAGATTGACACCAACTCCCGTGATGCGCATAGTCTGGTAATAGACACAGGCGATCACGTTGATGGGAGTGAGTGGTATGCGATACCGAAATCGCGGCAGCCGACGGAATGATTCGAACGGTTGGGGATTTGCGGCGTTTGGGATCGGTCTGCTGGCGTGCGCCATTCTTCCGTCAAAGCTGATGGTCGTGCTGCTTGCGGCGGCGCTGATCCTCTGCGGGATCTCCTGTGGAAAACGTTGACGGAGGCGGTACATATGCGTGTGGTGGTCATCAAAAGTCCGAAGTTGCTCGGCGGTCTGTTAAGAAAACTGTTCGGCATCGACAAGGTGCCGACCGATATGCAATAAGAACCCGACCTGCCAACGCATTAAAAATGCGGGCGGGTACCCCGAACCCTTGTTGTTTCACAATAAAAAAAGACGGCACAGCCAACAGGCTGTGCCGTCTTTGCTGTTTACTTATTTTACGATCAGCGATTCGCCGGTCATTTCGGCGGGCTGGGGCAGGTCGAGCAGGGTGAGCATCGTCGGGACGATGTCCGCGAGACGGCCGCCGTCGCGTAGCTTACACTCCTTGCCGACCACACAGAACGGAACGGGGAAGGTGGTGTGTGCCGTGAAGGGGGAGCCGTCGGGCTCGTACATCTTGTCGGCGTTGCCGTGGTCGGCGGTGATGATCGCCTTACCGCCCATCGCGAGGGTCGCCTCGACCGTGCGACCAACGCAGGTGTCGACCGCCTCGACCGCCGCCTTGGCGGCGTCGAAGATGCCGGTGTGACCGACCATATCGCAGTTGGCGTAGTTGAGGATGATGACGTCGTACTTGCCGCTGTTGATCTGCTCCACGACCGCGTCGCACACCTCATAGGCGCTCATTTCGGGCTTAAGGTCGAAGGTGGGGACGTCGGGCGACTGGATGAGAATGCGGTCCTCGCCGGGGAAGGTGCGCTCCTCGCCGCCGTTGAAGAAGAAGGTAACGTGCGCGTACTTCTGCGTCTCGGCGATGCGAAGCTGGGTCATACCCTGCGCGCTGATATATTCACCCATCGTCATCGTCAGCTCTTGCGGCTCGAACGCGACGTCTACGTTCGGCATCGTCGCATCGTAGCTGGTCATACAGACGTATTTGAGTGGGAAGAAGCCACACTTGCGCTCGAAGCCGTCGAACGCAGGATCGACGAAGGTGCGGGTGATCTGTCGAGCGCGGTCGGGACGGAAGTTGAAGAACACCACGCTGTCGTTCGCCTTGATGGTGCCATCCTTCTCCAGCACGGTGGGGAGGACGAACTCGTCGGTGACATCCGCGGCGTAGGAAGCCTTCATCGCCTCGACGGCGTTGTCGGCGGTGTTGCCCTCGCCGTAAACCATCGCGGCGTACGCCTTCTCTACGCGGTCCCACGCAAAATCGCGGTCCATCGCATAGTAGCGACCCATCACGGTCGCGACCTTACCGACACCGATCTCGTTCATCTTATCACACAACTGCGCCATAAAGTCGACACCCGAGGAGGGTGGCACATCGCGGCCGTCCATCAGCGCGTGGACATAGACCTTGTTAAGGCCGTTGCGCTTTGCCATCTCGAGCAGGCCGTAGAGGTGCTCAATGTGGCTGTGCACGCCGCCGTCGGACAGCAGACCGATGAGGTGCAGCGCGGAATCGTTCGTCTTGCAGTTCTCCATTGCGCCGAGCAACGCCTTGTTGTCAAAGAAATCGCCGTCGGTGATGGACTTGGAGATCTTGACGAGCATCTGATACACCACGCGACCCGCGCCGATGTTGGTGTGCCCGACCTCGCTGTTGCCCATCTGCCCGTCGGGCAGGCCGACATCCAAACCGGACGCGCCGATCTGGGTGGTGGGGTTTTCAGCAAAGAGCTTAGACAGATTCGGGGTGGCCGCCGCTGAGATGGCGTTGCCGTAGGTGTCGGGGTTAAAGCCGAAGCCGTCCATAATGATGAGAGTTAAGGGCTTTTTCATATATGATTTCCTGCCTTTCAAGAAAAGGGGGCGGGCATAATTGCCGCGCCCCTTTTAATTGGATTGCTTATTTTGCTGCCGCGACGATGGTGGCGAAATCGTTGGGCTTCAGAGAAGCGCCGCCGATCAGACCGCCGTCGACATCGGACATCGCGAGCAGCTCCGCGGCGTTTGCCGCATTCATCGAACCGCCGTACTGAATGGTGACAGCCTTAGCCGCCGCTTCGTTGTACAGACCGGCGATAACCTGACGAATGAGCGCACAGACCTCGTTGGCCTGCTCAGCGGTCGCGGTCTTGCCGGTACCGATAGCCCATACGGGCTCATAAGCGATGATCACGCGGCTCAGCTCCTCTTCGGACACGCCGTCGAGCGCGATCTTGGTCTGCATCGCGACGACCTCACCGGTGATATCCTGCTCGCGCTGCTCGAGGTATTCGCCCACGCAGAGGATGACGGTCAGGCCCGCGTCCAGCGCACCGCGCACGCGCTTCGCGACGGTCGCGTCGGTGTCGCCGAAGTAGGTGCGGCGCTCGCTGTGACCGAGGATGACGTAGCCGACACCCATCGCACGCAGCATATCCGCCGCAATTTCACCGGTGAACGCACCGGACTTCTCCCAGTAGCAGTTCTGGGCGGCAACACCGATGTTGGTGCCTGCGGTCGCCTCGAGAGCGGCGGGCAGGTCGACAAAGGGAACACCCACGACCACGTCGCAGGTCGCATCCGCGACGAGCGGCTTGATCGCATTGATCAGTTCGGTGGCTTCTGCCGGAGTCTTGTTCATTTTCCAGTTACCGGCGATGACATATTTACCCATAATTTGTTACTCCTTTTATTTCAATTACTTATCGCTCATTGCCGCGATGCCGGGAAGCTCCTTGCCCTCGAGGAATTCCAGAGAGGCGCCGCCGCCGGTGGAGATGTGGCTCATCTTGTCGCCGAAGCCGAGGGTGTTCACAGCCGCCGCGGAATCGCCGCCGCCGATGATGGTGGTGGCATCGGTCTCCGCCAGCGCCTTGGCAACCGCGATGGTGCCCTTCGCCAGCGTGGGGTTCTCAAACACGCCCATCGGGCCGTTCCACACGACCGTCTTAGCGTTCTTGACCTCAGCGGCATACAGCTCGGCGGTCGCAGGACCGATGTCCAGACTCATCATATCATCCGGAATGGCATCAGCAGCGACGACAGTCACGTCGATCTCGCCGTCGATGGGGTTGGGGAACTCCTTCGCGATGGTGCAGTCGACGGGGAGGAGGATCTTCACGCCCTTCTCCTCAGCGCGCGCGAGCATCTCGCGGCAGTAGTCGATCTTCTCGCTGTCGAGCAGAGAGGTGCCCACGCCGTAGCCCTTCGCAGCCAGGAAGGTGTAGGCCATACCGCCGCCGATGATGAGGGTATCCGCCTTGTTCAGAAGGTTCTCGATCACGTTCAGCTTGTCGGCAACCTTCGCTCCGCCCAGAATGGTGACAAAGGGGCGGACGGGGTTATTCACTGCGCTGCCGAGATACTGCACTTCCTTGGCCATCAGGTAGCCGTTTGCGGACTCCTCGACATAGGAAGCCACACCCACGGTGGAGCAGTGCGCACGGTGTGCCGCACCGAAAGCATCGTTGACAAAGAGGTCGCACAGAGAGCCCAGCTCCTGAGAGAACGCCTCGCCGTTCTTGGTCTCTTCGGCGCGGTAACGAGTGTTCTGCAGCAGCACAACATCGCCGTCCTTCATCGCCGCAACAGCCGCTTTGGCGTTGTCGCCCACGACATTATCGTCCGCGGCGAACACAACGTCCTTGCCGAGCTTCTCGCTCAGGCGCACAGCCACGGGGGCGAGGGACAGCTCCGGCTTCGGCTCGCCCTTCGGCTTGCCGGGGTGAGAGCAGAGGATGACCTTCGCTCCGTTGTCGATCAGGTACTGGATGGTGGGCAGGGCGGCGACGATACGGTTCTCATCGGTGATGACACCGTTCTTCAGCGGCACGTTGAAATCGCAGCGCACCAGCACGCGTTTGCCGGCAACCTTCAGGTCTTCGACGTTCTTCTTGCTCAGATAGCTCATAGTATGACTTCCTTTCAAAAATAGATTGTCTGTTAAAAACATAACACACGAACAGAATTATTGTAACCGATTTTGTACGCATTTGCAAGGGGTAGGAATGAAAATCGTGCAAATAACCAAATAATTTATCCTTAATATTCTTTTTTATGTCATCACAGCAGTCGCAGGCCTTTCGGATAGCGGTTTTTGAGCTTTCCGCCCGCGCATTTTCCAAAGCCGACGGGCAGATTTTCAACACCGATCGCTGTCCACCCCTTTTCGCCGTCGAGGGGGAGCTCCTCGCCGTGGAGAAACGCGCTCAGACGGGGGTCGTCAAGCTTTAGCGACATGGCACGCCGACAATCGGCGAGCGAGGTCGCCAAAAAGGCGCTGTGGCAGGGCTCGAGGCGGTTTTTGCATACTTCGGCAACTGCCACGCCCGCTGTGAGGATGTTAAGTCCCGTCAGATCGGGAAGCTCGGGCGGCAATAATCGAACACGGTCTCCGAAGGTGACGAATTCGCCGATCGGCGGCGCGATAAAGCATTCGCTGTACAGCTCGCGCGCGGCGGCGCGGTTGGCGTCCTTTGTCGGCGGCGTGTAGGCGCGTGGTGGGCTGGCCGGCGCGTCCGCTGAACGTTGCAGTAGGGCGATAAAATGCCCCTCGCCACCGTGCTGGGGGAATATCCGCCGACAGCCCGTCAGATCTGCCGTGCAGGTGTCCACATCGGTAAATGCGCGGATGCGGTCGAAGTCAAACGCAGGAGCGCCCCACGGCACATTAATCGGGACGAGTGAAAAGTCGGGGTGATCGGCGAGAAAGCGCGCGATGACCGCTTCGTTTTCCTCGGGTGCAAAGGTGCAGGTGGAATAGACGATGCGGCCGCCGGGGCGCACCGCCAACGAGGCGTTGTGCAGGATCTCGGCCTGCCGTGCGGCGCATAGGCGGATGTTGTCAAGACTCCATTCATCCAGTGCTTGCGGCTCCTTGCGAAACATTCCTTCGCCCGAGCATGGCGCATCGACCAGCACCGCGTCGAAAAAGTCGGTGAGCGCACCGCACAGCTTGGCGGTGTCGCTGTTCGAGACGACCTGCCGACGGGCACCGCATCGCTCGAGGTTTTGCTGGAGGATGCGCGCGCGGGTGGGGACATATTCGTTGTTCCACAGCAGTCCGCTGTCACCGAGTGCGGCAAGGATCTGCGTCGATTTACCGCCGGGGGCGGCACAGAGGTCGAGGATCTTCTCGTGCGGCTTCGGTGCAAGCGCGGTGACGGCCGAGGTCGCGGACGGCTCTTGCATATAATACGCGCCGGCGTGGTGCAGCGGGTCACTGCCCGCCTTGTGCGGCACGTCGAGGTAAAATGCGTCCGCCGCAAACGGGGAAGGGGTCAGCGACAGCGGGAATAACGCGCAGAACTCTTTGGCGGATATTTTTGCGGTATTGACGCGCAGGCCGCGGCGCAGCGGGGCCTCGTAGGCGGCGAGAAATGCCGTCCATTCATCGCCGAGCAACGGCTTCATCCGATCATTAAACCCTTGCGGCAGTTGCATATAACCCCCTCCTTTACACAGAAAATGCTGTTACAGAAAACCTGCAACAGCATTTTGCTTAATTCTCTTGTTTTGCTTTCTCCAGCGCCTTGGCGAGCTGGTCGGGGCAGGAAGTGCCCTTGAAGCCGCAGCGGATGCCGGACAGACGGCGGATGACCTCATCAACGGGCATGCCGTCCACAAGGCCGGAAATGCCTTGCGTGTTGCCGTTGCAGCCGCCGTCGAAACGGACGTTGTAGACACGCCCGTCGCGGATATCAAAGGAAATGTTGCGGGAGCAGACGCCTTGGGTCTTATACGAATGACTCATCGTGGTTGCCTCCTGGAATTGATGAAAATTTAGCCGCGCTTTTTCTGCGCCTTGTAGGCGCGCATCTTCTGGACAGTATCCTCGGGAGCTTGACAGCCGAGCGGACGGGCGGTCTTGGCATACATCCCGTGGAAATCGCTGCCGCCGGTCATCAGCAGCTTGTGCTGCTCGGCGAACGCGATGAGCGCGTCGACCTGCTCCTGCGAATGCGTGGGACGCCACACCTCAATGCCGTCGAGCTTGCCTTCGGCGGCCAGCTCCTCCATCAGCTCCTCGCTGCGGTAGGTGTAGGGATGAGCCAGCACAGCAAGACCGTCTGCACTGTGGATCAGATCAATGATCTCGTGAACATCGGGATAGTCGACCGCCACATAGGCACAACCGTTCTCGCGATCAAACAGCTTATCGAAGACCTCGCCGAAGATCGAGGTGGCATAGCCTGCATCCATCAGTGCGTGCATAATGTGCTGCTTGTAGATCGCCGAGCTGCCGGAAGCGCAGCGGGCGATGGATTCGGGGATGATGGGATAGTAGCGCAACACCTTGCGCACCATCTCGGTGGCGGCAGCGCGGCGCGCGGCACTGGTCTGACGGCACATACCTTCAAGACGGTCGGGATAGTCGCAGAGATAGCCGAGGATGTGAACGCGGCGTCCGCGCACCTTGTCGTAAGCGGAGAACTCTACGCCGTGAATGACATCGATGCCGACACGCTTACCGGCGATGACCGCACGGGTCGCGCCCGCGATGGCGTCGTGATCGGTGATGGCGAGTGCGGTGATGCCGCGACGCTTCGCCGTGGCAAGCAGCTCGTCAATACCCATTGAGCCGTCGGAAATTTTTGTGTGGCAGTGCAGGTCGATAGCCAATTTTACCCCTCCGTTATGATTACCCCAAAACCGCAAAACGTACACTCCAATATAGCCCTATTATACTAAAATTACCCAAAAAAATCAACCCGAAAAATGCCAAAAAAGTCCGAAACGGTCACGATTTCCGCAACTGCACAAATTCTGTTCACATTTCCGGCGGTATTGTAGGCTGAATGTTACAAAAATCGACAAAAAGGCGTTGAAAACGGGGGAGAATCGTGCTATACTGTGTCACGTAACAAATACGGAAGAGGAAGGATACTATGACAAAGATTGATATTTTTTCAGGCTTTTTAGGTGCGGGTAAGACCACGCTGATCAAGAAACTCATTAAGGAGGCCTATGCCGGAGAGAAGCTGGTGCTCATCGAGAATGAGTTCGGCGAGATCGGCATTGACGGCGGCTTTCTCAAAGAGGCGGGCGTGGAGATCACCGAAATGAATTCGGGTTGTATCTGCTGCAGTCTGGTCGGCGATTTTACCGAAGCACTCGGACAGGTGCTCGCGCAGTTTGCCCCCGACCGCATTCTTATCGAACCGTCGGGCGTCGGCAAGCTCAGCGATGTCATTCGTGCGGTGGAAAAGGTCGCTTCGGATGATGTGAAGCTAAACAGCTTTACAACCATCGCTGATGCGACCAAGTGCCGTATTTATATGAAGAATTTCGGTGAGTTCTATAACGATCAGGTCGAGCACGCGGGTTGCATCGTCCTCAGCCGCACCGATGGGATGACGGAGGAAAAGCTGGCGGCTTGCATCGAGCTGCTACGCTCTCGTAATCAGACCGCCACGATCATCACGACGCCGTGGACGGTGCTTGACGGTGTACAGATCCTTGCGGCGATGGAGCAGAAAAACACGCTGGAAGCGGCGATGGCTTCTCTGGAAGAAGAGGGCGTATGCCCTGAGTGCGGGCACCACCATCACCACGAGCACCACCATCATGATCACGATGTAGAGTACCACGAGCATCATCACCACCATCACGAGGAACATCATCACCACCATCACGAGGAGCATCATCATCACCATCACGATGGGGAAGAGTGTCATTGCCACGATCACGAGCACCACCACGAGCACGGGCATCATCACCACCATCACGCAGACGATGTGTTTACCAGTTGGGGCGCCGAGACGGCAAGTGCATATACGCAGACGGATATTCTGCACGCACTGGAGGCGTTGCAGGACGAGCACCGTTTCGGCACCGTGCTGCGCGCCAAGGGCATTGTTGCAGGCGCGGACGGGCAGTGGATCCATTTCGACTACGTTCCCGCCGCACCCGATGTGCGCGTCGGCGGGGCGGATGTCATCGGCCGTCTGTGCGTGATCGGCTCGCAGCTGAATAAGGCGGCGGTCGCCGAGCTGTTCGGTCTGTCGTACACCGAGGAGGCGTAAAATGGAAGTACCCGTATATCTGTTTACCGGTTTTCTCGACGCCGGCAAGACCACGTTTATTCAAGGAACCTTGGAAGACAAACGATTCAACAGCGGTGAGCGCACGCTCGTCCTGCTGTGCGAGGAAGGGGAGACGGAGCTGGATGTCAGCCGTTACCCCGGCAAGAACGTCTATATTGAAACGATCGATGAGCAGGAGCAGTTGACGCCGGAGCATCTTACCTCGTTGCAGAAAAAGCACCGTGCACATCGTGTTATGATCGAATACAACGGGATGTGGCTGCTGAGCACCTTGTTTCAGAATATGCCGAAAAACTGGGTGATCTATCAGGAGATGCTGTTCGCGGATGCCAACACCTTTGCGGCGTATAACGCGAATATGCGCAATCTGGTCGTGGACAAGCTCGGTTCGCCGGAACTGGTCGTTTTCAATCGCGCGCAAAAGGGGCTGGATAAAATGGCTCTGCACAAGATCGTGCGCGGTGTGACCCGCCGCTCGACCATCGCGTATGAATACGGCGAGAACGATGTGGAATACGACGATATTGAGGATCCCTTGCCTTTTGATAAGGAGGCGGCGTTGATCGAGGTCGCGGACGGCGATTATGCGCTGTGGTACCGCGATCTGTCGGAGGAACTGAACAGCTACGACGGCAAGACGGTGGAATTCAAGGGTCAGGTCGTGGTTGACCGCTCGATCCCCAAGGGCTGCTTCATTATCGGCCGTCCGCTGATGACCTGCTGTGCCGACGATATTCGCTTTGCGGGTCTCGCGTGTGAATGGACGGATGCGCCGACGCTGAAAAACCGCGATTGGGTCTTGGTTACCGCCCGTATTGCCATCCGTGAACACGCCTGCTACGGCCGCGTCGGTCCCGTGCTGAGCGCCCAAGCGGTCACCAAGGTAGATGCTCCCGAGAACGAGGTTGCTACATTCTATTAACGCGCTAACGCTTTAATGCGAGTTGTGAGTTTTGTGCTGAAACTGAGTGTTTTACCGCAAAAATATGGCGTTTTCCACAGAAAACGTCACGTGTTTTTTGCGAAACAGCCGAAAAAGTAATTTATGCTTGCAAAAATCCTCGGGAGGGTGTATAGTAGTATTAACGGCGGGCTTCAACGCCGTTTATGCATTTTGTCCATGTGCGGCAATGCGCCGCCGGAATATAATTTTTTGGAGGTATATCGTTATGAACAAGGTAGAACTCATTGCCGCTGTTGCGGACAAGGCCGGTCTGTCCAAGAAGGATGCCGAGAAGGCTGTTGCTGCTGTTGTTGGTTCCATCGAGGCCGCTCTGGTCGCCGGTGAGAAGGTTCAGCTGATCGGCTTCGGTACTTTCGAGGTTCGTGAGCGTGCCGCTCGCATGGGCCGTAACCCCCAGACCAAGGAAGCTATCAAGATTGCTGCTTCCAAGCAGCCCGTCTTCAAGGCCGGTGCGGCTCTGAAGAACGCTGTGAAATAAACACTGCACGATTAAAGCCGTCCGTTTCGGGCGGCTTTTTTTGTCATCAAAGGAGAGTTCTTATGCGTTTGGATAAATATTTGAAGGTATCCCGCCTGATTAAACGTCGCACCGTGGCGAATGAGGCCTGCGACGCGGGAAAGGTGCTGGTAAACGGCAAGCCTGCGCGGGCTTCGTACGATGTGAAGGTTGGGGATGTGATCGAGATCGCGCTCGGCGCCCGTCAGCTGCGCGCCCGTGTCATCGCCGTGCAGGAAACGGTGGCCAAAAACGACGCGGCGATGCTGTATGAAGTTTTGCCTTAAGTGAGCATAAGCCTGTCGATCCGTTCATACATATTGGTAGGAACGGATGGAGGGCGACACGATGGAACGAAACGATAAGCAGACGACGATGCCGCATCAGCTGATTATGCAGGAGCGCCAGCAGTTGGAATTGACGGGCGTATCCGATGTGGACAGCTTTGATGAAACGGCCGTCCTCGCGTACACATCGCTGGGGGAGCTGACGATCCGCGGCAGCGGCCTGCATATCCGACGGTTGGATCTGGAGAGCGGCGCATTATCGGTTGAGGGCAATATCCTTGCCTTGGAGTACACGGACAGTCATAAAAACGGCGGCTTTTTCGGCCGTCTGTTTCGGTGATCCGCCGTGCCTGAGTGGACGGGTCAACAACAGCTTACGTTGCTTCTTCAGAGCGGCGTGTTTGGCGTGTGCTTAGGGTTTGTGTTCGATCTCTTCAACGTCCCGAGCAAAATGCACCGTCGCAGACGCGTGGCGGTGTTTGTGTGCGATGTTGTTTTTTTCGTTTTGGCATCTGTGGCGACCTTCTTCTTTTCCTTGGCCGTAATGGACGGACGGATGCACCCGCTGCTGTTTTGCGGAGCCTTGCTTGGGATGATCATTCAACATTTGGCGATCGGGCGACTGTTCAGTCGCGCGCTGTATCTTGTCGGTCGTTTTCTGTACAAGGTGTTCGATCGGTTGCTGATGTGGATTTGCCTGCCGCTTCGACTTGGCTTTTCGGCGATTTCACGCGCTTTTTCGGTTGTGTGGACAAAAATAGGGAAAAATGCGAAAAAAACGCAAAAAAAATCGCGTTTTTTTCAAAAAAACTCTTGAAATTTGCGTGGTTTGAATGTAGAATAAACAGTGTGAATTTATTTTTTGTATAAAACAATTTCGCAAGGAGGTGACAATATGAAAACTCGGCGTCGTCAGCACAAGAAGAACAGCGCGCTGTTTCGTATTGTCATCGTGGCGGTTGTTGCTTTCGGCTTCTTTAAGCTGGTGCAGATCCAGATGCAGCTCAACGAGAAGCAGGCCGAGATCGACGCGCTGGCAGAGCGCAAGGCGGTCGAGGAGATCTATTTGGAGGATCTGCAGAATAAGGTCGATAACATCGACGAGAACTTAGAGCAATATCTGCGTGAGGACGGTTATGTCGGCCCGAACGATCAGGTATATCAGTTTGTAAATTGACCTAGGGGGATTTTGGAAGTCTATGCAGTTAGAGGTTGGAGCGGTATTAGAGGGAAAAGTTACCGGCATCACCAAGTTTGGTGCGTTTGTCGGGCTTCCGGAGAAAAAAACCGGTATGGTACATATTTCTGAGGTAGCTTCTACATACGTTAAGGAGATCCGTGACTTTATCACCGAGGGCCAGACGGTCAAGGTCAAGGTCCTCAGCATCGGCGAGGACGGCAAGATCAGCCTTTCAATGAAGAAGGCTGCTCCACCCGCACCGCGCACCTCCGCACCGCGTCGCCAGGCCTTCTCCGGTCGTCCCGATAACGTTGAGTGGAATTCGTCTGCGCCCCGCAGCGAGAGTTTCGAGGATATGATGAGTCGCTTTAAGGCTGCCAGCGATGAGAAGTTCTCGGATATTAAGCGTTCGATGGACAGCAAGCACGGCGGCTTCACCCGCAAGACGCCCCGCGGCGGCCAATAAAAATTCGGATTTATTGAAAGGGACCGCTTTTTCTCTTATCGGAGAAAATGTGTGCCCTTTCTTGCTGTTTATGTGCGGCTGCGCGCCGCACGTGTGATAAGAAAAGGAACGGGATTATGGAATTGATCGAGTTTTGCGCTCCGTGCTTGTTTGGCATCGAGGGCGTTTTGGGCGATGAGCTGCGCCGTCTCGGCGCGGAGAATGTGCGCCCCGAAAACGGACGCGTGCTGTTTAGCGGCGATTGTTCGATGCTCGCGCGCGCGAATATCTCCTCGCGCTATGCGGAGCGTATTCTGATCGTGCTGGGCCGCTTTACGGCGCGGACGTTTGATCAGTTGTTTGAAGGCGTGCGCGCACTGCCTTGGGAGCGCTGGATCGGCCGCGCGGATGCGTTTCCCGTCAAGGGCTGGTCGCTGAATTCTCAGCTGCACAGCGTTCCTGATTGCCAGTCGATCATTAAAAAGGCGATCGTCGAGCACCTGCGAGATGCGTATGACACGCGTTTTCTCAATGAGTCCGGCAGCAAATGTCAGGTGCAGTTTACGATTATGAAGGACGAGGCGACGTTGATGCTGGACACCAGCGGCGCCGGTCTGCATAAGCGCGGGTATCGCGCGGTGGCGGGCGGCGCGCCCATCAAGGAGACGCTGGCGGCGGCAATCGTGGATGTGACTCGCGCGCGTCGTGCGCGGCTTGTGTGCGATCCTTGCTGCGGCTCGGGAACGCTGCTCATCGAGGCGGCACTCGCCGCCAAGGGAATCGCTCCCGGCATACGCCGCGGATTTTCAGCGATGCATTGGGACAGCATTCCTGAGGATGTGTGGAAGCGTGAACGCGAACGCGCGCGCGAATTTGAGCGCGATGTGACCTTTGCGGCACGCGGCGGCGACATCGACCGAGAGGTACTGAAATTAGCAGACGACAACGCGGCAAAGGCGGGCGTTGGGGAGTATATCTCCACCGCGCAAGCGGATATTCGCTCGTTCAAGCCCGACGGGGAGAGCGGTACGGTGCTGTGCAATCCGCCGTACGGCGAACGCCTGCTGGATGTGAAGGCGGCAGAGGAGCTTTACCGCGTGATGGGCAAGGTGTTTGTCCCGAAGGAAGGCTGGAGCTATGCGATCATCAGTCCGCACGAGCAGTTTGAGGAGCTGTTCGGCCGTCCCGCCGATAAGCGGCGCAAGCTCTATAACGGTATGCTGAAATGCCAGCTATATATGTATTATAAGTAAGGATGATTAAAGGAGGCGTTGGTTTTGCGTCACGTTTTCATTCTCAATCCCTGTGCGGGGAAAAAGCGGGTTGCTTTAACGCTTCGCGAGCAGATCGAGGCGTATTTTGCCGCTCACCCGCAGGAGGAGTACAGCATTCGCCTGACGGATGCCGTCGGCGCGGCCACCCGCATCGCGCAGGAGGAGTGCGCGAAAGGCGATGACGTTCGTTTGTACGCCTGCGGCGGCGACGGTACGTTGCAGGAGACGGCGAGCGGAATTCCGCTGTACAGTAATGCCGAGCTGACGGTGGTTCCTTGCGGCTCGGGTAACGACTACGTGCGCACCTTCGGCGGCAGTGAGGTGTTTCTCGACCTGCCCGCGCTCATCGAAGGCGAGGCGATGTCCGTGGATGCGGTGGACTGCGACGGAAAGCTATCGCTCAACATTGCGGCGATCGGGATGGACGCCAAGGTCGCGGCGAAGATGAACCGTTATAAGAATCTTCCCGGCGTGAGCGGATCGCTTGCGTACAATCTGGCGATCGTGGATGTGTTTTGTCATCCGATTGGGGATGAGATGGATATTGTCATCGAGAGCGAGAACGGCAGGGCGGAGCGCAAGGGCAAATATTTCCTCGCTCTCGCGGCGAACGGGCAATATTACGGTGGCGGTTATCACGGCGCACCGCACGCGATCGAGGATGATGGCCTGCTGGATTTTGTGCTGGTCAAGAAGATCAGTCGTTTCCGTGTGCTGGGCTTCCTGAAAAAATATAAAGCGGGCGATTACGACGATCTGCCGTATTGTGAACATATCCGCGGCACGGCGATGACCGTTACCGCGAAAAAGGATACCTATTGCACGGTGGACGGCGAATGTGCTTGCTCAAACAAGATGTCGTTTACCGTCTTGCCGAAAGCCTATCGTTTTGTCGTTCCTGCGGCGGTTGCCAAGGTGAAAAATGCGGCGCGCGAGGTCATCGGCGGGGCGTATGCTGTGTCTGTTTTATGAACAATTTTTGAAAAATTGAAAAATGTTCCAAAATATACTTGATTTTTCAAAAAAATGGGGTACAATAGAGTTAGCACTCAAGGCAAGAGAGTGCTAACTCTTAGTTCAGCAATATTATTTAGGAGGCTTACGTATGTCTATTAAACCGTTGGCAGACCGTGTGGTTCTGCGTTTTGTCGAAGCTGAGGAGACCACCAAGAGCGGCATTATCCTCGCCGGTGCGGCGAAGGAGAAGCCCCAGGTAGCTGAGGTCATCGCGGTCGGCCCCGGCGGCAACGTTGAGGGTAAGGAGATCACGATGTATGTGAAGATCGGCGATAAGGTACTGATCTCACGCTACGGCGGCACGGAAGTGAAGCTGGACGGCACGGAGTACACCATCGTGCGTCAGAACGACATCCTCGCGATCGTCGAATAAGTCCATTCGTTTAGACTATATTGGGAGGTTATTGTATTATGGCTAAAGAAATTCTGTACGGCGAAGACGCCCGCAAGGCTCTGCAGGCGGGTGTGGATCAGCTCGCCAACACCGTGAAGATCACCCTCGGCCCGCGCGGCCGTAACGTGGTGCTGGATAAGAAGTTCGGCGCGCCGCTCATCACCAACGACGGTGTCACCATCGCCAAGGAGATCGAGCTGGACAACGCGTTTGAGAATATGGGCGCGCAGCTCGTCAAGGAAGTGTCTATCAAAACCAACGACGTGGCGGGCGACGGTACCACCACCGCGACGCTGCTTGCGCAGGCGCTCATCCGCGAGGGGATGAAGAACGTTGCCGCGGGCGCGAACCCGATGGGTGTCAAGAAGGGCATCCAGTCGGCTGTCAACGCTGTCGTGGAGGAGGTCAAGGCTAACTCCAAGAAGGTCAGCGGCACCGAGGATATCGCCTCTGCGGCGACCATCTCCGCGGGCGACGCGGTCATCGGTCAACTCATCGCCGAGGCAATGGAGAAGGTCTCCGCCGACGGCGTCATCACCGTCGAGGAGTCCAAGGCTGCCGACACCTACACTGAGGTCGTGGAAGGTATGCAGTTCGACCGCGGCTACATCACGCCGTATATGGTCACCGATACCGATAAGATGGAAGCGGTCATCGACGACGCGTATCTGCTCATCACCGATCGCAAGATCTCCAATATCCAGGACATTCTGCCGCTGCTCGAGCAGATCCTGCAGTCCGGCAAGAAGCTGGTCATCGTCGCAGAGGACGTCGAGGGCGAGGCGTTGTCCACGCTGATCGTCAACCGTCTGCGCGGTACCTTCACCTGCGTTGCGGTCAAGGCTCCCGGATTTGGCGATCGCCGCAAGGAGATGCTGCAGGATATTGCGATCCTGACCGGCGGTCAGGTCATTTCCGAGGAGCTTGGCCTCGATATTAAAGAGACTTCGATTATGCAGCTCGGTCGTGCCCGTCAGGTCAAGGTGACCAAGGAGAACACCGTCATTGTCGACGGTATGGGCGACACCGATGCTATCAAGGCGCGTGTGGCGCAGATCCGCTCGCAGATCGAGACCACAACGTCCGATTTCGACCGTGAGAAGCTGCAGGAGCGTCTGGCGAAGCTCGCCGGCGGTGTGGCGGTCATCAAGGTCGGTGCCGCGACCGAGGTCGAGATGAAGGAGAAGAAGTTGCGCATTGAGGACGCGCTCGCTGCTACCAAGGCGGCTGTTGAAGAAGGCTTGGTCGCCGGCGGCGGCGTGGCGCTCATCAAC
>JAZSHK010000016.1:0-6734 GCA_045533185.1 Acutalibacteraceae bacterium | reverse complement strand
GTGGCTCTGCGTGAGCCGTCGCTCGGTCCCGTGTTCGGTGTCAAGGGCGGCACTGCCGGCGGCGGCTATGCACAGGTCGTGCCGATGGAGGATATCAACCTGCATTTCACGGGCGACTTCCACGCCATCGGCGCGGCGAATAACCTGCTCGCGGCGATGTTGGATAACCATATCCAGCAGGGCAACGCCCTCGTTATTGATGTACGTAAGATCACCTGGAAGCGCTGCGTCGATATGAACGACCGTCAGCTGCGCTTTATCGTGGATGGTATGGGCGGCAAGGCGAACGGCGTGCCGCGCGAGGATGGCTTTGACATCACCGTGGCGAGCGAAATTATGGCGGTGTTCTGCCTGTCCAACTCCATCATCGATCTCAAGGAGCGTCTTTCCCGCATCATCGTCGGTTACACGTATGACGATAAGCCGGTCACCGCGGGCGATCTCAAGGCGGTCGGTGCGATGACCGCGTTGCTCAAGGACGCCATCAAGCCGAACTTGGTGCAGACCCTCGAGGGGACGCCTGCGTTCGTGCACGGCGGCCCGTTTGCGAACATCGCGCACGGCTGCAACTCCGTGATGGCGACCAAGCTCGCGCTCAAGATGGGCGATTACGCGATTACCGAGGCGGGCTTCGGTGCGGATCTCGGAGCGGAGAAGTTCCTCGACATCAAGTGCCGTATGGCGGGGCTCACCCCCGACGCGGTGGTGATCGTGGCGACGGTGCGTGCGCTTAAGATGCACGGCGGATTGGCGAAGAACGAACTGAACACCGAGGATCTCGATGCGCTGGAGCGCGGCATTCCGAACCTGCTGCGCCACGTGGCGAACATCAAGAACGTGTATAAGCTGCCCTGCGTGGTGGCGGTCAATCGTTTCCCGACCGATACCGATAACGAGATCGATTTCATCATCGCGAAGTGCAAGGAGCTCGGTGTCAACACCGTGCTGTCCACTGTGTGGGCAGAGGGCGGCAAGGGCGGCGAGGACCTCGCCCGCGAGGTCGTGCGCCTCTGTGAGGAGGAGAAGGGCGACTTCACCTTCTCCTATGAGCTGGACGGTTCGATCGAGGATAAGATCGAGGCGATCGTCAAGAAGGTCTACGGCGGCGACGGCATCGCCATCCTGCCTGCGGCGAAGAAGCAGATCGCACAGCTCACCGCGCTCGGCTTCGATAAGTGCCCTGTGTGTGTCGCGAAGACGCAGTACAGCTTCTCCGATGATCCGACCAAGCTTGGCGCACCCGAGCACTTCACCGTCACGGTGAAGAACGTCAAGGTGTCTGCGGGTGCGGGCTTCATCGTCGTGCTGACCGGCGACATCCTCACGATGCCCGGCCTGCCGAAGGCTCCCGCTGCCGAACGCATCGACGTTGATGAGGACGGCAAGATCACGGGATTGTTCTGATAAACAGCAAACTGCCGCACAGCAAACGCTGTGCGCCAGTCTTTTGTAGAAAAGACTCACCCCGCTGTCGTATAGGCAGCGGGGTGGTTGTTATATAGATCAAATCAGATGGAGATTTCGTTCGCCATACGGTACATATCCATATCGAAGGGCTTCTTCATCTCCAGCGCCTCGGTGATGTCGAAGTCGAGCAGCTTGTTGTTTCGGATCGCGACGACGCGGTTGCTCTTGCCCTCTTCGAGCAGGTGTACGGCGTAGTTCGCCATATGGCTGGCGAGGTTACGGTCACGGGAGGTGGGGGAGCCGCCGCGCTGCACGTGGCCGAGGACGGTGGCACGGCTCTCAACGCCGGTCGCCTCCTCGATCTTCTTGGCGAGCTCGTCGACGTGACCGACGCCCTCAGCAACGACGATGATGAAGTGATGCTTGCCGGTCGCAGCGGTGATCTTCATCTTATCGACGATGTCCTTCTGAAAATCAAACTCGACCTCGGGGACAAGAATGCTGGTCGCACCGACGGCAATGCCGGTGGTGAGCGCCAGCCAGCCGGCGTGACGGCCCATCACCTCAACGACGCTGCAGCGGTCGTGGGATTGGGAGGTGTCACGCAGCTTATCCACCATCTCGATGACGGTGTTAGCCGCGGTGTCGTAGCCGATGGTCTCCTCGCAGCAGGAGATGTCGTTGTCGATGGTGGCGGGGATGCCGACGCAGGGGATGCCGTGCGCGGTCAGATCGCGCGCGCCGCGGAAGGAGCCGTCGCCGCCGATGACGACCACGCCCTCAATGCCGCGCCGATGGCAGGTCGCAACCGCCTTCTGTATACCCTCTTCGGTGCGGAATTCGGGGCTGCGTGCGGTGAACAGCACGGTACCGCCACGATGAATGGTGTCGGACACGGTGCGCAGATCCATCGGGATGAGTTCATCGTTGATCAGGCCGTTATAGCCGCGAACCACGCCGTAGACCTCCATATTCTCGTGCAGAGCGGTACGCACCACTGAACGCACAGCGGCATTCATACCCGGGGCGTCGCCGCCGCTCGTCAAAACAGCAATTTTTTTCATAGAAGATCCTCCTCATTTCGGGGGTTGGGACAAAAATGCCTTTTTACGACTATTATTTTATCCCGTATAACCCGCTGTGACAATGGATTTTTTTGCCTAGGAGATGGAAATTTGTTGCAAAGCGAAGTTGGCAATTTTCCTGCCGTTCTTTAAACAAAAAAATTGTACAAATTGCAATAAAACCCTGTACAAATACAATGTTTTTTGTTATAATAGTTGTGCTAGTATGAGGGCTAACCTCAGTAATATCCTGTAAGGGGGCAATTCCATGAAAAAAGGCACCATCATTACCATTGGCAGACAGTGCGGCAGCGGCGGTCGCGAGATCGGCAAGAAGCTGGCAGAAAAATTGGGGATTCCGTTCTATGATAAAGAGCTATTGCGTATGGCGGCGGAGAACAGCGGCATCGCGCCGGAGAATTTTGATGCATACGACGAAGTGCCGACCAACAGTCTGCTTTACTATCTCTCTGTCGGAAACTACGGGATGGACGGCGTGCAGTACGAAACCCCCATTCATCAGAAGGTGTTTTTGGCGCAGTTTGATGCTATTCAAAAGCTGGCCGATCGGGGAGAGAGCTGCATCATCCTCGGTCGTTGCGCCGACTATGCGCTCGGACAGCGCGAGCAGGTGGTCAAGATCTTCCTGCGCGCGGATCCCTCGGCCCGTGCGAAGCGTTTGATGGCGGATCACGATCTTAACGAGAAGAAGGCGGCGGATCTGATGGTCAAGACGGATAAGCGCCGCGCCAACTACCACAATTTCTACGCCAACACCCGCTGGGGCAACGCGGACACCTACGATCTGAGCATCAACAGCCTCAAGACCGGCATCGACAACACCGTCGAGCTGATTGCGGCGTATGCCAACCTGCGTTTCCCGGAGGAATAAATCTATGACGGCGTGTCCGCAACGGCGGGCACGCCGTGTTTGTGCTTTTGTGGGAAATTGTGCTTGACAATTTCCGCCTGATGGAGTATCATAAATAAGGTTTATAAAAAGAAAGACATTGATGGAGACAGTAGCGCGCGGATAACTCCCTTCAGCGAGTCGGGGACGGTGTAAGCCCGACGGTCGAGCGTCGCACGTGAATATCCCTCCGGAGTTGCCGGCTGAACAGCGTTTTCGCCCAGTAAGTACGGACGGGTCTCTTCCGTTATAAGGAGAGCATATGATAGTATGCGAACAATGGGTGGTATAGCGAAGTTTTAACCTTCGTCCTGTTTTCGGGACGGGGGATTTTTCTTTTTTAGGAGGAAATGAGATGTACAAGAAGGTACCGACCAATATGGACTTTGTGCAGCGTGAGCGTGAGGTGCTGCAGTTCTGGACGGATAACGATGTGTTCCGTAAGAGCATGGAGGAGCGCGAGGGCTGCCCGAGCTACACCTTCTACGACGGCCCGCCCACGGCGAACGGCAAGCCGCACATCGGCCACGTGCTCACCCGTGTCATCAAGGATATGATCCCGCGCTACCGCACGATGAAGGGCGCGATGGTGCCGCGTAAGGCGGGCTGGGACACCCACGGTCTGCCGGTCGAGCTGGAAGTGGAAAAGCTGCTCGGTCTCGACGGCAAGGAGCAGATCGAGGAATACGGTCTCGAGCCGTTCATCCAGAAGTGTAAGGAGAGCGTCTGGAAGTACAAGGGGATGTGGGAGGAATTCTCCGGCATCGTCGGTTTCTGGGCGGATATGGACGATCCGTACGTCACCTATCACAACAACTTTATTGAGTCGGAGTGGTGGGCGCTCAAGCAGATCTGGGACAAGGGACTGCTGTACAAGGGCTTCAAGATCGTGCCCTATTGCCCGCGTTGTGGCACGCCGCTGTCCAGCCACGAGGTCGCGCAGGGCTACAAGGCTGTCAAGGAGCGCAGTGCGATCGTGCGCTTCAAGGTCGTGGGTGAGGACGCGTGGTTCCTCGCGTGGACGACCACCCCGTGGACGCTGCCGTCCAACGTGGCGCTGTGCGTCAACCCCCGCCAGACCTACTGCAAGGTGAAGGCCGCCGACGGGCACACCTATTATATGGCCGAGGCGCTGCTCGATCGTGTGCTCGGCGGTCTCGGCAACGAGAACACCCCCGCCTACGAGGTGCTGGAGACCTACGTTGGCCGTGACCTCGAGCATAAGGCGTACGAGCCGCTGTTTGATTGCGCGAAGAAGATCGCCGACAAACAGAAGAAGCAGGGCTTCTTTGTCACCTGCGACGATTACGTCACGATGACCGACGGTACGGGTATCGTGCACATCGCCCCCGCCTTCGGCGAGGACGACGCGCAGGTCGGGCGCAAGTACGATCTGCCCTTCGTGCAGCTCGTCGACGGCGCGGGCAATATGACCGAGGATACCCCCTTTGCGGGTTTGTTCGTCAAGGACGCCGACCCGAAGGTGCTGGTCGATCTCGACAGCCGCGGGCAGCTGTTCGACGCGCCGAAGTTCGAGCACGACTATCCCTTCTGCTGGCGCTGCGACACCCCGCTGATCTACTATGCGCGTGAGTCGTGGTTCATCAAGATGACCGCGGTGAAGGACGACCTCATCCGCAACAATAACACCGTCAACTGGATACCCGAGAGCATCGGAAAGGGCCGTTTCGGCGACTGGCTGGAGAATGTGCAGGATTGGGGCATCAGCCGTAACCGTTACTGGGGCACCCCGCACAACATGTGGGAATGCTCCTGCGGGCATATGCACTCCATCGGCAGCATTGAGGAACTCAAAGCGATGTCCGACAACTGTCCCGATGACATCGAGCTGCACCGCCCCTTCATTGATGCGGTCACCCTGCGCTGTCCCGAGTGCGGCGGCGAGATGAAGCGCGTCCCCGAGGTGATCGACTGCTGGTTTGACTCGGGCGCAATGCCGTTTGCACAGCACCACTATCCGTTCGAAAACCAGGAGCTGTTCAAGCAGCAGTTCCCTGCGGACTTTATCTCCGAGGCGGTCGACCAGACCCGCGGCTGGTTCTATTCGTTGATGGCGATCTCGACGCTGATCTTCAACGAAGCGCCGTTTAAGAACGTCATCGTGCTCGGTCACGTACAGGACGAGAACGGCCAGAAGATGAGTAAGTCCAAGGGCAACGCCGTCGATCCGATGGAGGCCCTGCAGACCTACGGCGCTGACGCGATCCGTTGGTATTTCTACACCAATTCCGCTCCGTGGCTACCTAATCGCTTCCACGGCAAGGCGGTGCAGGAGTGCCAGCGCAAGTTTATGGGCACGCTGTGGAACACCTACGCGTTCTTTGTGCTGTATGCGAACATTGATAACTTTGATGCAACCAAATACACCCTCGACTACGACAAGTTGTCGGTGATGGATAAGTGGTTGCTGTCGCGTCTCAACAGCACCGTTAAGGCGGTGGATGAGCATCTGCAAAACTACCGCATTCCCGAGACCGCGCGTGTGCTCGAGGAGTTCGTGGATGACCTGAGCAACTGGTATGTCCGCCGCAGCCGCGAGCGTTTCTGGGGCAAGAATATGCCGCAGGACAAGATCAATGCCTATATGACGTTGCACACCGCGCTGGTCACGGTCGCGAAGGCGGCGGCGCCGATGGTGCCGTTTATGACCGAGGATATCTATCGCAACCTCGTGTGCACCAACGATCCGTCCGCGCCCGTGAGCGTGCATCTGTGCGATTTCCCCGCGGTGGATGAGTCGATGATCGACCCCGAGCTGGAAGCGAAGATGAAGACCGTCGTGGACATCGTGGTGCTCGGCCGTTCCGCGCGTAACGGCGCCAACTGCAAGAACCGTCAGCCGCTCGGCAAGATGTATGTGCAGGCGGCTCAGACGCTTAACAGCTTCTATACCGACATTATCGCGGATGAGCTCAACGTCAAGAGCGTGGAGTTTACCGAGGACACCTCGGCGTTTATGAGCTACACCTTTAAGCCCCAGCTTAAGACTGTCGGCCCGAAATACGGCAAGCAGCTCGGCGAGATCCGCCAGGCGCTCACCGACCTCGACGGCAACGCCGCCAAGGCGGAGCTGGATGCGAACGGTGTGCTGACGCTGGCTCTGCCGAGCGGTGAGGTCAAGCTTGCGGTGGAGGATCTGCTGATCGATACGGCGCAGACCGAGGGCTATTACGCCGTCGCGGATAAGGGCGTCACCGTTGCGTTGGATACGAACCTCACCCCCGAGCTGATCGAAGAGGGCTTCGTGCGCGAGATCGTCAGCAAGATCCAGACGATGCGTAAGGAAGCGGGCTTCGAGGTGATGGATCGCATCACCGTCTACGCCGACGGCA
>JAZSHK010000144.1:0-7773 GCA_045533185.1 Acutalibacteraceae bacterium | reverse complement strand
CACCTTTCTTACCATCAAGCATAATGTTGTTGATAAGGCGAGTTACTAATTTTGAGTTATAAAGCGGATCTGGTAATACGTCACGCTTTGCGATCTGGCCTCTTCTTGGCACTGCGCTTCCCTCCTTCATAATAATGATATCTTAGGTACTCGAGCAAATATCCCGTTAGCACCGAGGCAGATTTACATATATATAAACTGCCTATGGCTTTTCAGCCATTTGCTAGGTATAATTTTGTCAAGTTTTTAAATTCGTCTTAAGAGATTATTTCTTAGGACGTTTTGCGCCGTATTTTGAACGGCTTTGCATTCTGTTAGCAACACCTTGTGTATCAAGTGTACCACGGATAATGTGATAACGTACACCAGGTAAGTCTTTTACTCTACCGCCGCGGATAAGTACAACTGAGTGTTCCTGAAGGTTATGACCTATACCAGGAATATAAGCTGAAACTTCGATACCGTTTGAAAGTCTAACACGGGCAACTTTACGAAGCGCTGAGTTAGGTTTTTTAGGTGTCATAGTTTTAACAGTTGTGCAAACACCACGTTTTTGAGGTGAAGACTGGTCAGTTGGAATGCTCTTTTTTGAGTTAAATCCTTTGTTCAAAGCAGGAGCTGTTGATTTTTTAACAGATACCTCTCTACCTTTGCGGACTAACTGGTTAAAAGTAGGCATTCATTTCACCTCCGCTATAAAATTTATCTTAAAGGTTATTATTAAAACAACCTCTAAAACCATTATTTTAGTCGCTAGATACCCATAATTAGGCATCATACCACGATTACACATTTTAGCATAGTGTATAGCGGCTTGTCAAGGGGTATTCTGCACTATTTTTCAAAGTTTTTCGGGCGATTTTATCGCCCGAAAAACAACAAAATCACCGCACACCGTTTCAAGCCTCGAACCGTTTTGAGATTTTTGTTGACAAAACGGGCATTGTGCGATTATATATGTATATACCCTTCTTTATCAGAAGGAGAAAATGTGAATGGGGATAACGCTATGGAAAAACTGACAAGAAAATACGGTCTGTTCACTGCGATCTGTATGGTCGTCGGCACGGTCATCGGCTCGGGTGTCTTTTTCAAGGCACAAAACGTGCTCAACGCCACCGGCGGCAATATGCCGCTCGGCATCGCCGCCTGGGCGATCACGGGTCTTATTATGATCATCTGCTCGGCACAGTTCGCCGTGATGGCGACCAAATACGAGCGCGTCAGCGGCGTTGTGGACTACGCCGAGGCGACCTGCGGTCGCGGCTACGCGTACTATCTGGCGTGGTTTATGGTCAACATCTACTATCCCGGTATGACCTCGGTGCTCGCCTGGGTGTCGGCAAGATATTTCGGCGTCATCTTCGGCTGGGATATCACCGGCCCCCGCGTGATGACGCTGGCGGGCTTCCTACTCGTGTTCTCCTACGCGATCAACGCGCTCTCTCCGAAGTTCGCAGGAAAATTCCAGGTAGGCTCCACCATCATCAAGCTCATTCCCATCAGCCTGATGGCGATCATCGGTTCGATCGTCGGCCTTGTTAACGGCACGCTCACGCAGAACTTCACCACCGTCGTTACCGAGGCGGTCGGCGGCACGATGGGCAGCGGTCTGTTCGCGGCGGTCGTTGCGACCGTCTTCGCCTACGAGGGCTGGATCGTCGCCACCTCCATCAACGCCGAGCTGAAAAATCCGAAGAAAAACCTCCCCCTCGCCCTGATCATCGGCGCGTTCATCGTCGTCGTTGCCTATATCCTGTATTACATCGGCGTGGCAGGCGGCGCCTCTAACGAGGTCCTGATGGTTGAAGGCGCGACCACCGCATTCAAAAATATCTTCGGCGGTGTCGGCGGCACGCTGCTGAATATCTGCATCGTCATCTCCTGCCTCGGCACGCTCAACGGCCTGATGGTCGGTGCGACCCGCGGTATGTACGCCATCGCCGAGCGCGGTCAGGGCCCCCGCCCCGAAATGTTCGCACAGATCGACAAGTCCACCAATATGACCACCAACTCCTCGGTATGGGGACTTTTCGTCTGCGCCGCGTGGCTGCTGTACTTCTACGGCGCCAACCTCGCGCCCGACGGCGGCTGGTTCGGAATGTTCAACTTCGACTCCTCCGAGCTGCCCATCGTCACGATCTACGCGCTCTATATCCCGATGTTCATTATGTGGATGAAGAAGGAAACGGAGCTCGGCGCAATGAAGCGGTTTGTCCTGCCGATCCTGTCCATCATCGCCTGCGGATTTATGGTGTTCGCCGCGGTCTACGCGCACGGCATCACCCCGTATAACGCCGCAAAGGCAAACGGCACCTTCTCCTTCCCCGTGCTGTTCTACCTTATCATCTTTGCCGTGGTTTTGCTCATCGGCTTCTTCTGCTCGCCGAACTTCAAAAAGCTGATCGGCAAGAAAACCGACGAGCCCGAATAAGGCTGATAATTTAACACACGCATAAGCAACAAAGAGAAGCTCCAACCGAACGGTTGGAGCTTCTCTTTGTTGTTATAAGGAGATTCTTATTCCTCGACGAGCTCGACGGCTTCGTCCTCGTCGTTCTGCTGCAGCAGCTCATCCAAGACACTGAACGCATTCTTGGGCGCGCGGTTGTCCTTAACACGGACGTCGCTGTAGCGCTGCATACCCGTACCGGCGGGAATGAGCTTACCGATGATGACGTTCTCCTTCAGGCCGAGCAGCGGGTCGACCTTGCCCTTGATGGCGGCATCGGTCAGCACGCGGGTGGTCTCCTGGAAGGAAGCGGCGGACAGGAAGCTGTCAGTCGCAAGAGACGCCTTGGTGATACCCAGCAGAATGGGCGTCACGGAAGCGACGCGCAGCGGCTCGCCGTCTGCGCCGGTCTCGCCTGCCGCGATGCGGGCTTCAACAGCCGCGTTCTCGGCGTACAGCTCGGACTTATCCACCACCGCGTCATTGATGAGGTTGGTGTCGCCGGAGTCGTCCACGCGCACCTTGCGCATCATCTGACGCACGATGACTTCGATATGCTTATCGTTGATGTCAACACCCTGCGTACGGTAGGTGACCTGCACTTCCTTGATCAGGTAGTCCTGAACCGCGGACTCGCCGCAGACATCCAGCACGTCGTGCGGGCTCATCGAGCCTTCGGTGATGCACTCGCCTTTCTCGATGCGGTAGCCATCCTCGATACAAGGACGCAGACGAGAGCCGTAGGTGATGACATAGGTGCGCTCGTCGGAGCCGTCCTCGGCGGTGACGATGACCAAATTCTTCTTCTTCTCCTCGCGGCGGACAATACCGGTGATCTCGCTGATGATGGCGAGATGCTTCGGCTTGCGGCCCTCGAAAAGCTCCTCAACACGAGGCAGACCCTGCGTGATATCCTCGCCGCCGGCAACACCGCCGGTGTGGAAGGTACGCATCGTCAACTGAGTACCGGGCTCACCGATGGACTGCGCCGCGATGATACCCACCGCCTCACCGACGGTGACAGGCTCGTTGGTCGCGAGGTTCGCACCGTAGCAGCAAGCGCAAACACCCTTGCGCGCGCCGCAGGTCAGCACCGAGCGGATGCGCACGCGCACCTTGCTGTCGTCGACCTTGCCGTCCTTATCCGTCGCCTGCTCACGCAGCACACGGTCGATGACCGTCGCGTCGGCGTCCGTCATCTTGTGGTTGCGGTCAACGAGCACCTCGCCCGTCTTGGGATCGCAGAAGTCGTCGCTCAGGAAGCGACCGACCAGACGCTCGGTGAGCGGCTCGATGACGCGGTTGCCGTCCTTGATGTCGTAGACATCGATGCCGTCGTGGGTGCCGCAGTCGTTCTCGCGGATGATGACCTCCTGCGAAACGTCCACCAGACGGCGGGTCAGGTAACCCGAGTCCGCGGTACGCAGAGCGGTATCCGCCAGACCCTTACGGGCGCCCTTGGCGGAGGTGAAGTATTCGAGAATATTCAGACCCTCACGGTAGTTGGCACGGATCGGCACCTCGATGGTCTTACCGGAGGTGTTGGCGATCAGACCGCGCATACCCGCGAGCTGACGGATCTGACTGATCGAGCCACGGGCGCCGGAATCCGCCATCATCTGGATGGGGTTGTAGGGGTCCATATTGCCGACCAGCGCCTTGGTGACCTTGTCGGTGGTCTCGTTCCAGGTCGCGATGACGTGGTTGTAACGCTCCTCCTCGCTCATCAGACCCTGATTGTACAGATCGGAGATCGCGTCTACGGTCGCCTCGGCGTCCGCGATATACTGCTTCTTCATCTCGGGGATGGTCGCGTCGCCGACCGCGACGGTCAGCGCACCGCGAGTGGAGTACTTATAGCCCTGCGATTTGATGGCATCCAGCACGCCCGAGGTGGTTGCCGTACCGTGACGCTTAATGCACTCGCCGACGATCTTACCGAGCTGCTTCTTGCCGACCTTGAAGTCGATCTCATAGCCGAGCAGACGGTCGAGGTAGGCGGGGGAATCAACGGTCTCACCCTCGTGCAGGGTGCGGTCCACAAAGCCCAGATCCTGCGGGATGGGACGGTTGAAGATCACACGGCCGATGGTGGTCTTGACAAGGTGCGAGATCTCGCGGCCGTCGATCTCGACGGTGCGGCGGATCTTGATGTCATCGTGCAGATCGATCGCCTTGGCGTCGTACGCCATCATCGCCTCGTTCTCGTCACGATAGATAAACGGCGTGCTCGCCTTCGCCTCTTCGGCTTCCTCGGCGGAATGCTTCTCGTGCTTGTCGATGGTCAGGTAATAGGAACCGAGCACCATATCCTGCGTCGGCACGGCGACGGGCTTACCGTCGGAGGGCTTGAGCAGGTTGCCGGCGGCGAGCATCAGGAAGCGGGCTTCCGCCTGCGCCTCGGCAGACAGCGGCACGTGCACGGCCATCTGGTCGCCGTCGAAGTCGGCGTTGAACGCGGTACAGACCAGCGGATGCAGCTTGATCGCGCGGCCCTCGACCAGCACGGGCTCAAACGCCTGAATACCCAGACGGTGCAGCGTCGGCGCACGGTTGAGCATCACGGGATGATCCTTGATAACGATCTCCAGCGCATCCCACACCTCGGGACGCAGACGGTCGACCATCTTGCGCGCGGACTTGATGTTGCCCGCAACGCCGGACTCCACCAGACGCTTCATCACGAAGGGCTTGAACAGCTCGATCGCCATCTCCTTCGGCAGACCGCACTGGTACATCTTGAGCTCGGGACCGACGACGATAACCGAACGACCGGAATAGTCGACGCGCTTACCAAGCAGGTTCTGACGGAAACGACCCTGCTTACCCTTGAGCATATCGGACAGGGATTTGAGCGGGCGGTTGTTGGGGCCGGTGACGGGACGGCCGCGACGGCCGTTGTCAATGAGCGCGTCCACCGCTTCCTGCAGCATACGCTTCTCGTTGCGCACGATGATGTCGGGCGCGCCGAGCTCGAGCAAACGCTTCAGGCGGTTGTTACGGTTAATGACGCGGCGGTACAGATCGTTGAGGTCGGAGGTCGCAAAGCGGCCGCCGTCGAGCTGTACCATCGGACGGATGTCGGGCGGAATGACCGGAATGACGTCCATAATCATCCACTCAGGGCGGTTGCCGGAGAGGCGGAAGGACTCCACGACCTCCAGACGCTTGAGCAGACGGGCACGCTTCTGGCCGCTGGCGGTCTCGAGCTCTTCCTTCAGCTCCGCAGACAGCGCCTCAAGGTCGATCTCCGCGAGCAGCTTCTGGATGTATTCCGCGCCCATACCGGCGTCGAAATCGTCCTCATACTTCTCACGCATATCGGCGTAGTCCTTGTCAGACAGCACCTGCTTCTTCTGCAGAGGGGTGTCGCCGGGGTCGGCGACGATATACTCCGCGAAATACAGCACCTGCTCGAGCTGACGGGGGGACATATCCAGCATCAGGCCCATACGGGACGGGATGCCCTTGAAATACCAGATGTGGGACACGGGAGCGGCGAGCTCGATATGGCCCATACGCTCGCGGCGCACCTTCGCGCGGGTGACCTCGACGCCGCAGCGCTCGCAGATCTTGCCCTTATAGCGCACGCGCTTGTAGCGGCCGCAATGGCACTCCCAGTCCTTGGTAGGCCCGAAGATCTTCTCGCAGAAGAGACCTTCGCGCTCCGGCTTGAGGGTGCGGTAGTTGATCGTCTCGGGCTTGAGAACCTCGCCGTAGGACCAACTGCGGATCTGGTCGGGAGAGGCCAGACCGATCTTAATGGAATCGAATACGTTAAATTGCATCATCACTCTTCAGCCTCCCCTCTTATTCTTCGTCGTCGGCATAATCGCCGTTCATCGCATATTCCTGCTCGATGATGTCGCCGGACTCGTTCATCTCACCCACGCCGTAGCCGTCGAACTCGCGCTCGTCCGCCACCATCGTGAACGCCTCACGGTCGGGATCGACCATACCGAGATCGTCATCGTCCTCAAAGGTCTGCTTGAGGTCGATCTCGTTCTTATCCTCGTCCAGCACCTTAATGTCAAGGCCGAGGCTCTGCAGCTCCTTGACCAGAACCTTGAAGGATTCCGGTACGCCGGACTGCGGTACGTTCTGACCCTTGACGATCGCCTCGTAGGTCTTGACACGGCCGACGACGTCGTCAGACTTCACCGTCAGGATCTCCTGCAGGGTGTAAGCCGCGCCGTAAGCCTCGAGAGCCCACACTTCCATCTCACCGAAGCGCTGACCGCCGAACTGCGCTTTACCGCCGAGCGGCTGCTGCGTAACCAGCGAGTAGGGGCCGGTGGAACGGGCGTGGATCTTATCATCAACGAGGTGATGGAGCTTCAGATAGTACATATAACCGACGGTAACGGGGTTATCGAACAATTCGCCCGTGCGGCCGTCGTACACCGGCGTCTTACCGTCGGTGGACTTGCCCGCCTGCGCGAGCAGCTCGCGGATATCCTCCTCGTGCGCGCCGTCGAAGACAGGGGTCATCACCTTGAAGCCGAGCGCCGCGGCAGCATAGCCGAGGTTGACCTCGAGAACCTGACCGATGTTCATACGGGAGGGAACGCCGAGGGGGTTGAGCACGATGTCCAGCGGGGTGCCGTCCGGCAGGAAGGGCATATCTTCACTGGGCAGGATGCGGGACACAACGCCCTTGTTACCGTGGCGGCCTGCCATCTTATCGCCGACGCTGATCTTACGCTTCTGCGCGATGTAGCAGCGCACGACCATATTCACGCCGGGGCTGAGCTCGTCGCAGTTCTGGCGGGTAAACACCTTGACGTCCACAATGATGCCGTACTCGCCGTGCGGCACACGCAGAGAAGTGTCGCGCACCTCGCGCGCCTTCTCACCGAAGATGGCGCGCAGCAGACGCTCCTCCGCGGTCAGCTCGGTCTCGCCCTTGGGGGTGACCTTACCGACCAGATAGTCGCCGGAGGTAACCTCGGCGCCCACGCGGATGATGCCGCGCTCGTCCAGATCCTTCAGAGTGTCTTCGCCCACATTGGGGATATCGCGGGTGATCTCTTCGGGGCCCAGCTTGGTGTCGCGGGATTCGGTTTCATACTCCTCAATGTGAATGGAGGTAAACACGTCCTCGCGAACCAGACGCTCGTTCAGCAGAATGGCGTCCTCGTAGTTGTAGCCTTCCCAGGTCATAAAGCCGATCAGCACGTTCTTGCCGAGCGCAACCTCGCCGTCCTTGGTCGCAGGACCGTCCGCAAGGACGTCGCCCTTGTTTACGTAGTCACCCTTGGAGACGACGGGACGCTGGTTGACGCAGGTGCCTGCGTTGCTTCTCTTGAACTTGGTCAGAA
>JAZSHK010000019.1:0-7583 GCA_045533185.1 Acutalibacteraceae bacterium | reverse complement strand
GAAAATCATCGCCGCCCATCTGGTGGCCGGTGACATGAAAGCGGGCTCTGAGGTGGCCCTGAAGATCGACCAGACTCTGACGCAGGACGCCACCGGCACCATGGCCTATCTGGAATTTGAGACCATGGGCATCGAGCGGGTGCGCACGGAGCTTTCCGTGGCCTACATCGACCACAACACTCTGCAGAGCGGCTTTGAGAATGCCGACGACCACCGCTACATCCAGTCGGTGTGCCGCAAGCACGGTGTGTACTTCTCCCGCCCCGGCAACGGCATCTGCCATCAGGTGCATCTGGAGCGGTTCGGCAAGCCCGGTAAGACCCTCATCGGCTCGGACAGCCACACCCCCACGGGCGGCGGCATCGGTATGCTCGCGATGGGCGCGGGCGGCCTTGACGTCGCGGGCGCGATGGGCGGCGGTGCGTACTACATCACGATGCCGAAGATGGTTAAGGTCGAGCTGACGGGCAAACTTCGCCCCTTTGTCACCGCGAAGGACGTCAGTCTCGAGATTTTGCGTCAGCTCTCCGTCAAGGGCGGCGTCGGCGCGATCATCGAATGGGGCGGCGAGGGCGTCGCCACGCTGTCCGTCCCCGAGCGTGCCACCATCACCAATATGGGCACCGAGCTCGGTGCGACGACTTCGATCTTCCCCTCCGACGAGGTCACCCGTGAATTCCTCAAGGCCGAGGGACGCGAGCAGGATTATATCCCGCTCGCGAGCGACCCCGACGCCGAGTACGATAAAATTCTGCACATCGACCTCTCCACCCTCGAGCCGCTGATCGCCTGCCCCCACAGCCCCGACAACATCGTGACGGTGGCGTCCCTCAAGGGCACCAAGGTGGATCAGGTGTGCATCGGCTCCTGCACCAACTCCTCGTTGCAGGATATGCTGAAGGTCGCCGCTCTGCTGAAGGGCTGCACCGTGCAGCCGTCGGTCAGCCTGTCCATCTCCCCCGGCTCGAAGCAGGTGCTGACGATGCTCGCCGACTGCGGCGCGCTCACCGATATCCTCGCCGCGGGCGCCCGCGTGCTGGAATGTGCCTGCGGCCCCTGCATCGGGATGGGCTTCTCCCCCAACTCGGGCGGCGTGAGCCTGCGCACCTTCAACCGCAACTTCGAGGGCCGCAGCGGCACCGCCGACGGGCAGGTCTATCTCGTCAGCCCCGAGACCGCGGTCGCCGCGGCGCTCACGGGCGAGATCACCGACCCGCGCCTGCTGGGCGAGATGCCGAGCATCGCATTCCCCGAGACCTTCCGCATCGACGACAGCGCCATTCTCCCGCCCGCCGATGAGGCGGACGCGGCGGACGTCGAGGTGCTGCGCGGACCGAACATCAAGGAATTCCCGCAGAGCCATCCGCAGCTTGACAGCCTGACGGCTCCGCTCATTCTCAAGGTCGGCGACAACATCACCACCGACCACATTATGCCCGCGGGCGCGAAGATCCTGCCCTACCGCTCCAACATCCCGCATCTGTCGCAGTTCTGCTTCGGCGTGTGTGATACCACCTTCCCCGAGCGGGCAAAGGCGGCAGGACGCAGCATCATCGTCGGAGGCAGCAACTACGGGCAGGGCTCGTCCCGCGAGCACGCCGCGCTCGTGCCGCTGTATCTCGGCGTGCGCGCGGTGATCGCGAAGTCCTTTGCCCGCATCCACGCGGCGAACCTCATCAACGCGGGCATTATGCCGCTGACCTTCGCCGATCCCGCCGACTACGACAAGCTCACGCAGGGCGATGAGCTGGCCCTCTCCGACGTGTACGCGGGGATGGACAGCGGCAACATCACCCTCACCGACACCACCACGGGCGAGACGTTCACGCTGTACGCGGACTTCACCGACCGTCAGAAGGCGATCCTCAAGGCGGGGGGCTTACTCGCCTACACCAAAGAGCTGGGAGAATAAGTTATGCAAGAATATATCGACAAGGCCGTAGAAAGCTTCCGCGCACTGCTCGAAGGGCAGCTCGCGCGGCAGAACCGCCTCGAAGCGGGCGCGACGGCAAAGGATTTTGCCACGATGGACAAGATCGTCATCGGCACCGTCGACGGCGACGGCATCGGCCCCATCATCACCAAAGAAGCAAAGCGCGTGCTGGAGCACTTGCTCGCGGACGACATCGCCGCAGGGCGGGTCGAGGTGCGCGAGATCGAGGGGCTGACCCTTGAGCACCGCACAGAGGTCGGTAAGGCGATCCCCGACGACACCCTCGCCGCGCTTAAATGTTGCGACGTCATCCTCAAGGGCCCGACCGCCACCCCTCACGGCGGCGCGCTGGAGAGCGCGAACGTCGCCATGCGCCGCGAGCTCGACCTGTACGCCAACGTGCGCCCTGTCTGTGTGCCCGAGGAAGGCATCGACTGGGTGTTCTACCGCGAGAACAGCGAGGGCGAATACGTGCTCGGCAGTAAGGGCATCGAGCTGCCGGACAAGCTCGCGATGGACTTTAAGGTCACCACCGACGCGGGCACGCGCCGCATCGCCCGCGCGGCGTTTGAATATGCGCGGATGAACGGCAAGGACAACGTCGCCATCGTCACCAAGGCGAACATTATGAAAAAGACCGACGGCAAGTTCTCCGCGATATGCCACGAGATCGCCGCCGAATATCCCAATATCACCGCCGAGGATTGGTATATCGACATTATGACCGCCAACCTCGTCAACCCCGCGGTGCGCGGGCGGTTTCAGGTGTTCGTACTCCCCAACCTGTACGGCGACATCATCACCGACGAGGCCGCCCAGATCCAGGGCGGTGTCGGCACGGCGGGCAGCGCCAACATCGGTGACGAGTACGCGATGTTTGAGGCGATCCACGGCACCGCGCCGCGGATGCTGGAGCAGGGCCTCGGCGACTACGCCAACCCTGCGAGCATCTTAAAGGCGGTGGCGATGCTGCTGCGGCACATCGCCCGCCCCAACGAGGCGCAGAAGCTGGAGAACGCCCTCGCGACCGTCAGCGATACGCTCAATATGAGCGGCGAGACGGGCGGCAACACCTGCCGCGAGTTCGCCGACGCCGTGATGGTTCAGATCGAAAAGATGTAAAGAAAACCCCGCGCATCGGTTCAATGAACCGATGCGCGGGGTTGTTTGTATGGCTTTTTTGCGGGCGACCGATGCTCACCCTACGGTAGGATCTACAGTTTTTACTCCTCCGCCTTGCGGATAAGGATGCCGTTTTCCTGCGGGATGATAAGAAGTGTATCCCCGTCCCCGATGCCGTACATATGACGCACATCCACCGGAATGACCAACCGTCCGACCTTATCGATCTCGCGCTCAAAAATCATTGTTTTTTGCATACCATTTCACCTCGATAACAAAAAAGTGCGTGGCAAAAGCCACGCACCGAAAAACGCATGACTCCGGCCGCCAAGCAAACTTATGCAAAACCCTCGGTATGCAAAAGCAGAGCCTGCGTTTTTACCGAATGGTAAAAACGCAAACCGAGGGTTTTTCCTATTTAGTTTGCTTGGCATACTCAGCATAGCATTATTAAAAGGAAATTGCAAGGAGATTTTTGTCGAAACGGAAAATTTTCTGTTTTGGGCGACCCTTAACGGGGTGTCGGGGGCGGTACCCCTACAACCCTATTTAGGGTTTGCATTTGTTGACAGTATGTGGTATATTATTATATTGTATAAGTTATCATTTCCCGCCCGAAAGGAGCGTTTTGTATGAATATTCTCATTGTAGGCTGCGGCAAGATCGGCTCGACCATCCTTGCCAGCCTCACCAACGAAGGACACGACATCACCGCCATCGAGCTCGACCGCGACATCCTCGCCGAGATCACCAACGTCTACGACGTGATGGGGGTCTGCGGCAACGGCGCGGACTGTGACACCCTCGCCGAGGCGGGGGTCGCCGACGCGGAGATGTTCATCGCCGTCACGGGGTCGGACGAGCTCAATATGCTTGCCTGCTACCTCGCGGGGCGGATGGGCGCGCGGCACACCATCGCCCGCATCCGCAACCCCGAATACAACGACAAGTCCCTCACCTTTATGAAGCAGGAGCTGGGGCTGTCGATGGCGATCAACCCCGAGCTGCGCGCGGCGCGCGAGCTGTTCCACACCTTAAAGCTCCCCACCGCGGCGAAGATCGAGACCTTCTCCCGCGGCAACTTCGAAATGATCGAGCTGCGCCTGCGCGAGGATTCTCCCCTGCTGGGCGTGCCGCTGCACGAGCTGCGTGCGCGGTATAACGCGAAATTCCTCATCTGCGTTGTCCAGCGCGGCGACGAGGTGTATATCCCCGACGGTAATTTCGTCCTGCAGGCGGGCGACCGCATCGGCCTGACCGCCTCCCCCGCCGAAATTCAAAAGCTGATGCGCGCGATCGGACTTGCCTCCAAGCAGGCGCGCGACGTGATGATCCTCGGCGGCAGCCGCACCGCGTTCTATCTCGCGAAACGCCTGCTCGCCGCGGGTACCGACGTCAAGATCATCGACCGTGACCGCGCGCTGTGCGAGGATCTGTGCGAGGCACTGCCCAAGGCGGTGGTCATCCACGGCGACGGCTCGCATCAGGAGCTGCTGCTTGAGGAAGGCATCGGCGATATGGACGCGTTCGTCTCCCTCACGGGGATGGACGAGCAGAACATCCTGCTCTCCTTCTTCGCCTCGTCGCAGAAGGTGCCGAAGGTCATCTCCAAGGTCAACCGCCCCGAGCTCGCCGCGATGGCGGAGCGACTCGGGCTGGAATGTATCGTCTCCCCCCGCAAGCTCATTGCCGACGTGCTGGTGCGGTACGCCCGCGCCCTGCACAGCTCGATGGGCAGTACCATCGAAACGCTGTATACGCTGATGGACGACCGCGCCGAAGCGGTGGAATTTCTCGTGCAGGATGAGCCGACCCTCGTCGACATCCCGCTCAAGGACCTTTCCCTCAAGCCCAACATCCTTATCGCGGGCATCATCCGCAACCGCCGCCCCATCATCCCCGCCGGTGACGATCGCATCCTCGCAGGGGACAAGGTGGTGCTGCTCGTCGCGGGTCAGCACCTGCAGGAATTAAAGGATATCCTGAAATAAGGACGGTTTTCTATGAATCGCAGAATGGTTTTTTATATGATCGGGCAGATCGTCAAGCTGGAAGCGGCGGTGCTGGTGCTCCCTGCTCTGGTGGCACTGCTCTACGGGGAGTCGTGCCTGTGGGCGATCCTCGCCACGGCGGGGATCGCACTGGCGGTCGGCTTTGCGCTCACCCTCATCAGCCGCCCGTCCTCGCAGGTCATCTTCGCGCGCGAGGGCTTCGTCATCGTTGCGTTGTCGTGGCTGGCGCTGTCCGCCGTCGGCGCGCTACCCTTCTTCCTCAGCGGAGAGATCCCCAGCTACGTCGACGCCTTTTTCGAGACGGTGAGCGGCTTTACCACCACCGGCGCGTCGATCCTCACGAACGTCGAGGCAATGAGCCACGGCCTGCTGTTCTGGCGTAGCTTTACGCACTGGATCGGCGGTATGGGCGTACTGGTGCTGATTATGGCGATCGTGCCGTCGGTGTCGGGGCGCAATATGCACATCCTGCGCGCCGAGATGCCCGGCCCCGTCGTCGGCAAGCTGATGCCCCGCATCCGCGACACCGCCAAGATCCTCTATATCATCTATCTCGTGATGACCGCGGTGGAGATCCTGCTGCTGCTCGCCGGCGGGATGCCGCTTTTTGACAGCATCATCCACTCGTTCGGCACAGCGGGCACGGGCGGCTTCGGCATCAAGGCGGACAGCATCGCGGGCTACAGCCCGTATCTGCAATGGGTCATCGGCATCTTTATGCTGCTGTTCGGCGTCAACTTTAACCTCTACTACCTCATCCTCATTCGTCAGGCCAAAACGGCGTTCAAAAGCCGCGAGCTGTGGCTGTATGCCGCCGTCGTGGTCGGTGCCACCGCCGTCATTGCGTGCAACATCGCACCGCTGTACGACGGCTTTGAGGAGACGGTACGCACAGCGCTGTTCCAGGTGTCGTCCATCACCACCACCACCGGCTACGCCACCGCGGACTTTGACCTCTGGCCGGGGCTGTCCAAGGGCATCCTGCTCGTGCTGATGTTTATCGGCGGCTGTGCGGGCTCCACCGCGGGCGGCCTGAAGGTGTCGCGCATCCAACTGCTGCTGAGCACCGTCAAGCGTGACCTGCGCCGCCTGCTGCACCCCCGCTCGGTTGGCGTCATCAAGATGGAGGGCAAGCGCCTGGACGAAGCGTCCATCTCGGGCACAACGGCGTATTTCATTCTGTATTTTATGCTGTTCGCGATCGGCTGCCTGCTGCTGTGCTTCGAGCCCATCAGCGTTGAGACCAACCTCTCCGCGATGGCCGCGTGCTTCAACAACGTCGGCCCCGGTTTCGATCTCGTCGGCCCCGCCGCAAGCTACGCGGTGTATTCGCCCTTCTCCAAGCTCATCCTCACCTTCGCGATGCTGTTCGGGCGGCTGGAGATCTACCCGCTGCTGTTCGTACTCATCCCCTCGACGTGGACGAAGAAATAATAAGAGATACGAAAAAGGGTCGACCGTGAGGTCGAGCCTTTTTCGTTTCGGATTATGATCTCTTGCCGAGCTTTGAGAAGAATTTGAAGGTCATCGGCCACAGGATGCCGCCGACCACCACGATGAGGAAATACCGCACACTGCGCGCCGCGAGATGACCGCCGAACAGCGCGTCCAGCGGGGCGCGCAGCAGCTCCTTGGTCGCGAGCACGAGCAGGATGCCGCCCACCGTCTTGATCATCTGCGCCCACCACACCGCCTTGGTGTCGAAATTGATCCACTTGCGATCCACGATGTATGTGAGCAATAGCCCCACCGCGCAGCCGAGCAGGGTAAAGCCGTTTTTGCGCGCGGACTCCAGATTGTGCACCGCGTCCGCGGCGGTCACCTCGGCAGGGAACGGGAAGAATTGCACAAAGCAGAGATACGCCACCATCAGCGCGATGAAGGAGCCGAGCACCGCGAGCATCACCCGCGGGAACTTCTCCGCCTTGCGGAAGAGGGGGTGCATCACAAACACCAGCACCGCGCCGATACCCACCGATGTGAGCACATCCGCAGGGGTGTGCACGCCGAGATACATCCGCGACAGCGCAACGAGCGCCGCGAGCACGAGCATCCCGACACGCAGAGCGGTGTTCTTGCTCACACGGGCGATGCCGCCGTACAGCCCCACCGCGGTCTGGGTGTGCCCGCTCGGGAAGGAATAGCCCGACGCGGCCTCGCGCGCCGATTCCACGATGGTGAAATCGGGGTCCTTCACCCACGGACGCGGCACGCGGCAGAGGATCTTGAGAAACTGGTTGAGCACCGTCCCCAGAAAGCCGACGCAGAGCAGGTAATAGCCCTTATACTTATCGACGCACCAGAACACGATCATCCCGACCGCCATAAAGATGGTCTCCTCGCCGAAGAGCGTGACAAAGGAAAAAAAGGCATCCAGCACCGTATTGCGCAGACCTTCAAGAAAATACAGAAACGACATAAACGCGCTCCTTTCCGCTTGTGTTACAAACGCATTGTAGCATAAAACGCAAAATTTGGCAATATGGGAAACAACGACCCCGCCGCCCAAATGGGCG